>JANWYS010000009.1 GCA_025054875.1 Cytophagaceae bacterium | reverse complement strand
TCGAGAACCTGATGAGAAGAATGATCGCACACCCGCCGAGAACATATAAAATGATTATCGCTTAAATGCCTAATTCAGTTTTTTCAAAATCATCAATGAGATGCATCGAAAATATAAGCCATGGTTTTCAGGATGCTTTCATATCTTTAGAGGACTTACGTATTTCAAAAAATATCATGGTACCTATAAATACAAACAGTAATGCAGAACCTGCAGCTGATATTTTTTCTCCGGTGAAATAATGTTTAGGTTCAAATTTGAACTCAATGGTATGTGAACCCGGCGGCACGCGCATAGCCCGTAATATATAGTTTGCCCGAAAATGAGGGGTTAGTTTCCCGTCTATGTATGCATTCCATCCGGGCTGGTAGTATACTTCAGAAAACACAACTAATTGTTCAGAAACCGCATTATATGAGTATTTCAGGCGATTGGGATGATAGCTTACCAACTGTATTTTTTTGCTTGTATCACCAGAGGGGCGAAAGCCTTCCAGTTGATTTTTAAAATCATCGTCTACGATAACTTCTTTTTCCGGATCAAATTTTTTGAGCGCAACAATTTCTTCATCCGCATTTTTTACCAACCTGAAAGTATCTACAAACCATGCATTGCCCATGGCCATAGGATTTCGTTGCACAACAGGGTTTTTATCTTTATCGGGATATATAATATACTTTGTATTGAGCATGCTGATAACGTTCATGTCTTGCTTATACAAAAAGCTATCTATGAGGTCCTGGTATCGTGCCATTTTGATGGCGCTATATCCGCCTATAGATTTGTGATGATACGACGTCATAGATTCTGCGAAAGGATTGCCGGAGGTGAGGTTAAACACACGATAGTGGGGGTCAGGGTCGGATAGTATGGTTTCATCAGCTTGAGAGGTGGCAAACACTTTAGTTTGCCAGTTTTTTTTGAGTTTAAAATGAGTGTTGTTCAAATAGCGGCGGTCTACCGGTATGAGATCAAATAATGTTATTGCTATGAGTATAAGTCCGGCAGTTGTAGGTTGTATTTTCTTTTTCATATACGCCCACAATACGGCGGCAGTGGCCATCACAAAGAACAATGAGCGTAGAGCATCCCACCTGAACTTGCTCTCTCTGTCTTCCATAAGCGCTTCCATGAGCCACTCAGGATATGACTTTGCAAACTCTGCATCATTTTCGGATTGGAATGAAAAAAACATTGTAGCCAGGAGTGCACAAAGCAGAGCAAATCCGCCGCAACCTATTACAGCCCATTTAAGGCCGTTAAAGAAAGTTTTGAAGTCAATTTCATTATTAAAAATTTTTATCAAAAGCATGGCAGCTAAAAAAGGGAAGGTAAGCTGTGCTATGCAAATTATCATGGTCACCGCTCTGAACTTGTTGTACAATGGGGCATAGTAGTAAAACAAATCACTGAAAGTCTCAAAATTTTTTCCCATAGAGAGGAAAAATGCCAAAAGTGTCACTGCAAAAATCCACCATTTGATTTGATCTTTGAGCAAGATCATAGCCAATACAAAAAGGAAAAAAATGGTAGCTCCAAAATATACAGGGCCGGCGGTAGAGGGTTGGTCGCCCCAGTAGAGCGGAAAGGGTTGTGCTATAACCTGATTAGCGTCTATATTGTTTTCTTTCAAGGCTTCATATACAGCCGACTTTTTATCGAGCAACTCCTGGCTTGCTCCGCCATGAAAATAGGGAATGAAGGTGGTAAAAATTTCTGTAACGCCGTTACTCCAGTTGTACACATAGTCCTTGTCTAATCCGCTGCCATAGGCTTTTTGTTTTGTAGTGAGTTCAGAACCGCCACGTGCCGTGCTTCTGGAATATACTTGCGTGGTCCACAGCTGCGATATATTAGGGCCTGTTGCTATGATTGCCGCTATTAATGCAACGAGAGATGCTTTTATAAACGCTGGTATTTGTTTTTCTTTTACAGCCTGTACAAAATATCCTGCTATGGTGAATAAAAGCACTATGATGAGATAATAGGTAATCTGAAAATGTCCGTAATAGAGATGATAACTGAGAAAAAATGCTAATATAGCTGCACCTGAATAGTATTTCTTTTTGTAAATGAGCAATACTCCTGCCACTACGGGAGCCATGAGAGCTACATCCAGTATTTTATTTAAATGTCCGGCTTGTATTCCTATAATATTGAAAGAAGAAAAAGCAAAAGCTGCAGACATCATGAAGCACAACCATACATTTGCACGCATGGCGAGCATGAGTATGTAGAAGCCCAGAAACAAAAGATATGTGATGTATATTACGGATGGAACAATGGTAGTACAAAATTTATGTATGTGTTTAAAAACATTGCTGCTGTAGCCTCTCCATGCAGGCATGCCGCTAAACATAGAGTTTGTCCAAAGGATTTCTTCTCCTGTTTTTTTTTCGTAATCAATAGATTCTTTTAAAAAACCAGTTGCCTGGATAATGTCGTGCTGATAAATCAATTTACCTTGCAAGGCAGGTGAAAAATAAAAACACAAGAGTATAATAAAGGCCAGATTTGCCAATGAATGAGGTAAAACGTTCTTTAAAAAATTCTTTTGCATTGGTAATTACTTTATTTTTCAAATATAGAAAAAATGTATTAGCTCGCTGATGTAAGTAAAAATTTAATTTACCCCTTACAACGCTTCCAACAATGTTTCCATACTCATGCCTCTTGATCCTTTTATCAAAATGTATGCATTGTTTATTTTTTCATCCATCAGGTATTTATGAAGCTCCTCTTTAGATTCAAAATATTTCGAAGCCGGGCATGCTTTATGTGCATACTTCATGTGCTTACCGCAAAGACAGACTATATCAAAAGCGTGTTGCCCTATGAACTTGCCCAGTGATTCGTGCTCTGCTTCACTTTCTTCTCCTAATTCATACATATCACCAAGCATTAAACATTTTTTAAAATCCATGCGCAAAATAGCCAAATTGCTTATGGCCTCTCTCATGGAGGTAGGATTAGCATTGTAAGCATCGAGTATGATGGTGTTGGTACCTTTTTTTATGACTTGTGAACGGTTGTTCTGAGGTATATAATCCATTATGGCCTCCACAGCATCATGTTCGGATACATGAAAATATTTGGCCACACAAAGTGCTGCCGATATATTGGCAAAGTTGTAGGTCCCTGTCAATTGTGTTTCAAACTGCAACCCACTTTCCGTTTGTATGCGCAGGTAAGGAGAGGAATCAAGCATTTTGCATTGAAGAAAATCGCCCGGCTGAGGATAGGTTATGGGATTTTTGAAATGCGACATTTCCATCAATGTTTTATCGGTTGTGTTTATAAAAATATTTCCATCATGTTTGAGCAAGTAGTTATATAGTTCTCCCTTCCCTTTCTTCACTCCCTCTATACCTCCAAATCCTTCAAGGTGTGCTTTGCCAATATTAGTAATGATGCCATGAGTAGGACGAGTATACTCACAATAACTTTTTATTTCTCCCTGATGGTTTGCCCCCATTTCTATCACGGCTATTTCTGTACCAGGCTTCATCGCAAGCAATGTCAGTGGTATACCTATATGATTATTCAGATTGCCTTGAGTAACGTGTGTAATGTATTTTTTAGATAATACCGCACCGACCAATTCTTTTGTGGTTGTTTTGCCGTTAGATCCGGTAATCGCAATTATCGGTATGTTGAACTGATTTCTGTGAAACAATGCCAATTGTTGCAGGCAATCCAATGTATCTTTCACTAAAATATGTTTTTCTGTTCTTTTATACTCAGGATTATCTATCACGGCATAGTTCGCTCCCTCTGCTAATGCTTTGTCGGCAAAAGTATTGGCATCGTAGGTAGTTCCTTTTAATGCAAAAAAAATATTACCGGCTTGTATTTTTCTGGTGTCGGTACTAATGCCGGTAGATTGTAAATAAATTTCATAAATTTCACTGATGTTCATTTTATATGAATTTAAACCTAAAAATTCATTTAACTTTTCATCACGCCCTCAAGTTACTTTAAAAACAAACACGTTGTTAATTTTAACTCATCTTCATGGTAGTGTATTTTTCTCTCAGATGTACTGATTGGCAACCATGAATTATCGCATAGAAGCCTTGGTAAAACTTTTGAGTGTAAGAATTTTATTGGCATAACTTTTTTTATTAAGGCGGCTTAGTTTAGAGAGTTGGCATTATTTTGTAAATTTATTAGAACAACTTATACAACGCATTTATGAATTATTTCAGATTTATCAGAAGCATAATTCCTTTATTATTTTACTTGCTGAATTTACCGGCATTCTCACAAACTAAACCTAACAACCAAATTATATACCTGGAACATAGCAGTTCAAACCTGAGTGTCATCATTCATCAAAACAACCTGGAAGCTACTGAATACAAAGACAGTTATGATAATCCTGTAAGTTCTATACCCAGTGGTCGTAAAGAGGTTAAGAAAAAATATACACTAACCAAAGAAGAATTAAACGACTTGATAACTTTAATAAAGAAAAATGGCTTTATGAGTTTACCTAAAAGTGAGTATGGAGCAAACATTAAAGACAGATTTTATTCATACACTCTTTATGTTAAGGCGGAAGGCAAGGAAAAAAAAGTGTTGTACAGGAGTAATCCCTCTGCAGAAGCGGCTCCTAAGGCTTTTTTGGAGATAGAAGCTATGGTAAATAAACTTTATCAAAAGGCTAGATAATCTCCCAATAGCCACTAACCCATTCTATGATATGATAGAAGTTGCTTTCAGAATCTAAATGGATTGTTTCTATGAAAATACAACGGCTAGATACTGTCCCAAAAAAGTATGTGATGAAGTGTGCTGAACCAAACGATATAAAACAAACTTTGGCCTGTGTAGTTGTCTTGGGAAATAAAAAACCCGCCTATCGCGGGTTTTTTATGTAGGTAAATTTGCTATACTAAATTAATAATTTGTACCTGCTTGAATCATTGCGCAACGGAAACCGATGGTAGCCAGGCAAGAGTCTTCAGCAAGATATCTTCTTGTGCCTGGGGACATCCAATATGCCACATCTTTCCATGATCCGCCTTTATATACACGCACATGGTCGTCTATCAGAGATTGGAACCCAGCTTTATCATAACCTTTAGCCTCATCCAGGAAACCATTTCTTCTGAGAGGATTTAAGTCGTCAAAACCACCGCTTTGTTTATCGTCAATATAGCTCAGTGGTCTGTATACATCATACACCCATTCATTTACGTTTCCAGCCATGCAATAGAGGCCGAAATCGTTTGGTGGGTATTCATAAATATGAGTGGTTATCATTGCACCATCGTTTAGTTTTCCGGCTATACCTGCGTAGTCACCACGTCCTCTTTTGAAATTTGCAAGAAACATACCCATTTGTTTTCCATATGGGTTACGCAAAGCGTGTCCGTCCCAGGGATAGAGGCGGTTGTGTGTTTGGTTTTCATCAAGCCATTGGTTACCTATGAGAGCTTGTGCGGCATATTGCCATTCAGCTTCCGAAGGCAAGCGGTAGTTGGGTACTACTACTCCGGATTCAAGAGGTATACGTCCACCTCCTTCAGGAACTTCTACACCTGCATTTTTTGCAAGGTTAGCATTTACAACATTGGTACGCCACACAGCATAGTCATTGGCTTGTAGCCATGTTATGCCAACTACGGGGAAGAAGCGAAATCCGGGATAGCGCAGGTAATGCTCTACATAAGGGTCATTATAAGCCAATTCGCTTGCCCATACTGTAGTATCAGGGAGCGTAGATTCGTAAAACTCCTGAGATGAGTCTCTCTGCACATAAAACATGTACTCAAGCCAATGTATGTTGGCGATTTCGGTTTCATCCATGAAGAAAGAAGCCACTGTCACGGTACGTTCTATGTTGTCGCCGCTTTTTAATAAATCTTCTTCAAACGACCCCATGACCATACGTCCCCCCTCTATGTGGACAAGATTGGGAGCATCGGGTTGGCCTGAATATTCGTTGACTTGAAAACCATTATTTTCATTGTAAGCCATACCCGTAACGGTACTAGCGTCACCAGGCCTCATACTTGTTGGGTTTCCTCCTTTTTTGCAGGAAATTGTAAGCAAAGATGCTGCTACCAATAAAGCTATTCCTGAAATAGCATTACGAACTTTTTTCATAACCTGTTTTTTATATAACACAATTTACCACTAATAATTCGCTAAGATACATTATTTCGATTAATAATACAATATTTTAGCAAATAATTTATTTTCATAACGTCTACCGGCTGGATATTATTGTTAGTTCCATCTGAGTTAGTTCCATCTTAAAATTCTGTAAATCAATTAAAGGTAAATTCTGCCAAAGCTGCCGCCATACTACCGGCCAATATGAGAAGTAATTTATTGGCTTTAAATTTATGGTCGGGGCTTGCTTCAAAAAAAATGGTCGTAGATATGTAAAGGAAATTTCCTGCTACAATTGCAAACAAAAAATGAATAAAGGACTCTCCGATGTAGTTTTGTTCGTGAAGTGCATGACTCATGTACAAGCCTGTAGGCGAACATAAAGAGTAAATTAAAATTAATATGAGCAGTTTTTTTTTATTATTTAACTGTGAGTAAACCACCGTGGAAAAAGCGAAGGCCTCAGGTACTTTGTGAATGGTGAGTCCAAAAAGCAGTGTATAAGTCTGGTTTTGAGAATGGTTGTGAAATGGATGTACCATTAGCGTGCCATCTAAAAAGGAATGAAAGCACAAAGCGATAATCATAGAATAAGAAAGTGATGTGAGTGGTTTTTGTCCGTTTGTATGTATGTGTATATGTCCATGCTCTACACCGGATGTGAAATACTCCAACACCATCTGGATGATAAATCCAACCAATATGTATACTCCCGCTAATTTGTAGTGTTCCGTAGCCTGAAACATTTCAGGCAGAATATGGATGATGGTTATGGAAAACAGATATGCTCCGCTAAAGGAGAGCATGATTTTAAATTTTTTTTGTGGTATGTTTTTAAATAAAAAAATACTTATGGCGGTAAAAAAAGCCGTGCCGAATAGTATAAATAACTGCGCAATCAATTTGATTATATTTTTTGAGCTATTAAAATCATACGATCTGAATTCTCTGTATCGAAGCGGTTCAATTCATAATCGCCGAATACATGAGTTAAATTCAGGCCGGCAATATTAAGATAATTTGTAAAATCTTCTATATACAACACCTTCACTTTTTCTGTGTAACATTTTTGTATAGCACCATCTGTTATCATTATCCGCTTCACGATGTAGCCGTCAACAACAGACTTTGACAGTTCAAATTTTACGTTTTCAACCCATTTTAACTCATGAGCAATCATGCTTGTGATAGTTTTTTTTACATTCATGTAATCAACAACTAAAACTCCTTTTCTTTTCAATGCATGTGAAAAGTTTTTCAGGGTATCAATGTTTTCCTGCTCTGTATCAAAATACCCAAAACTAGTAAAGAGATTGAGCACTATGTCATATTCATGGTAAGCAAAGGGTTTTCTCATGTCGTGCTGTATGAACTGTAATCTTTCAGAACTAAGCCGTTGAGCTTTCTTGATATTTTCAAGAGAGAGGTCGGCACCGGTTACATGAAATCCTTTTTTATGCAGTTCTACACTGTGGCGTCCTGTTCCACAGGGTATGTCCAGGATACGAGCATCAGGGGCAGGCTGCAAAAATGAAATGAGAGCGCCGATAAACAAAGAGGCTTCTTGCTCGTTGCGATGATTATACAAAAGCTGATAATAAGGAGAATCAAACCAAGTTTCAAACCAATGCATTAATTAATCCCGACAGTTATTATTAACTTTGTAAACAAAACACGACTACAACATTACTCAAACAGAAAATGTTCGGAAAGGTATGGAAAAAGACGAACAATGGGAACGCGTTGTGTATGCTTTCATAAAGATGACGGGTAAAAAACCTACACTAAGCTCTATGCTGTTTTTAATAGGCATGAGAGAATTGGGCAGTGCAAAGAAGAAATTTACAAAGGAACAAAAACAAGACCTAATGCATATTGCTGTATGTAAACTTTTGAGCTATGCAGGTTTTTATGCTCTTGAAGGATTGGATAGTGAGGGATGGCCTATATGGAAAATGCTAAAACCTGTACCTCACATCAGTCTTCAGGAGCAGGAACATCTTCTCAAAAGCCTCATAATAGAATATTTCGAAAAAGAGGGTATACATACTTGATTCGAATTCAGATCAATGCGGTGATAAGATTATCTTGAACTTATCCCAAAGCTAATTTTAACTTTAGCATATTATCAGATGATTGTAGATTTTTCTTATCTTTTGAATTACGACCCGTAGAATCTTTCTTATACCTCATTTGCATGATTTATGTATTATTTTGAAAAGCATCTTATTCTAATAGCCCATTTGAGATGCTTCTTATGCATGCCAATAAAACATACAGCCGTATACAAATTTCATCCAACAAAAATCTTTATCACTTTGCAAATTCATTTATTGTCAATCCCAGATTCCACATTAGCGAAAAGGCAACATTTCAACACATTTTTCTGCTAATATGTAACCAGGCATGAATTGTAGCGTCTGCACTTATTCAGAGAATTCAAAACCATCAATAACACTGTCTATGCGTATGTGAGTTGTCGAATCAGCCTTGTAAACATTTTTATAAGTACGGAAATTTTCAGTTCTGAAAAATTTTATTTTCCGTATTTTTCTATTTTTGTTTATATAAATACTTTACAACACTATGTCGGAATACAACTTTAGAGAAATAGAGAAAAAATGGCAGGATTACTGGGAGAGAGAAAAAACATTTCAGACTAAAGAAGATTTCTCAAAGCCTAAATTTTATGCATTAGACATGTTTCCCTATCCGTCGGGAGCGGGGCTTCATGTGGGGCATCCTTTAGGTTACATTGCTTCCGATATAGTATCCAGATACAAAAGGCTGAAGGGCTATAATGTTTTGCACCCCATGGGCTTCGACTCTTTTGGCCTGCCGGCAGAGCAATATGCCGTACAGACCGGACAACATCCCGCCATTACCACCGAAGAAAACATAAAAAGATATAAGGAACAACTTCGCAAGATAGGCTTCTCTTTTGACTGGAGTCGTGAGATATGGACCAGCAAACCCGAATATTACAAATGGACGCAATGGATATTTATTCAACTCTTTCACTCCTGGTACAACTGCGAAACCGACAGAGCCGAACCTATTGATACCTTGATAAAAAAATTTGAATTCTCCGGAAACACTCTTGTGAAGGCTGCTTGCGATGAAGATACTCCGACATTTACCAAAGATGAGTGGAAAAATTTTTCCGGGCAGCAAAAACAAAAAATACTGTTGAAGTACCGCCTCACCTATCTGGCCGATACGATGGTTAACTGGTGCCCTGCACTGGGTACTGTGCTGGCAAATGAGGAAGTGATAAATGGCTTATCTGAACGTGGTGGTTATCCGGTAGAGAGAAAAAAAATGAGCCAATGGATGATGCGCATCACCGCATATGCCGAGCGCTTGCTGAAAGGCCTGGATACCATAGATTGGCCCGAGGCGATGAAAGAAATGCAACGCAACTGGATTGGAAAATCTTATGGCGCAGAGTTAAATTTTAAAGTAGTTGATAAAAATATTACGCTCACTGTTTTTACAACTCGCATAGATACTACGTTTGGCGTTACCTATATCGCCATTGCTCCCGAACATGAACTCATTCCGGAATTGACTACAGATGAATACAAAACCGCAGTATCACAATACGTAGAGCAAGCTAAAAACCGTTCTGAGCGCGACCGCATGAGCGATGTAAAAACTGTATCCGGGCAGTTTACCGGAAGCTATTGCATCAATCCTTTCAACGGTGAAAAAATACCTATATGGATTGCCGATTATGTCTTGGCCGGATATGGCACAGGTGTGGTAATGGCTGTACCTTCATCAGACACACGCGACTATAAATTTGCTACTCATTACAACCTACCCATCATCCCTGTGCAAGAGGGCCCTCATACAGACATCAGCAAAGACGATTTTGACCCTAAAGCCGGCACCATGATAAATTCCGGATTTTTAAACGGCCTCACTGTGAACGAAGCCATATCAAAAGCTATTGAATATGCAGAGAAAAAAGGAATAGGAAAAGCACGCATTCAATACAAAATGCGCGATGCCATCTTTGCACGGCAAAGATACTGGGGCGAACCCATACCCATATATTACAAAGACGGCTTACCTTATACCATTGATGAAAACGACCTGCCGCTGATATTACCACAAATAGATGAATACAAACCCACCGAAACGGGAGAACCTCCCCTAGGCAGAGCAAAAGACTGGAAGTATAGTCCTTCCGATAATACACAAAACACTGCAGTATATTATCCACTTGAGCTTAACACCATGCCGGGCTGGGCAGGATCCAGCTGGTACTTTCTCCGCTACATGGATCCTCACAACCATCAACGGTTTGTAGGCAAAGAAGCTGAACAATACTGGGGACAAGTAGACCTCTATATTGGCGGATCTGAGCATGCCACAGGACACTTACTCTATTCAAGATTTTGGAACAAATTTTTGTACGACCTCGGATATGTAACTCACGATGAGCCTTTCAGGAAACTGGTAAATCAAGGAATGATTCAGGGAAGGTCTAACCTTGCTTACAGAGTAATTGGTGAAAATAAGTATGTATCCGAAGAGCTTAAAAATGATTTCCCTACCACGCCAATACATGTTGACATAGCTCTTGTGAAAGATGACTATCTGGATGTAGAGAAATTTAAAAAATCCAGGCCGGATGCTGCAAATGCTGAATTCGTGCTGTATAACGGTAAGTTCAAGTGTGGATGGGAAATCGAGAAAATGTCTAAATCAAAATTTAATGTCGTAAATCCCGACGATATATGCGAGCAATATGGTGCCGATACCTTGCGCATGTATGAAATGTTTCTCGGCCCACTGCAAGATTTCAAACCATGGAATACCCACGGCATAGAAGGTGTGCATAAATTCCTTCGCAAACTGTGGAGATTGTTCTACGACGAAGACAAAGGAAAATTTTTAGTAACAGATAAACAACCTACTCTTGAAGAACTAAAGATTTTACACAAGACCATAAAAAAAATTGAAGAAGACATAGAGCGACTCTCCTTCAATACTTCCGTGAGTAGTTTTATGATCTGTGTGAACGAACTCTCGTCATTAAAATGCAACAGCCGTCACATACTTGAACCTTTATTGATAATCCTCTCTCCATATGCACCCCATATTGCCGAAGAGTTATGGAGTGCCTTAGGGCATAAAGAGAGTATATGCAATGCTTCTTTCCCAACATGGGATGAAAAATATCTGGCCGAAAGCAACTACGAATATCCTATATCCGTAAACGGAAAAGTGCGTACCAAAATCAATTTTGCACTTGATATGCCTGCTGCCGATATTGAAAAGCAAGTACTGGCCAACGAAGCCGTGCAAAAATGGCTTGAAGGTAAACAGCCTAAAAAAGTAATTGTAGTTCAAGGTAAAATTGTGAATGTAGTGGTTTGAAGATAACTTTTGCTTCATAATAGATTTAACCATGCATATAGCTATCTGATGAAAAATTCTAACATCCTCTTCCTGGCATGGTACTTGGATACACGCATAGGCGGCGGTATGGCAAAAGCTTCTGCCGGCATTTTAAACACTCTGGCCAAAAAACATAACATCACTGCAATATTGCCTATACAACCCTTGTATGATATAAACTCATCAGTATCTGTAATCTTTATAGACGACATCATAAATATTAAAGCAGAAAACACAACTTCTGTTTTTTCACTTGAAAAATTCTCACTAAAAAGTTTCTATTCTCCCTACAATACATGCATTCAAGACGTGGAAAACCGTGAAAACCCTGAAAGAGATAACCTCACAGATAGTATCCAAAACTACATAGCTGCCTACAATAGCAAAGTGGTTGAAGCAGCATCAAATTTAAATTTTGACATCATCTATTGCCACGACTGGATAACCATGATGGCAGGTATACGCCTGAAACTACTAACCGGTAAAAAATTGCTGGTACACATTCATTCATTAGAATACGATCGCTATGGAGAAGACAGCCGAAATTGGGTGTATTATCTGGAACGTAAAGCTATGGACATGGCAGATTCAATAATATCAGTTAGCCATTACACCAAAAACATAGCTGTTAAGTACTACGATATTTATCCTGAAAAAATCAACGTCATTCATCCCATAACCAATGAACAGATTGTTCGCGAAAAAGCACAAAAAAAATCAACTTGTGTAAACCTGCTTTATGTGGGAAGACTTGCTCCACAAAAAGGCGTTTTGCATTTCATTCAAATCTGCGAAAAAATACACCTCTCATATCCGGACATAAAATTCATAATAACCGGCGAAGGCGAACTACAAGCAGAATTAAACGAACGAATCGAAAATAGTTTTGCCCGTCAAAACTTCGTGCAACTCGGTTTCTTGAATGAAACGGAAAAAAATGAACTCTATCCGGAGATAGATATATTTTGCCATACCTCCATATCAGAGCCTTTCGGACTCGCTGCCTTGGAAGCTGCCTTACATGGCATACCCTGCATATTGAGCAGAAACAGTGGTATCGCTGAAATACTCACAGAATCTATAAGGATAAATCCACTGGATACAGATGGGTATGCGTGTGCTATACTCTCTTTGCTGGAAAGCGATAGCTTAAAAAAATTAATAATCAACGGACAATATGAAAACCTTAAAAAGGCTTTTACTGAAAGCTACCTAAGTAAGTTTGAAAAGGTTATTTTCGAACTGTGACGCCTGCTAAGTAAGCTTTATTGAACATTATAAAATCCCACCGAGTTTGATATTGTTTTAAACACATATATTTTTACTGAAATTTCATTACAGTATTGAAGCACCTTGAGGAAAATTTATATCTGAAAATTCAACATATCGGAAAAAGTTTACCCCTGCTCTTGCCCGAAATTACCCTATTCGCTACGGTTGTTTGTTTCGTTTTATTATCGTTCCTTTTAAAAAATGAGAAAAGGATTACAGTTTATTTGCTGACAGCTTTTGGGGGGTGTTTGCTGAGTTTAGTGGCGTTAATATACAGATGGCACAATACCACACACAGTATATCAGCATTCATGGGAACTTTAGTAATAGGACATTACGAATGTTTCTTTCAACTGCTGGTATTATGTTCATTGATTCTCACATTAGTGTTTTCGTTCATTTCAGATACATTTTCCTCTGTCAGAAAAACAACTGAGTTCTACATATTTCTTATCACATTGAGTTTGTCATTGTTTTTTTTAATATCCTCTTCCGACCTTGTAGTTACCTTCATATCCTTAGAGACGGTATCACTGTGTTCATACATGCTTAGCATTATGCACTTCAATCGCTCCGGTACAGAGGCTGCTATAAAGTATCTGTTGTTCGGAGCATTTGCATCTGGGGTTATGCTGTATGGTTTTTCCTTATTGTATGGAGTAACACACCATTTGAATTTTACCTCTACGATTTTTACCATTCAACTCAGCCAGGTAGAAAACTTAGTAATTATAGTAGGGTTTGTGCTTTCTATCGCAGGTTTTCTGTTCAAGATATCTGCATTCCCGTTTCATTTTTGGTTGCCCGATTTATACAGCGGTGCACCGATAAATGTTTTATCCTTTTTTTCTACGGCACCCAAATTGAGCGCCATGTGGGTACTCAGTAAATACGTAGGACCTTTTCTGTTTCATACTAATTTACAGACTTCCGTATTGATGGTGTTGGTATTTATGTCAGCATCATCTATGCTCATGGGTAATCTCTCTGCCTTAAGGCAAATCAGCTTCAGGAGGTTGTTGGCATACTCATCCATTGCTCATGCCGGTTTCATGGCCATAACTTTATCTATAACACATCCCTCGGCCAGGCCGGCGTTAATGTTTTACAGCCTTTCGTACATACCTGTTATTTTTTCCGCATTTATACTTTGCGAACTGATGAGCCGTAAAACAGGTTCCGACCTTGTGAATAATTTTAAAGGGTTAGGATTAAAAAATCCCGTGTTTGGTGTTATATTTGTTATAACGATGGTTTCACTCACTGGCCTTCCTCCTACAGCAGGTTTTTACGCCAAGTTTTTCATACTCTCGGCGACATGGAAAATGTATATTTCATCGCACCATTATGCTTACATGATACTCTTCTCCTTAGGAATACTCACCACCATCTTGTCTCTGTTTTACTACTTAAAAATACCCTATTACCTTTTTTTTCACCAAGAGGAAAACAATACACCATTACACATAAAAACATCAGAAATATTACTTCCTGCCATATTGGTTACAACCTCAATTATTCTGTTCATTAAACCTGATTGGTTGATAAACGTATTCTACAATACAAAACTATAACGATAAAGAGATATGTCGGACGTAATAAAGCACGAATGCGGGATTGCTCTGATAAGGTTAAGAAAGCCTTATTCGTACTATGTGGAAAAATATGGCCCGATGTATGGCTTGCAAAAGCTATACCTGATGATGGAAAAACAAAACAACCGCGGGCAAGATGGAGCCGGAGTGGCCGTAATAAAAATTAATGTTCCGGAAGGACACAGATACATAAGCCGCCTGAAATCTGTAGACCCGCAACCCGTCTCGCATATCTTCAAAAAAATTAATAAGAAATTTAAAAAAGCCTTACGCGAGAGAAAAGAAAAAGCCTACGATGCAAAATGGCTGCTGGAAAATGTGGCCTTCACCGGTGAGGTGCTTTTAGGCCACCTCCGATATGGCACACATGGAAACAATGAACTCGAAAATTGTCACCCCTTTCTTAGACAAAACAATTGGCGCAGCCGCAATCTGGTAGTAGCCGGAAATTTCAATATGACCAATGTAGACGAACTTTTTCAAAAACTGCTCGACATAGGCCAACATCCCAAAGAAAAAACAGACACAGTAACCGTACTTGAAAAAATAGGCCACTTCCTTGATGAGGAAAACCAGGAGATTTTCAATAAATACAAACATGAATATACCAACCGCGAAATATCCGACATCATCGAAAACGAGCTTGACCTGCAGCGTGTACTGATGCGCTCATGTAAGGATTTTGACGGCGGATATACCATGGCCGGCATGACCGGATACGGTGCCGCTTTCGTTGCCAGAGACCCCGCAGGAATAAGGCCGGCATACTACTACGCCGACGATGAAGTAATTGTAATGGCTTCTGAAAGACCGGCAATAAAAATAGCCTTCAATGTAGATTATGAAGATATAAAAGAGATAGAACCCGGCTTTGCTCTCATCATCGAAAAAAATGGCTCCTTCTCTCAAAAACAATTTATAGACCAGGTAGAAAAAAAATCCTGCTCTTTTGAGCGCATCTACTTCTCCCGATCTTCAGACCCTAAAATATATGCCGAACGAAAAAAATTGGGATATCACCTGTATCCGCAAATACTCGAAGCCATAAATTACGATATAAAAAATACCGTTTTCTCCTATGTGCCCAACACAGCCGAAACCGCATTTATAGGCATGATGGAAGGCATAAATGAATATCTGGAAAAGTATAGAAAAAAAATTGTCAACGACCCTGCCAGCACCAAAGAACAAATAGAAGAAGCATTGGCTCTGAAGCCTCGCATCGAGAAAATGGTAATAAAAGATGCTAAACTGCGCTCCTTCATTACCTCCGATGACCAACGCGAAGAATTTGTCACTAATCTCTATGATACCACGTACAACGTCATTAATAAACATCAGGATAATCTGGTAATAATTGACGACTCCATCGTGCGTGGCACTACATTAGAAAAAAGCATCATCAGCATGTTGGATAAGTTGGAGCCTAAAAAAATTATCATCGTATCTTCCGCTCCTCAAATACGCTATCCGGACTGCTACGGAATTGACATGTCTAAAATAAGAGAGTTTGTCGCTTTCAGGGCAGTTCTTGAATTGCTCAAAGATACCAAACAAGAAAACTTACTGGAAACAGTATATGAAAAATGTAAAGCTTCTGTAAACCAACTCAGCGGTAATGTAGAAAACTATTTGAAAATATTATATGCCCCCTTCAGCAGCGAGCAAATATCGGCAAAAATTGCCGAAATAATCACCCCCCCTAACTGCAAGGCTGAAATACAAGTAATCTACCAAACTATTGAAAACCTTCACAAAGCTTGTCCCGATCACAAAGGCGACTGGTATTTCACCGGTGACTATCCCACGCCCGGAGGCAACCGTGTGGTCAACAAATCTTTCATTTATTTCATGGAAGGCAAAACTGTGCGGGCATACTAAAAGCATAACCTTTCATCAACTGCCTCACATAGTTTAGTGTCATTGGTGTTGGGTTGCATCACTCAATCTCATTTTATGGAATAGCAGAACCCAAATCTAAACTTTACCCTAGGTTCCACATTGGCGGCAAAGTATAGTGAGATGTTTTTTTTATGTTGGGCGCGCCCCTGCGGGGCCGGGCTGTCCGCCACTCCGCTATCGCTGCGGTGCTCCGCTAAAGCTCCGCACTGGCCTTGCAGGCCATGGCTCCCATCCCTCGCGCAGGGTAGCCTGAAACTTTCAGGTCTATCAGAGATTGTCGGTTTCTCTTCATGCCAGAGGCAGATGTGGGCACATATGTGAAATTACTTTACTCAAAGATATGAGCTCCGACTCTTATTAGTAGTTGCCGCTTCAAGAGCAGTGCCACGAGCATGTATCTGTTTTGGAGGTATTGAACCCATTTTATGCGATAGAGAGGTTACTTTCAGAAAATCAATGTAATCTTTTGCATTCATGAGAAACAATGCTTTGATGTTATGAAAGTAATATTTCCTTGCATGAAGAGGGATAAAGCCCCAAAACTTAGCTTGCTGATTGACTGATTGACGATTTTATGCACTCTATAATTATGTTATAAATCATCGTATTTTGGGATTATTTCTATGCCTGTCTTTATCACGCTGCGTTTTTTTTTCTATATTTTTTATAAACGCTTCTTTCAGATTTACCCCGGTTTGATTAGCTATGCATATCAGTACAAACAGCACATCTGCTATTTCATCAGCCAGCGATGCATCCATATCCGTTTGTTTAAAAGATTGCTCTCCATATCTTCTGGCTATTATTCTCGCTACTTCTCCCACTTCTTCTGTAAGTATAGCCATATTGGTAAGTTCGCTGTAATAGCGTACGCCATATGTTTTAATCCAGTCGTCTACAATTTTCTGTGCTTCCTCTAATGTCATCTTTACCTCTTATTCTTTGTGTCTAATATTATAGTTACAGGGCCATCGTTTATCAAGGAAACTTTCATGTCGGCACCGAATACCCCACGGTGCACTTTTTTCTCCAGATAATTTTCGCAGCATTCTATGAAATGCTTGTAGAGCTCTATAGCCACATCAGGAGGCGCTGCTTCCGTGAATGACGGACGATTACCTTTTGCCGTAGATGCACACAAGGTAAACTGACTCACCACCAACAGTTCACCGGCAGTTTCTTTCAAAGATAAATTCATCTTCCCCTCACTGTCAGGAAACAATCGCATGTGTATGGTTTTTTGTGCTAACCAACGTGCATCTTCGTCTTTGTCGCCTTGCGCCACGCCAAGCAATACTAAAAGTCCTGAACATATGGTTGCCGTTGCTTCATCGGCTATTTCTACTTTAGCTTGTTTCACACGCTGTATTACGGCTATCATATTGTATTATTGCAGAATTTTTTATAGTATTCAACAACATAATAACAAGACCATTACAAATGAACAAATTTTTTCATTTCACAAAACTGCCTCTCTGCTTAATATTTTTCTCATTTCCCTTTTCAGGCATATCACAAACTAATGCAGTAAATCAACTTTCAAATCCCGGATTTGAAAAGCAAGCCGAAGAATGGAACATGTGGGGAGCTGAAGTACAATCTAACGTAGTGCGCTCAGGATCTTACGCTGCAAAAATCATGAACACCACAGCAAAATGGAGCGGTGCCGATCAAATCATTTTCCTGCCTGAGGGTACATACAAAGTAGAAATTAACGGATGGATGAAAACTGAAAACGTGAAGCCCGGAGAAAAAGATTATGAGCAAGCTCGCATAGCCATTGAGTTTCTGGACCAATCCGGTACACTTACAGGTGGCTATCCTCCTGTAACCGGAAAAGCTACGGGCTCTACCGATTGGAAATACTATACTTATACCTACTTCCCCTCCAAAGCGGCCAAGCAACTGAAATTACAAATACAACTAGCCAACTGTACCGGCACTGCTTATTACGACGACCTTGAAGTATTTCTCTACAACGACTCCGGAGAACCTTTAGAAGCCGCCACACTTAAAGGCCCGATGGATGAAGGAAAATGGTACACCATAACAATAGATACTAAGCGAAACGGAAGCCACTACGTGGATTGGTCTTCTCTATTAGATGCGCCGGCAGGCAAACATGGCTTCGCAAAAGTGGTTGACGGACATTTCCAATTTGAAGATGGCACCCCTATAAAATTTTGGGGGGTAAATCTGGTGGCAAGTTCCTGTTTTCCTGAAAAAAAAGTTGCCGATAGCTTAGCCACACGATTAGCGCGTATGGGTTGCAATATCGTGAGGCTACATCATCTGGATGCGCCCTGGTATAGCCCAAACATCTTTGGAAATGCTCCCGGCACCAGACAACTCTCTGCTGAAAGCATGGATAAGTTAGACTACCTCATCGCCGCTCTTAAGAAAAAAGGGATTTATATTTTCATGGACTTACTGGTTCATCGCAATTTCACCCAAAGCGATGGTATCCTCTTTACTCCTCCCGATTACGGCGGCAAGCAAATCGCCTATTTCAACGAACGCATCATTGATTTACAAAAAGAATACATCACACAACTGCTTACCCATAAAAATCCTTATACAGGCTTGGCCTACGTTGATGATCCGGCTATCGTTGGGTCCGAATTCATAAATGAATCGAGTGCATTTCTTCACTTTGGCAGCGATATACTTACCGAACCCTACAGAAAAGAACTCAACGAAAAATTTCAACAAGCTTATCCAGGTAAGAAAATGACTGTTTTTGATTTAGACTACAGCAAAGGAAACTCTCCCGTTTTGTCCCCCAGAAAAGATTTTTCCGGCGACCATGAAGCTACCATACGGTTCCTTTCAGAAGTTGAAAAAAAATACTACCGTACTATGTATACGCACATGCGCAACATAGGTGTAAAATATCCCCTAAGTGGTAGTAACTTCCCTATCCCCATTTTGCCCTACCAGTATGATAATACCGTAAATGACTTCATCATTACCAATGACTATTGGGACCATCCACAAATCTGGAAAATAAACAACGACTGGTCGCGCATTCTCTATGCCCCTCTCAACAATACCTCCATGATTGCAAATCCTTCTACATCTACTATCAACAACATCATGAAATACAAATGGTATAAAAAACCTTTTATCGTTACCGAATTTAATGCTTGTTATCCTAATGAATACATCTTGGAAGCTTTGCCTTTGGTAGCTGCCTACAGTAGTCTGCAAGACAATGACGGACTCATTCAGTTTGACTTCGGACCAACTATGGTCGGTGAGCAAAGGATGGGAGGCTTTAGCACAAACCTGATGCCCGACCACCTGGCTCAATGGGTAGTAGCAGCACCGATCTTCCTTAGAGGCGATATAAAAAAAGCTCCCGGGTTAGTTACAGATTCCATAGCTGAAACACAACTCTATACCCTGCCTGCTTACTCTGACTTCTTAGATAAACATTTTTACTTAAGCTACATAACTAAAGTATGCAAAAGCTATGGTGATAAAAAAACAGGAAACCCTAAAGACTTTTTAAAATATTATGATGAATCGAAAAAAATTATTCAAAGCGAAACCGGAGAGCTTACCTTAGATTTCAAAAAAAACATACTCAAGATTGATGCCGCCAATGTTCAGGGAGCATTGGGAAACACTTCTGAGAGCAATATAGACTGCAAAAACTTTTCAGTAAAACTTAAAAACAAATGGGCTTCTGCCATATTAATATCAAAACAAAACAAACCCATATCCGAAAGTTCTGAGTTTTATCTGGTGGTAGTTACCCCCACAAAAATGAGCGGACAAGTGTACAACAAATCCAGAAACGTACTTAGCAACCCCGGCTCCTTACCTCTGAAAGCACAAGTAGCAGAAGGTGAAGTTGAATTGAAATTAACAGCTCAGGCCGCAACAGTTACTGCTTTAAATCCCGATGGCACCAAGGGGAAAAACATAAATGCAACAATCAAAAACAATTTGATTAGCATAAAACTCAATGAAGGGAAAAGCTTTGTATATGAAATAAAACTAACACGATAATGAATGAACGTAAAATTGCGCATGTGTTTTCCTGCATACAGGAATGTATAATAGAAAAAATATCCCTTGATGGAAAAACATTAAACATACAACTGGAGTGCTCGCACTTGGAAAACTTTCTGGGGAAAGACCAGAGAAACTTATTCTTGGTATTAAAAGAACTCACACATTGTCGTTTCCAATTTTGGGATGATGAGGATATCATCATTGATTCCATACGTGAAATAGAACTGCTAAAGCCGGAAATTATAAATGCTGATATCATGCATGATGGCATGATAAAAATCTATTGCGATTGCAAAAATTTAAATACAGGAGGCAACCTGATGCTTTGTTTTGATGACATCAAAGTTTACAACTCTTTTTTTGATGAACTCAATACAGAACAATTAATCGAAATGTCAGAAAAATACTGGTATAGCGGAGAGGCTGAATATTGAACTCTGCAAACAGTTTTATCAGGACTTTACTCGCAAGCACAGCAAAGAATTTTTACGCGAGGGGAAAGTAGATATTCCGGTATATGTTTTGAATTCAAAATATTTTATCCCGGATTTTTCAGTTGAATATACAATTTCAACATTGAGTTTTCCTTTCAATGTGGAATTTTCAAGGAGTTTTCCGAAAGAGATTTCTTTTTTGTAATGTAACCAAAACTTACATAAGAAATGCACTACGAATGCACGGACAAATGTGTTACCCCTTGGGGCGGAATGCTGCAGATGAAACGACTGCTTGACAAGACAGGTATCAGGAAGGTTCTTGAAGAGTTGGGTTTACCGGAAGGCCGAAGTAACCATCGTATAAATGTACTGAAAAGGTCAGTACCACTGAAAGAAGGTAAGGAGTTGGTGGTTTATTCGGAAATATCAAAAAATCTGAATGGCCTTTAAGCCTCCAAACCTAACCTCAACTGAAAAATTCGGGTTTAAACATCCCCTGAAGCTCTTACGATAATGCCTTCACTACATATGTGACACAAGATGAAATCAATGATGATGAATGTATTCTAAAATTTGTTTCGCGCCGTTTCTTAGCAGCCATTCTGCAAGTTGTATACCTGCTGTTATTTTTTCTCCAACCATTTCATGAACAATTTTAGAATGTCCATGAGGATGTATTATTCCACCGTATATTTTTACTGTATCGTCAGTCAGAGGTGTAGCATATGCAAAGGCCGGTATACTACATCCTCCGCCCAATTTACTGAGGAAGGCGCGTTCGGTGAGCAAACATATTTCGGTAGAGAAGTGGTTGACCGCTTGCTTTATGTTGTATTTAAGTTTGTAGTCTAATTCTGCAAAACATTGAACAGCTATAGACCCTTGCCCTACGGGGGGTATGAACTCATGGACGGAAAATTCTCTTACAATATATTTGTCAAGCTGCATGCGATGAACACCGGCATAGGCAAGTATCATTGCCTGAAATTTTCCGCATTCCAATTTATGAAATCTTGTTTGCAGATTACCTCTTGCCTCTTCTATGGTGATGTGAGGGTAGATACTTTTTAAGATTGCTTTCCTGCGCACGGATGAGGTGCCCACTACACAGTCCGGATTGTTTTGCAGGGTAAAATTTTTATCAAGAGATAGCAGCACATCATGAGGTTTTTCTCTTTCTGTAAATGCGATAATTTCCAAATCATCAGCGATTTGAGAGGGCATATCTTTGGCGCTGTGCACGGCAATGTCTATGGCACGCAGCCTAAGTTGTGTTTCCAGTTCTTCTGTAAACAGTCCTTTCGTACCTATGGATGCCAGAGGTTGATGCAATAGTTTATCACCTTTGGTTTCTATGACTACGATTTCAGTATGCAAATCCGCTTTGAGCAAAATATTGGCAACATATTGAGCTTGCCAAAGAGCCAATTGGCTTCCTCGTGTACCTATCCTGATTTTTCGGGTGTGGTTCATGGTGTTTTAAACATAGAAGCAATGTAAAAAGTGGTATGCATAAAGGTAATTTTTGAGTTGGCATTTCGCTCAATATGGTATGCCGATTCGTTTAGTTTTTGTGCAATTTTTTCGATGAGGTATTCATTGAGCACCTGAGAAAATTTTTCTACGAAGCTGAGGTCTTCCGGAGGAAGCTTTATGAGTTGATGTCCTGTAGCCTTGTATACGAGAGCTTCTCTGAGGATATGCATGCCGAATTGAAAAAAATTTTTTTGATTGTCTTTACTTAATTTGCTGAATGTCTCCACCCATTCGTTTAGGTCAATCAGATGGCTTGTTTTTTTGTAGAGCATGTAGCACAGGCGCATCCAATCTCGAAACATAGATCGGTATTCGTGTTCGGTTTGGAGGAGTATGGATATAGCTTCATTCACATTTCCCTCAGAGAGATATGCGGCGTTGTTGAGCTGTTTTTCATCAGCATCATATCTGGCTTTGAGGTATTGATATACTTCTTCTTGAGTGAAAGGAGGTACAATAATTTTTTGAGTACGCGACAGGATAGTAGGTATGATTTTATCTATGGCATGAGTTACGAGCAAGAATAAAGTTTTTTGAGGGGGCTCTTCAAGAATCTTTAATATGGCATTAGCCGCCTCATGGCGCATGGTTTCGGGAAGCCAGATGATCATGGATTTATACCGGGCTTCGAATGATTTTACAGATAAAGTTTTTATGATATGACGAGCTTCTTCTACAGGTATGATGAGGGGTTTATTTTCGCTGCCGATGAGTTCGCCCCACTGTGAAAGATTTTGATAAGGATTATTGGTAAGAAAAGAGCGCCACTCTTTCAGGAAAGCACCTGATGTCGGGTCTTTGGGTACGAGTTTGGTGGTGCTGTAAGGAAAAACAAAATGCAAGTCGGGGTGAGCGAGTTTCAGGTATTTGGAGCAAGAGGCACACAGGCCACACGAATCCAGTTGTTGTTTGTTTTCGCAGTTTACATAGCATGCATAGGCAATGGCCATAGCAAGGTTTGCGCTACCTTCAGGGCCTGCAAATATTTGTGCATGCGCAACGTGGTTGTTTTGTACGCCTTTTATGAGCGTTTGTTTTATTGAGGTAAGACCGGGTATAGAAGAAAAGAGCACTTTACTTTAACTCTGATTTGTATTTCGATTCTAAAATATGTACTTCTCGCAAAATGTCAATGTCGGTTTGAGTGAGTTCCACATTTCTTCGGGCCATTACACGACGGGCTACTTCTATGGCCTTATCGAAATGAAACTCTGTAAGGTTTTCAATATCGCCCCATGAAAAAGAAGGTATAAATTTGGGAGAATATTTGGCGCCATATATGCTGGCATTTACGCCTACGATGCTGCCCGAGTCGAACATAATGTTGATGCCACATTTGGAGTGGTCGCCCATGATAAGGCCACAAAACTGTAAGCCGCTGTCTACATATTTTTTTTGTGCATATGAATATATTTTTATGTTGGCATAATTGTTTTTCAGATTTGATGTGTTGGAGTCGGCGCCGAAGTTGCACCATTCGCCAATTACAGAATTACCCATAAAACCATCGTGGGCTTTGTTGCTATATCCGAATATCACAGAGTTGCTTACTTCACCCCCCACTTTAGAATAGGGGCCTATGGTATTATCGCCTCGCATTTTGCCCCCCATGTTTACGATTGAATTTTCACACAAAGCAAAGGGGCCGCGAATCATCGCACCTTCTTGCACTTCCGAATGTTTACCCAGATAGATCGGGCCGTTGTCTGCGTTAAGTATGGCAGCATGTATCTTTACGCCTTCTTCTACATATATGTTTTTTTCATTGTAGCATCGTGTATGTGGGTCAGATATCGAGTAAAATTTTTTATGCTTACTCAGTAAATCTATGTCATTTTTTATTTCTTTTCCGTTGTTGGAAAATATATGCCAGACCTTTGTAATGATGGTAGGGGCATTTTGCAGCATAATAGAGGCGCCTTTATAAGTATTCCTGTACGCTATCAGATGATGATTGAAATAAATACTTTCATCATTTTTTAAAGATAAAATTTTATCTGCTAACTCAGCGGTAGGGCATACGTGAGCGCTTATGTACACAGTGTCTGCTCCGGCTTGAAAAGGAAATTTTTTCTGAAGATACTCGGCGGTTTTGTAGTAAACACGGCTATTGAGATACAGAGACCATTTTTCAGAAATTTTTAATATACCTACTCTGAAATCAGCTATGGGTCTCGTGAGGGATAATGGGTATAAATCAACCCTGATGGTAGGGTCGTCGTATAGTATATAGTTCATTGTGCAAAAATAAAAAAGCCCCGATGATTTTATTCATCAAGGCTTTGTTTTTTATAAGTAAAATGAGAAAAGTTATTTTTTCTGATATTTTTTCTGGAATTTTTCTACACGTCCGGCAGTATCAACAAACATTTTCTTTCCCGTATAAAACGGGTGGGATGCTGAGCTAACCTCCACACGAGCCAGAGGATAGGTATTACCATCTTCCCATGTTATGGTATCTTTTGTCTCTATTGTAGAGCGAGTGAGAAAACGAAAGCCACTCGACGTATCTTCAAAAACTACTTCTCTGTAATTTGGATGAATGCCTTTTTTCATAATGTTGATTTTTGGGATGCGAATTTACAAACTTATACGCTTTTTTACAATTCAACTTTGTAATAG
Organism: Cytophagaceae bacterium; assembly: GCA_025054875.1. Lineage (GTDB taxonomy): Bacteria > Bacteroidota > Bacteroidia > Cytophagales > Cytophagaceae > JANWYS01. Next base: position 20,270 of record JANWYS010000009.1, on the reverse strand, counting down.
ATTCAATGCTTCACAGCGATCATTTAACCTTTTCTACAATCTTTTTGAACGTTTCAGCGTCATTCATGGCAAGGTCAGCGAGCACTTTTCTATTGAGTTCTACACCGGCTTTGTTAAGCAAGTGCATGAACTTAGAATAAGAAAGCCCAAATGGCCTTACGGCTGCATTTATACGTTGTATCCACAAAGCGCGAAATTCTCTTTTCTTGGCTTTGCGATCCCGATAAGCATATTGCAGCCCTTTCTCGTAGGTATGTTTGGCTACGGTAAGCAGGTTCTTGCGGCCACCAAAGTTGCCACGAGTTTGTTTGAGCAATTTTTTGCGACGCCTCCTGGAGGCTACTGCAGGTACTGATCTTGGCATATTACTTTACTTTTTTTGAGCATAGGCGTTGTATATGTACAAACTTGAAGCCCGGGCTCTGGTTAAACATAAACTATTATTATACTTTCAACATGTCTTTCACGTTAGGCATGTCGGCTTTGCTTACTAATGTTGCATGAGTAAGCCTTCTTTTTTGCTTGGTTTCTTTCTTAGTAAGGATGTGGCTCTTATACGCATGTTTGCGTTTTATTTTACCAGTTCCGGTAATTTTGAACCTTTTTTTTGCGCTTGACTTAACTTTTAACTTTGGCATTGTTGTAAACTTTAGTCCTTATTTTTTTTGCGATTTTGGAGAAAAGAACATAAACATTCTCTTTCCTTCCAACTTTGGCATGTCTTCTACTTTTGCATATTCCTCAAGCGACTGAGCAAACCTGAGCAAAAGCTTTTCGCCTTGCTCTTTGTAGGCAATTTGTCTACCTACAAAGTTTACATACGCTTTTACTTTGTTTCCGTCTTTTAAGAAGTTGATAGCATGCTTCAATTTAAAATCAAAATCATGATCATCTGTATTAGGGCCAAAACGAATTTCTTTTACTACTACTTTGTGCGTTTTGGCTTTCAGTTCTTTTTGTTTTTTCTTTTGTTCGTATTTAAATTTTGAGTAATCTACTATTTTACATACAGGAGGGTCAGCATTAGGAGATATTTCTACCAGATCCAACCCCAACTCATCTGCTATTTTCAATGCTTCTGATAGTGTTACTACTTTACTTTCTATGTTTTCGCCCACAATCCTTACCTTGTTGGCTTTTATTTTTTCATTGACTTTGTAAACCTCTTCATTTTCTTTTTTGTTGAGGTGAGGGCCTTTAGTGCCCTTTGGACCTGGTGGATAATTCATTAATTTATAGCTTAAAACCTCCTTTATTTTTTTAAGACTGCAAATATCAGTATAATAATCGTATTTTAAAAATATGATATTCATTTTTTATTGGGGTATACTCCTCCTGAACAGTGTGAATGAAGTGGGGTTACTTCTTAAAAGAATGAAGCTGTTTATGCTTCAAAAAAAACTTTCATTCATAAAACAATATACATCATGGCCGATGAAATGGTTGGTATGGTCATTTTCTGCTGCAATGTATCAAAAACATTTCATTGAGATTTTACAACAGCTTTGCTACATAAAATGAGAGTTACCCTTTCATTTAAAAAGTTCTGTTGAGGAAATGCTATCAGGTCCAAAAGATTAGAGACGGAAACGTTTTTACAGGAATGATTATGAGGTCAGGAGTCAAACCTGAGCATGTCTTCCATACCGAATATTCCCTTTTTTCCGACGAGCCATTCTGCAGCGGTAACGGCGCCTGCTGCAAATCCCTCACGGCTGTGGGCGGTGTGTTTTATTTCAATACTATCTATTGGAGAACTGTACAACACACTGTGCTGACCCGGAAAAGGATCAATACGTTTGGCGAAAAGGCTCAATTCGTTCTTATCTGTAGAGAGGCCAAGTGTCCATCTGTTTTTTCGCTTTATGTTCTCTAAGATACCTTCAGCAATAGTGATGGCCGTTCCGCTGGGGGCATCTTTCTTGGCAGTGTGGTGTATCTCTTCCATGGACACGTCATATTGAGGCAGATTGTTCATAATACGTGCCAGTATTTTGTTTAGGTGAAAAAAGAGATTCACTCCTATACTAAAATTGGAAGCATAGAAAAAAGCACCGTCATTTTCGATGCATATTTTTTCTATTTCATTTTTTCTGTGTAGCCAACCGGTGGTTCCGCTTACCACAGGTATTCCGTTTTGCAGGCAGGTTTTTATATTATCAAAAGCACTGTCGGGTTGTGTAAATTCAATAGCTACATCAACGGTTGGTTGTCGGATATTTTTTAGTTCATTGGTATTCTGCACATCTATTTTGTGTGGTATTGTATGATGGCGGGCAAGAGCGATTTGCTCTATGGTTTTACCCATTTTGCCATATCCGATAAGTAGTATTTTCATGGTGTGTTGAAGTAAGCTCAGTTAGCCGTTCATAGAGACCAGAAATTCTGTGTTGTCTTTCGTCTTGCTCATTTTGTCTATAAGGAATTCCATAGCTTCTACGGAAGTCATGTCGGACATATATTTTCGGAGTATCCAAACACGTTGCAATTCCTCTTTATCCATGAGCAAATCTTCACGGCGAGTACCGGACGCAGGCACATCTATGGCAGGATAAATACGTTTATTCGCGAGCTTGCGGTCGAGCTGAAGCTCCATGTTGCCGGTACCTTTGAATTCTTCGAATATGACTTCATCCATTTTGGAACCTGTATCAATGAGGGCGGTGGCGATGATGGTAAGTGAGCCTCCGTTTTCTACGTTGCGTGCTGCACCGAAGAATCGTTTGGGCTTGTGAAGGGCATTGGCATCTACTCCACCGGATAGTATTTTGCCTGAGGAGGGCACTACGGTATTGTGGGCACGTGCTAGTCGTGTTATAGAGTCAAGAAGTATTACTACATCATGACCGCATTCCACCAGCCTCTTGGCTTTTTCGAGCACCATATTAGATACTTTTACGTGGCGTTCGGCTTGTTCATCAAAAGTAGAAGATATAACTTCTGCTTTTACGTTGCGTGCCATGTCGGTCACCTCTTCCGGACGCTCGTCTATCAGCAACACGATTAAATATACTTCCGGATGGTTGGTCGCTATGGCGTTGGCAATTTGCTTCAGCAATACGGTTTTTCCGGTTTTGGGTTGAGCTACTATCATGCCTCGCTGCCCTTTACCGATGGGAGCAAAAAGGTCGAGAATGCGGGTAGAGAGCTCGTCATGTCTTGTACTCAGCACGAGTTTCTCGTTGGGAAACATAGGTGTGAGAAACTCAAAAGGTATGCGGTCGCGTATTTCTTCTGTGGTTTTTCCGTTTACAGTTTCTACGCGTATGAGGGCAAAATATTTTTCGCCTTCTTTAGGAGCTCGTATTTGCCCTGTTATGGTGTCGCCTGTCTTCAGGCCAAATAGTTTTATTTGCGAGGGCGATACGTATACATCATCGGGGCTGGGAAGATAGTTATAGTCTGCCGAGCGCAAAAATCCGAATCCTTCGTTTGTTATTTCCAAAACGCCCGTGCTCGTAACTACCCCATCAAACTCCCGCAAGTTATATTGTGGAGCTTGTTGTTGCTGCTGCTGTGGTTGTGATGCTTGTTGTTGTTTTTGAGGTTGTTCTTTTTCTTTTTCTGAAGCAGAAGCTACTTCTTTTTTTTCAGGCTTAATGTCATCAAAATCCACTGAAAAATCTGATAACAATTCAGAGCTGAATTTTGATAAGTCGCTGTCTAAACTCGAAGTCTCGCTCCCGCTGATATTTTCTTCTTTTGGGGGATTTATGTTCTTGACATTCTCTCTTTTTCGAGGCCTTTTTTTAATGCCTTCTCCTACAGAGTTAGTTTTTTCTTCCTTTGTACTTATCTCTTCAAAAGTAAACGTGGGCGTGGGAGAATCCTTTATAGCATCTGGTTTCGTGGCTTGCACGTCCAATATTTTGTAGATAAGTTCTTGTTTAAGAAGTTTTTTTGCATTCGGAATTTCCAGTTTTTCAGCGATGTCCTTCAACTCGGAAATCAACATGTTGTCGAGTTCTTCAATGGTATACATGATATTAAATTATATTGGGTTATAAATGATTTACTAAAATCAATTTTTGATTTTTTCTGACATGTTTTAATGATTACACATGAAAGTCGAACTTTCAAATCTCAACCTGATTTTCTCATTACTTTTCTGATTGGCAGGTAGCTTTTATTGTCAGCGATTTTGAAAAAGTTCGATGTGAATTGATGCTGCAATTATAAACCTAATGAATATATTTGTCAAGTTTTATTTTTATTTACGGCAAGATTTTTCTTTTGCACGGCGGATAGTATTGTTGCATTAAATTATAAATTGTTCCATGCTTTCACTACAACTCATACGCGAAAACAAGGATTTTGTATTAAAAGGACTAAGAAAAAAACATTTTGCTGCAGCTGAAGAAACGATTGAAAAGATACTTCTTGCAGATCAAAAACGAAGAGATTTACAAAAACAAAACGATGATGCGCTCTCTAAGGTAAATACTCTTTCCAGGCAAATAGGTATGTTGATGAAATCGGGTAAACACGCAGAAGCAGAAACCATAAAGGCAGAAAGCACAGCTTTGCGGGAACTCTCTAAATCACTACATGAAAGTCTTGCCGCTACGGAAATGGAATTACAGCAACTCTTGGTGCTGCTGCCCAACATACCACATGCCGATGTTCCGGAAGGCCGCCATGCAAGTGACAACGTTGTCGTACATCAATGGGGAGACCTGCCCGTGCTGAACGAAGGTGCCAAGCCACATTGGGACCTGATAAAAGAATACGATATAATTGACTTCGAACTGGGAAATAAAGTTACCGGTGCCGGATTTCCCGTATACAAAGGAAAAGGAGCGCGTCTGCAAAGAGCATTGATCAACTTTTTTCTGGATGAAGCAATTAAAGCAGGATACCAAGAAATACAACCCCCCATTCTGGTAAATCAGGAATCAGGATTTGGTACAGGCCAGCTTCCTGACAAAGACGGACAAATGTATTATGCCAACGAAGATAATCTTTATCTTATTCCCACAGCGGAAGTACCTATCACAAACCTATACCGCGACATGATATTAAAACCGGAAGATTTGCCCATTAAATTAGCAGGATACACTCCCTGCTTTCGTCGTGAAGCTGGTTCCTGGGGTGCTGAAGTGCGCGGATTAAACAGATTACATCAGTTTGATAAAGTGGAAATAGTTCAAATAGTCGCACCTGAAGAGTCTTACAACCAACTGCAAGAGATGGTAACCCATGTAAAAACCTTGCTGGAAAAAATGGAGCTTCCCTACCGAATTTTGAAATTATGTGGAGGCGATATGAGCTTTGCATCAGCGCTCACCTACGATTTTGAAGTATATAGTGCTGCTCAGCAACGTTGGCTGGAAGTAAGCTCTGTGAGCAATTTCGAAACGTTTCAGGCTAACCGCATGAAACTTCGCTACAAGGTTGAAGGCAAAACGCTACTGTTACATACTTTAAACGGCAGCGCTTTGGCTCTACCCAGAATCGTTGCTGCCTTACTTGAAAACAACCAAACTCCAAACGGCATTAAACTACCGGAAGCAATAGCTGAATACGCAGGGTTTGATATGATATGACTTCGTGCAGTGTCATTTTCTCATTTTGCAACAAAGCCATTGCGATCAGAATCTCCTGAGTTCTCTTAAATGCATAGTAACACACCATACAGCCACCGGCTGATTCATCAGCAATAAATTTCATTACTATGCAAGGTCAAAATTTTTCTACTGCATGAAAGTACGTTTAGTCCGGATTTCCGCATCAGTAGAAAAATAATAGTAAATTTTTTTTTTGTTGGGCGCGCCCCTGTGGGGCCGGGCTGTCCGCCACTCCGCTTTCGCTTCGGTGCTCCGCTAAAGCTCCGCACTGGCCTTGCAGGCCATGGCTCCCATCCCTCGCGCAGGTCCTCTCGAAATTTTTCAGCTTCATAAGGAAATATGAAACTTCGATGAAGCCCATCCACAGCGAAGATTCGAACCTAAAGCTGAACTTTTTTCTGACGCTCAATCTGAGTTGAACGAAATGAGATTAACAATTATCAACAGTTCTTTGTTAAATTTGTGCATGTCATTCCAAATATAATCAATACAAAGTTATGCCATCGTTCGATATTGTCAGCAAGGTTGATATACAGACATTAGACAATGCCATAAATGTGGCCAGAAAAGAATTAAATAATCGTTATGACCTGCGCGATTCTAAAACTGAAATTGACCTGGATAAAAAAACCCCTTTAATCACCATAACCACAGCCAATGAAATGAGCCTCGAGACGGTGATAGACATCATTCTCACGCGTATGGCAAAACAAGGTATAGACCCCAAGGCTCTGGATTTATCTCATCAACATTACAAATCAGGAGCATTAATAAAAAAGGAACTAAAAGTAAAAACCGGAGTTGACAAAGAAACCTCAAAAAAAATCATCAAAGACATAAAAGATTCTAAAATTAAAGTAACAGCTTCTATTATGGATAACATCATCCGGGTATCCGGCAAAAAAATTGACGACTTACAGCAGATAATCGCCATCGTCAGAAACAAAGATTATGGCATACCCTTGCAATTCGACAATATGAAAAGTTAACTCAATGAACAAGGTCAAAAAAGATTTCTTATGTCATAAAAATTGTTTAAGTAAGGTTGATTACATTGCTTTTAATAACTGCAGCATCCCCAAAAACTGAATCTAACGTTTACTACTTTCAAATGTTGCTACATAAACATCAGACATTCTTGACTCACGATTTGCAGTTATAATTATTAGTCAACCATTTTCGATAAAAATTTTTAATACTTATGAGGAAACTCAGTGGAGGCGTACCGGTTTAAACCATTTAGCCTCTTGTATCATCATTACTAAAAACATACTCTATTCATTATATATCGAGCTATCACCACTGTAATAAATCTGATAAGTTTTACTTGTGTGATGTAGCAACATATCAAGAAACAAGAGCGGCTGAGGAAATAGTTTTTTGAAAAAAAATTTGATTATAAGAAAACTAATAATAGTTTTACCTGATGCAAGTATACACATACTATTTCATGATAGTAAAATACTTATGGAGCAAACACTGACAAAAGTAAAGCTCAACAAAAACCTTTACCTGCGCAATCCTTATCAACCCGAATATGGAGGAGAAATCGTACCAAAAAGATTACGAATATGTGCTAAGTTTGGCGTTGAAAGTTTTATATATGAGACACCAACACTATATGTATACTTAACAGAAGCTTTCATATACAGATACTTTACAAATAAATACAATCTTACACTTACAACATCTCTTGATTGGAGATATTTTACGTCCGGTATTCAGTTGAAAACTCATTACTTTTCTTCCCGAACACTCAATCGTCTCGGAGCACCAGGAATGACATTTTTCATGACAAAACACATCATTGATAGTCATACAAGCGAAATGGCTATTCCTGAACCAGGAAAATCCTATGTGACAACAAAAGCCGAGCAGGCAATTAAAGAAAATGTCTTCACAGAAAATAAAAATCTTTGTACATTAATAGCCCATGTAGTGTTGGAGAAAAATCATTCATACATATATCCGAAAACGTCAGAAAACCCATATACTCAAGCTACACATCTGCAAATGTATTTCAATTTACTTGTACCTGATGTTAGTGATATTAAACATAGAGGTAAGAGAATAAGAATAAGATATTATTTTAGCATACATTTTACTACAACACCTAAAATGAGTGATAGTGTCGCCCTTATAAATTAATCGTATGAAACCAAATTCAATATTCTTAGTTCATGAGCGATTCATAGAGCACTACAAAATCAAATTCAACTACAACATTTTTAAATCTAATTATGTCCTGCACGACACAGACAAAGAAGTGTCTTTGGGTGAATTTATAAATATGCTCATTGATACTTCTTTCAATGCAAAGCTCATTTATGTAAAAAATTTTCTTACGAAGAAAGAAATTCTTGAACTTTTAAAAGTAGCTCACTATCCGATATTGGTGTTTCAGCAAAAAGGAAACACACTTACTCCAATCATTATAGAAGAAAGCGGAAAAGCCTATACCATATATGAGATTGGAGATGAAGAAATAACTAAACATATAATAGAAGACATTGAAGAAATAATCTCACACCTTGAAACAGCTCGTGAAAGCGGCAAAGTGCCCGATCCGGATAAATTTGTTGTATACACATGCTTCCCCAATCTGCCACTATACACAGAAGATAAAAGTTATCACGAAAAAGAAGAAGAATATTCTGATTCCAAAAAGCAAATACGGCCGGTAGCACGACTTCTCAATGTGCTGGTATCAGAGCGAAAAGAAATTCTATATGTATATGCCTATTCATTACTAGCTAGCTTGCTGGGATTATCAATGCCTCTGGGAGTGCAATCAATAATAAGCTTTGTATCCAGCGGACAGATACCTACTTCAGTAGTTGTGTTAGTTGCATTGATACTAATCGGTATTCTCGTTACCGGTGGCTTACAGTTCATGCAAATCACGATGGTAGAGCACATACAACAAAGAATATTTGTAAAGACTGCTTTCAGCTTTGCCTACAGAATCCCCAAGTTAAAAATCGAATCCGTGCTTAACTATTACCCTCCTGAATTAATCAATCGTTTTTTTGACATCATTACTCTTCAAAAGGGCTTAGCCAAATTACTGATTGAATTCACCGTTGCATTGTTGCAAATCATATTTGGCCTGCTTTTACTTTCTTTGTATCATGTGTCTTTCATATTTTTCGGCCTCACGTTGATTGGCGTATTGTACCTGGTATTTCGCTTTACAGCTAATAAAGGATTGAAGACAAGCCTCACCGAATCAAAGTATAAATACCTCATTGCAAACTGGCTTGAAGAGATAGCCAAATCGCTCAGCACCTTTAAACTGGCCGGATACTCTAATCTACCTATTGAAAAAACCGATTATTATGTAAGCAACTACATACATGCCCGCAAAAGCCATTTCAATGTATTGTGTACACAATATATCAGCTTTGTAATTTTTAAAACACTCATCACAGGAGGGCTGTTGATACTCGGAAGTATATTGTTGCTGAAAAAAGAAATCAATATAGGTCAGTTCGTAGCCACGGAAATCGTGATAATCCTTGTGATGAACTCCGTTGAAAAGTTAATCCTTCAGTTAGATACAGTATATGATGTGTTGACCTCTTTGGAAAAAATAGGTGCGGTTATGGACCTACCCATTGAAACTTCGAAAGGAATTAACATTGACAACACCTCTTTTGAAAACGGCATTCGACTTGAAGCTTGTAATGTGACCTACAAGTTCCCTCACGAACCTGAATACATTCTGAAGGGAATTAATCTGAAGATTGATAGCGGTGAGAAAATATGCATCACCGGATTCAGTACATCCGGTAAAACTACTTTCATCAATATTTTGTTAGGATTTCTTACTTCTTACGGGGGGGTAGTAACTATAAACGGACTCTCCATGAGAGATATTAATAAGAACAGCTACATCAATCATGTCGGTGATAACGTCTCGCAGGAAGATTTGTTTGATGATACCATCCTAAACAACATCACCATAGGAAGAAACAACATACCTCTGGAAGATGTATTATGGGCAATTGAACTGGTAGGCCTGACCGACTTTGTATTTTCTCAACCTAATGGAATCAACACCGTTCTGATGAACGGAAAGCATGGAATTTCCGAAAGTATCGCCAGAAAAATTATCATCGCGCGAAGTATTGCAAAAAGACCAAAACTACTCGTGTTGGAAGACTTTTTGCTTGGGTTGGAAAAACACCAAAAAATAGTATTGCTCAATACTATCATACAACAAAAAGGATGGACCGTAATTCTTGTATCGAACGATGAAGACGTGATGAAAATGTGCGACCGAACTGTTCTCATGCAAGAAGGACGAATTATTGCTGACGGACCATACGAAAAAGTAAAACACAACGAACACTTTGCTGAACTTATATAGCTATGAAAATATTTGAAGACGAAAAAACCATTTTAGCTCAAAAATTCTACTCTGTAGAATTACTCAGCGAACCCCGACTAGCACGCACAATGCTACGCTGGTGCATAGGATTGTTTATAGGATTTGTAATCATTCTGTTTTTACCATGGACTCAAAATATTTCCTCTACCGGAGTAATCACCCGTCTAAACCCGCAAAACAGGCCGCAAACCATAAACGCCACCATAGCGGGAAGAATTGAGAAATGGTATGTACAGGAGGGTTCTTTCGTAAAAAAAGGGGATACCATTATCATGCTGTCTGAGGTGAAAGAAAAATATTTCGACCCTCAGCTCATACAGCGGCTTACAGAGCAAGTTCTGGCCAAACAAAATTCATTGGCAGCTCTCAAGGATAAAATAAACGCACAGAAAAATCAAATCAACGCGCTGAAAACGGCACTAGAATACAGTTTGAACAAGGCCAGAAACAAAGTTTTACAAAACGAATTAAAAGTAAAAACCGACAGCACTGATTTGGAAGCCATAAAAGTAGAATACAACATAGCACGTCTTCAGTACGAACGTCAGGAAGCTCTATACAAAGATGGATTAAAATCACTCACGGAGCTTGAACAACGCAAGTTGAAATTTCAGGAAGTAACGGCCAAAAAAGTGATGTATGAAAATAAACTCAACGCCACTAAACAAGAGCTCATTAACAGCCGTATAGAATTGAATTCACTGCAAGCTGAATATACTGATAAAATATCAAAAGCCGTTTCTGAACTTAATTCTACTGAAGCTTATGCCTTCTCTACTGAAGCGGAAATTTCCAAGATGAATAATGAACTTTCTAACATGAAAATCCGCAGTTCATATTATGTGATTACTGCTCCTCAGGATGGTTATGTGGTTAATGCTTTGCGTTACGGTATTGGTGAAATAATAAAAGAGGGAGAGCCTGTATTAAAAATACTACCCAATCGAGATGATATAGCTGTGGAACTGTATGTAAAACCCATGGATATGCCTCTCATATACAAGGGCGCTAAAGTACGCCTGCAATTTGACGGATGGCCTGCTCTGGTATTTTCAGGATGGCCCAATGTGAGCTATGGAACCTTTGGGGGTATAATTCAAAACATAGACCTTGTAGATACAAAAGGCAAATACAGAATATTAGTAGTGCCCGACCCTAACGATGAAAAATGGCCTGAACAACTCACCGTGGGATCCGGTGTGTATGGATGGGCAATGCTCAAAGATGTGCCTATATGGTATGAAATATGGCGCGATATGAATGGATTCCCCCCTGACTATATTGATCATGAAATCATACATTATGAGCATTACGAAGATTCAAAAGAAAAATCTAAAAAAGATAAATAATAATGACTACCATTATGTCTCGAATGTTGGTTATTTGCTTTATGCTGCACACTACTGTTGTTATGACGCAGCAGACAAATTACCTTACCTATAATCAGTTTTATACTCTTGTAAAAAAAAATCATCCCGTTATAAAACAGGCACAGCTTCATACCAATGCTGCAAATGCTGAAGTGCTCATGTCCAGAGGAGCTTTTGACCCCAAATATGATTTTGACTACACCCGAAAGGTATATGATGGCACTGCTTATTACGACTATCTGGACAATGGTTTGAAGATACCTACATGGTTTGGCGCCGATATAAAAGCCGGCTTTGAAGATAACTCCGGAAAGTTCCTTAACCCTACCAGCTTTACTCCACCGGGCGGACTGCTATACTTAGGAATAGATGTACCCATAGCACAAAACATGATTATTGACGAACGTCGCGCTACACTTCGACAGGCACAATTGATGAAAAACATGGCCCAAGCTGAACAAATAAAAGTAGCCAATAAGCTTCTGCTTCAAGCAACTAAAGAATATTGGGAGTGGTACTATCAATATAAAAAGATGACGGCTATAAAAGCTTCTTACGACCTTGCTTATACGCGCTATACCGCCACTCAGAAGCGTGCCCTCAACGGCGATCTCGCCTATATAGATACTGTGGAAGCTTACATCTCTTTGCAACAGCGAAAAATTGAACTGGACAATGCCCTGAACGATTTTCAAAATTCAGGCATTGTACTCTCTACTTTCCTATGGACAGAAAACGCTGAACCTCTCGAACTCGCTCCCAATACTATACCTGAGGAACCCGGACAACAGCCTATGCCCAATGATACGCTGCTTGCTAACCTGAAAAAAAAGACAGAAAGTCAACATCCGGAATTACTTAAGCTCAATTACAAAATATCTCAACTCGAAATCGAAAAGAAACTCAGGCTTAACAATACATTGCCGGCACTGTCTTTTGGAGCTCGTTATCTAAGCTCTCCACGTCGCGATATACTCTCTGAAGTCACGTGGGATTATTTCTCCACACATTACAAAGTTATTGTTATGCTCTCTCAACCTTTGTTTCTGAGAAAAGAAAGAGGGAAATATCAGCTCTCCAAAATAAAACTTCAACAGGCGATATACGAAAAAGATATTCAAAAAAGAGAACTTCTGAATCAAGTAAGCACTTATTTCAACGACTTGCAAACTTACCATGACCTTATCCAAAACCAACAACAATTGGTACAACTTAATGAAAAACTACTCGCCGCAGAGCAGCAAAAATTCAATACAGGGGAAAGTACTCTTTTTATGGTAATAGCCCGGGATACTAAATTGCTGGAAACTTCCGTTAAGTTGTATGAACTCAAATCTAAATACGAAAAAACTAAAGCTAGTCTTTACTGGGCAGCGGCAGTGTTGCACGAAAATTAAAACTTAAGTTTATGATTGTTTCTGTTTTGTCTGTTCCTGATTATGATAGTGCGCAATCTATCGCAAAAATTCTGATAGAAGAAAAATATGCATACGAGATTCATTTACCTTCACCGGTCAAAACATATTTATCGGGTGCTGACGGTAAAATGGAGATAAGAGAGGAATATTTAATTTTAATGAAATCCAGAGCCGTTGAATTTTCTAAACTCGAACAAAGAGTAAAACAACTTACTGACAAAAAGCCATTCAATTTAGTATCCATGCCTGTAACGCAGATGAGCAAAGAGTATTTTGAGTGGACACAAATATTTCCTTTGCTGAAAAACTAAATCTTCTTTGAATTACCCACTAATCTTACTCAACTTGTTTATGGCAAAACGATTTTTATCTCATTATTTATCACAAGTGAATTTTCACATGAAATCAGAAAAATTATAAGGCCTTTGTTACCGGTTTTTCCTGATAAAATAAGTCATACCCATATCCGGGTTTGTTGTGTGTTCCGCGAGTATCAGTTGTTATTTCTTCTCTTCCGAATGAGATGCAGTTATCATGCTCATCATTTGTTGCATGGTACGCTGCATGTTTTCAGAGGAGCCGTCTAAGAAAATTACATTTCCTTTTCCATTTTCTGCGAAATGTTTAATAGCCTCAGTCCACATTGAGAAGAGTATGACTGACGTATCAAGGTTGGCGATGTGCATTTCTTTAGCGGCTTCGGCCATTCCTTTGGCTACTTCCTGACGGAACAAGGCAACACCTTGTCCGCGAAGTTTAGCTGCTTCTCTTTCAGCTTCGGCAGCTATTTTAATGGCGTTACCTTCGGCTTCGGCACTTTTTGTTTTAGTGATGAGCAAGGCTTGTCCTTCATTTTCAGCAGCTGCTTTAAGGTTATTAGAAGCCACTACTTGTGCCATGGATTTCATGATGGCTTCATCAAAAGTGATATCGTTGAGTTGCAAGTCTATGAGGTGATAGCCCCATTCCTCAAGCACATGGTCTAGGTTTGCTTTTACATCGGCTACTATTTCACCACGTAAGGAAAGCACTTCAGCTTGTTTTTTGGTTGCCACGAATGCACGTATGTTACCTTCCACCGTACGGGTTAGCGCCTGCATAAAACTTCTTTCATCAACAAATTTAAAAGCTACATTTTTAATGGTTTCCTCATTTTGGTCAAGTACGGCATAAAGAATCATCGCTTTGAAATATACATTGGCTTGGTCTTGAGTTGTAGCCTGAAATTCCATTTCGGCCGAACGGTTTTGAATGGAAATTCTTTTATACACCACTTCAATAAAGGGGATTTTTAAATTGAGCCCCGGTTTCATGATGCGTTGATACTTACCAAATATAGTGACTACTGCCACCGTGCCTTGCTGAACGGTAACAAAAGAATTAAACAGTAAAAAGCCGATAATAATTAATGGCCAGTAACTTAAGAAATCCATGTTTATAAGGTTTTAGTGTGATTAAAGTTATAAATTATAATCAACTCAAAACAAATTAAAACTTTCGGTTTTTCAAAGCTATTTCATAAGCTCTTTCATAATGAATCTCCAGATTTTGCCAATCGAAGGCTTCTGAGGAGCGCTCTACTTTATTGCGCTGTGTAATACGGTCGCGGCGTGTAAGACGCACAAAGCTAAGCATCTGATTGGCCAGTTGGTTGGCGGATTCATCAAACGATTTTCCTTTTCGGTTTACCACATATATTCCTTTCTTTTCATGGTCTGGAATGGTTTGCATTACATAATCGCCAAATCCTGCCAGATCACTGGTGACGGTAGGAACACCACTGGCTATACATTCCAATGGTGTATATCCCCATGGCTCATAGTAGCTGGGGAATATTCCCAAATGGCAACCTCGCACAAATTGATTATATTCCATTGCAAACAGAGGGTTAGAAGGTGTGACAAAGTCCGGATGATATACTACTTTCACTTTGTCGTGCGGATAGTTGATGAGTTGTACATGTCTGAGGTAATTAAGTATTTCATCACCGGCATCGTTGATTAGGTTATGCGTTACTATGGGTGGTAGATTTTGAGTGCGCCACGCCTGTAATTCGCGCTTTAACCTTAACTCCCAATAATCATCTACAAATTCATTCAGATCGGGTACTTTGAAATGTCCCGATGAAGCCGCAGAATAAAATAATTGCTCACCTACACGTTTATTGATTTCATCGCATGTGCGCCTGATTTCTTCCAGTTGCGCTCTTGAGTGGAGCACTGCGGGGTTTATACTATGAAAAGGTTGTTTGGTTATGAAAAACATTACCACCGTGGTATCAATATTCTCGTGCTTCATTCGCCAGTTGAGCCGTGCAAGCGCTTCTATCGTGAGGTCAAAGCCTTTGTTTTTATATTCAAAACGTCCTGAGGTAAAGAAATAAATAGTTTTGTCAAGGTCAAATGAATAACTCTGGAAGAAATGCCCCATTACGAATTGATGTATCTTATCCTTGTATTCCTTATGCAGGTTTTGAAATTCATGAAGGGCAGTGAACCGCTCAATGTTTAATCCGTTAGGTAGTATTACATCAGGCCTTCTTCCGATAAGAGACTCACATTCTCTGGCAGTGACATCGCTTACCGTAGTGAAAACATGTGCCCCATGTGCTGCTGCTCTTTCTATACGGGCGTTAGCTTCTATATTGAAGTTTCTTGCTTCATTCAACCAATCAAAAAAAGGAAGATGCTCGTAAAACTGCGGGTCGTTCATAGCCAGATAGCGCCCTAATATGGTGGCGTGAGTAGTGAACACAATGGAAATATTTGCCCCTTCAAAACGCAGTTCAGGAATGGCCGTACCCGCCATCCACTCATGAAAATGAGCAATCACATGTTTATTGTTGACTTCAGGTTTTGAAATTTCGTTCAGAAAAATTTTCACTAAAAATCCGAAAGCCACTACCTGGTTTATCAGATGATCATTATCCGGAGTGCTTATACCGTGATGCTCCCAGAGCAGGTACTTTATTTCACCCAGCCGGTTAAACACGCTGTGAGGATTCAGCAAAACCACCTTGGGTTTGCCCGATACCAACCAATACCCGTAGTGCACTTCAACACCCATAGAGCGCAAGCACTCTATAGCTTTTGTCACAGGAGTATCTTTTTCCTCACAATGCTCAAACTCTGCCGGTAAGCGATTGTGCACATATGGTCCTATTAAAAAATAATTGTCACCCCACTTCTCTTTCATGCTGGGCACTTTAGAACGTATAACGGTATATATTCCTCCTACCTGGTTACATACTTCCCAGGCAATTTCGATAAGTAGTGAATCTTTTCGATTGTTATCAGTCATGTGCGTAGGTTAAGTTTTTGTCTCAAATACAATTTGAAAATTATATAATAATTATTGACCACAAAAGTTAGTCAGACAAATATTTTGGTTTTGAAACTTATTGATGATTTTCACGTATTAAACTCTCATTGATTTTTTTTATCAATCCCGGCCCTTCATAAATAAACCCTGTGTATAATTGCACCAAGCTTGCTCCTGCTTTGAACTTTTCTATAGCATCATCCACACTATGGATACCTCCCACGGCTATTATGGGTATTTTTCCACCAGACCGTTGCGCTATGTAACGAACTACTTCTGTTGAGCGGTTGAACAATGGCTTGCCACTTAAGCCCCCATTTCCGATAGCCTGTATTCTTTTTGGGTCTGTTCTTAACCCATCGCGATGGATTGTGGTGTTGGTAGCTACAATTCCTTGTATGCCTACTTCAAAGTACAGCTCAATGATATCGTCTAGCTGCTCGTTGCTGAGGTCCGGAGCGATTTTAAGTAATATAGGTTTAGGCTTAGGCTTCAACCGGTTTTTTTCCACCAGGTGACTCAATATTTTTCTTAAAGGTTCTTTATCTTGAAGCTCCCGAAGATTGGGTGTATTGGGCGAACTTACATTCACAACAAAATAATCTACATACTCATACAAGGTTTCAAAACAATACACATAATCGGCCAATGCATTTTCATTGGGAGTAGTCTTATTTTTGCCAATGTTACCCCCCACAATAATATTACTTTTTCGTGCCGCTAATTTATGTTTTGCATATTCAACGCCTTTGTTATTGAATCCCATGCGGTTTATCAAGGCAGCATCTTCTTTCAGTCTGAAAAGGCGTGGTTTATCGTTGCCACTTTGTGGCTTTGGTGTGAGTGTTCCTACTTCAACAAATCCGAAACCTAGTGCCGAAAGTTCGTCTACATAGCAGGCGTCTTTATCCAGTCCGGCTGCCAAACCTACCGGATTTGGGAAGTCAATACCAAACAAATTTCTACGAAGAGACTGATGCCGAATAGAGAAAAAATTACTTATAAACCTCCTTAGCAGGTAAAAATTCATAGCTTTTTTCAAAATGTTGAAGGCCATGTGATGCGCCCTTTCAGGGGGAAAAAGAAATAGTATCGGCCTGATTATGTATTTGTACAATTGTAAAATCTTTTGGTGAAATAAATACGTTGCGAAAGTATATATTTACACGAATTAAACGAAACAAAATATCAGATGAAAAAATCAGACATAAAATTTGAGATCGAACTCGACGCAGAAAACATACCTGAAAAAATTAAATGGCACGCTACCGATGGACCATACAAAGACATGCAAGAGGCCAATGCCGTATCCATATCCGTTTGGGACCCGCAACAACTCAATACTATGCGTATAGACTTATGGAATAAAGAAATGAATGTATATGACATGAAAAGATATTGTATAGAAATGATGGACGGTATATCCCAACTGGTAGAGGACGCTACCAATGATAAGCAAATGGCCGATGAAATCCGTCAACTCTGCAGCAAGTTGGTAAAACATGTACAATCTACTTCCCAATAACAGGAACTTCGTGAAAACTTTTTTTTATCAAATCTGTATTAATATGTATGAACCTACGAACGAAACTGACAATACATGAAATGGAAGATTTTACATAAACAATTTTGGATAGATTTTTACTATTCTTTTCCTGTTCAGTTGCTCATCAACAATCTGAAGAGAAATCATGTATTGCTGTTTGTTTGGATTTTCTTATTTGGGTTTGTTACAGAAAACATAGCCACCATTTTTGGGGTTCCCTACCTTTTTCTTGATCCCGAATATTTATCTCAAACCGATTTCAGAGGATTCTTCATAATAGGTATTGCCATTGGTATTCTTATTTCTGCATATCACATCACAGTGTATATATTGGATAGTTATCGCTTCAATTTTTTAGGCACTGTACCTCGTCCTTTCGCCGTGTTTTGTCTAAACAATAGTTTACTACCCTTAATATTTGTTGTCACTTATGTAGTCAGCATAATCAGCTTTCAACTCAAAAACGGACAACAAACCGGATGGCAAATAACCACTGAAATAGTAGCTTTACTGACTGGAATAGGCGTGACAATTTTCATATTGAGCATATATTTCAGGCTTACCAACAAAGATGTGTTCAAAGAGCTGGCCAATAATGTAGACAACAGCTTTCGCAAAAATCCAATAAGTCGGGTAAACGTACTGCGCAAAATGAAAAGTTCTAAACGCAACAAACATAATGTAAACGTTTATTTAGACTTCCCTTTGAAAATACGTCAGGTAGAAGAATATAATATTTACGACAAGGAAGTTTTATTAAAAATTTTTGATCAAAATCACCTGAATGCCGTGATTGTAGAGATTGTCATCATCATTATACTTATTACTTTGGGTCTATTCAGAGATTCTGAATATTTTCAATTACCAGCCGGTGCCAGCATCATATTGTTGTTCTCTATGTTTGTGATGTTCACCGGGGCATTCTCCTATTGGATGAAAGGCTGGGCTATATCCATACTGATATTGACTTTGTTTGTTTTCAACTTTTTGTTAAAAAACAAAATCATCTCCTCTGTTTATCAAGTTTATGGCATTAACTACAACAAGAAACCTGCCGAATACAGTATAGAGCGACTAAATACACTTAGCAGCATTACAAATTGCATGAACGACATCAAGAGCACACTTGCCATTTTAGAAAATTGGAAAAAAAAATTCCCTCCGGGCAGCAAGCCCAAAATGATATTTTTATGCACCAGCGGTGGAGGACAGCGTGCCGCCGTGTGGACCACACGTGTAATGCAGTTTACCGACAGTGCAACTAACGGAGATTTCATGAAACATACTTCACTGATGACCGGAGCCTCCGGAGGATTAGTAGGCGCAGCATATTACAGAGAGCTATACCACATGAAGACCTATGATTCAACCTTATGCCTAAGCAGCCGAAGCATTTTCGACAATATGGCTAAAGACGTCCTCAACTCGACGGTATTCAGCCTTGTCGTAAACGATATTTTCTTCCGCTTTCAACGTTTTACCGATGGACAATATGAATACATCAAAGACCGAGGCTATGCTTTTGAGCAACAAATCATCCGCAATACGGGTAACATTTTAGATAAAAGAATAAAAGATTACCGCAAGCCTGAACAAGAAGCGCGCATACCCATGCTCATGATATGCCCCACCATCATCAACGATGGCCGCAAGCTCTACATATCGCCGCAAAATATTTCTTACATGACCATTGCCAGCGAATACGCAAACCGAAAGTTTAATCAGAAAATAAAAGGTATCGAATTCAACCGCTTCTTCGAACAGCACGATGCCGATAACCTTCATTTCATGAGTGCTCTGCGCATGAGTGCCACATTCCCTTATGTAATGCCTAATGTAGACTTACCGAGCGAACCTTCCATGGAAATCATGGATGCAGGACTCTCTGACAATATAGGCGTACGCGATGCCATGCGCTTTATACATGTATTCAAAGATTGGATCAGTGAAAATACCGGCGGAATTGTATTTGTCATAATCAGAGATTCTGAAAAAGACGGAGCCATACGTGAACAAAAAGAAACCTCATTGTTTCAAAAAATGATTACTCCCATAGGCAGCCTCTATAGCAATTGGGACTACTTTCAGGATTTTACAAATGATCAACTCATAGAGCTTGCCCAAAGTTGGTACAAAGGCCCTTTTGACCTTGTAGAGTTTCAATACATACCTCGTTATGAGTATTGGAAAAACAATAAAGAAGAATATTCCTCCCTGGATAACTGGGAAAAGAACAGAGCTGTACTAAGCTGGCACCTGACAAAACGTGAAAAAGAAAGTTTGTACAACACTATATACGAAGCCAACAATCTTGCTGCTTTAGCTAAGCTTAAAAAACTCTTATATAACACCACCGAATAGCTCAGACTATCCATTTACAGTAAACCCAAAATTGTCGTTAGCCCAAATTTTCTAATAGCCGTCATTAGAAAAGGTAGTATTCTGAAAAAGTAAGTGATGCAGGGGTAGTATCTCAAAAAGTGTATGAGGTGTAGTTGTTTTTTTTACAAACATAGTACTTTTTTATTTGTTACATACTTGCATGAATGGGAACTTCGCTACGGCTACGCCTCCGCTTCGTTCCCATTCATGCTTCCCATTTAAATTTTCCCGTCTCATAATTCAATTATGGCACTTTGCGCTCATAGGCTTTTC
>JANWYS010000099.1 GCA_025054875.1 Cytophagaceae bacterium | reverse complement strand
TTCCCATCGGGTTGCAACGCAAATGTACTTACGTAATCATTAGCACCCGATCCGGGGTCAAAACTCATATCTAAACTACCATCCGGATTTAATAGGGCTATATAATTTCGTGCAGTACCATTATACTCTGTAAACTCTCCTCCAATCAAAATCTTTCCATCGGGTTGCAACGCAAATGTACTTACGTAATCATTAGCACCCGATCCGGGGTCAAAACTCATGTCTAAACTACCATTAGGATTTAGCCGAGTTATATATTTCTGTGTAATTCCATTATACTCAGTAAACTTTCCTCCAATCAGAATCTTCCCATCGGGCTGCAACGCAAGGGTGGTTATATAATCATTAGCACCTGAGCCAAGATAAAAACTTGTATCTAAACTTCCGTTGGAATTTAATCGGGCTACACGTTTTATTATAGTTCCGTAGTGCTCGATGAACGAACCTGCAACCAAGATCTTTCCATCGGGTTGTAAAGCAATAGGCACGCCGCCCATACCAGTTAAATATACGTTTTGAGTATCAGTATTAAAATCAGGGATAAAGTTTTGATCCAAACTTCCATCTGCATTCAACTGAGCCATACAATTTCTTGGAATTCCATTGTATCGGTTAAACCATCCACCTATCAAAATTTTCCCGTCAGGTTTCAAAGCAAGGGTGCTTATTTCTGCATAGAATTCTAAAGCAGCATTTACCCCTGAACCATGGTTAAAACTCGTGTCCAAACTTCCATCAGGATTAAGCCGGCTAATCATGCACCATGTCAACCCGGTATATGAGACGTAATTCTTAACTAAAATCTTTCCATCAGATAATACTGTAAGAAATTCCATACCACTTGAAAAATGCACAAAAAGTGAATCAAATAAAATGTATGGCTTGAAGATTTGATCTAAACTTCCATCCGGATTTAAGCGAGCGATATGCCTTCGAGGAGTATTATTATAATTCAGGAATCCTCCTTCAATTAAAATCTTTCCATCGGGTTGTAGTAAAATGTTATTTACCAAGTTATCTGGTCCCAAGCCTGGATCGAAACTATGATCTAAACTTCCATCCGGATTCAGGCGAGCTATATATTTTCGAGGAGTTCCATTGTATGCAGTAAACCATCCTCCAATCAAAATTTTTCCATCGGGTTGTAGGGCATAGGATAGTATTTGATCGTTTGCCCCTGTGCCAGCATCAAAGCTTAGGTCTAAAGTTCCATCTGCATGTAAACGAGCTATTTTTTTTCGTGTAGTGCCGTTATACGAGGTGAAATTTCCGAAAATCAAAATTTTTCCATCCGGTTGAAGAATAAAAGAATGTATCGTATCATTCACACCTGAGCCAGGGTCAAAACTTGCATCCAAGCTTCCATCAGAATTTATTCGGGCAATGCGATTACGTGTTACCCCGTTATAAGACGAAAACCATCCTCCAATCAAAATCTTTCCATCGGGTTGCAGGGCGAGATAATGTATGTGATTATTTGCCCCACTTCCTGGATCAAAACTTTGGTCCAAACTCCCATCTGGATTCAACCGAGCTATACAATTTCTTGGAGTTCCATCGTATTCGGTAAACCATCCTCCTATCAAAATTTTTCCATCGGGTTGCAGGGCCAAATTCTTTATGAAATAATTTGCCCCACCTCCTGGATCAAAACTTTGGTCCAACATGCCATTTGCATTCAAACGTGCTATCCTAGGTCTTAGTACGCCGTCACAGTGGCTAAAATAGCCTCCAATCAAAATCTTTCCATCGGGTTGCAAAGCATAAGTATATACATCTCCTATTACCCCATCTCCATTGCCAAAACCTATGTCGGTTGGGTTAAAAGTGGGATCAATAGCTCCATGTTGAGCATGCAAAAATGAAACAAAACAACTAAATAGTAGACACTTTACAAACTTTAATTTTTTCATAACGTTAAAAGAAATACTTTTTTTAAAATAAGTTGAGAGTTTATATTAAGATAAATAAATAAAAATAAAAAACGAATAAATGTATTGGAAAAATTTTTGATTTACTTCTAAATCTTCGCGTATAAAATCGTTTGAAATTACTTTTCATACTTTGATTGTTGTAATCAACTCAACAAAATTCTGACCGCAACAAATGCTTGTGTAGAATGTAGTCTGTAGTGGAATCTCTCCGTTTCCATTCATGCAAGTATGTAACAAATAAAAAGTACTATGTTTGTAAAAAAAAACAACTACACTTCATACACACTTTTTGGGGATACTACCTTGTTTCGGTTTAATTAATGGAATAAACCGGTTCGTGCAATTGCCCGTGTAGTGCATGTGGTTTCGTAGCAAGCACCCCGATAATACGCAAAACTGAAAAATTCATTTACTTTGAAAACCCTTACAGATCTGGCTTAAAATCTAACTTCAGGCGTTCTACCGGCTTGCCTCCCAATATATGTTGCTCAAAAATTTCCTTAACATCTTCAACTTTCACATTCCCGTAAAATACTCCATCCGGATATACGGTCACGGCAGGGCCGCTTTGGCAAACATCAAAACATCCTGCACGCTGTGCACGATAAATATGTTGCAACTTATGTTCGTGTATGTAGTTTTTAAATTCATTTACCAACGCCATCCCTGTGCTCTCACCGCAACACTTACGCCCGTCTGTACGTTGGTTTGTGCATACAAATATGTGTTTCTGATACTTCATGATGTCGCTAAAGAATAGGTTATTATTGTACGGCTACAAGTAAAAAAAAGAATACCACATAAACAACAAAGGCCTGCTTAAGAGCAGGCCTCTTGTGAGCTCCCCCTCCTGGGCTTGAACCAGGGACCCCATGATTAACAGTCATGTGCTCTAACCAACTGAGCTAAGGAGGATAAAATTGGATTGCAATATTAGTACATATACATCAATTTTACAACAGTAATTTGCTTGAATTTATTTAAGGTTTTTACCGATTTCAGGTCACCTACATTCGAAATTTAGTGAATTTAAATAAGTAATTCGACCGCTGTTCGAAAACCTAAATTGTGTTTCCATGCACATCAACCGAAATTGAAGTCATGATATTAAGTACAAACAGAGGTTGAAATCTATAACAATAAAAAAAGCCTGATTTCATCAGGCTTTAACTCTTCAGCGGAATGGACGGGACTCGAACCCGCGACCTCCTGCGTGACAGGCAGGCATTCTAACCAGCTGAACTACCACTCCAAATTTTTCGGTTTGCAAAGGTAATTGCTTACTCTCTATTATCCAAATTAACACATATTTTTATTTATGGGATATTTCCTAAATTTGCGTCCATTCCTCATTCATTGAGGTCTGTTTATAATACATATTCAAAATGGTATATCTAGACTTCGAAAAGCCTATCGCCGAGTTAGAATCCAAACTCGCCGATATGCAACAAATGGCCAAAGAAACAAATGTAGATGTAAGTAAAGAGGTAAAGTCTCTTGAGGAAAAAATCAAAGAATTAAAAAAAGAAACCTACTCCAACCTTACCGGGTGGCAACGTGTTCAGCTCTCCAGGCATCCGGATAGGCCATATACTCTTGACTACATTGAAGGTATGGCCTCTCAATTTATTGAGTTGCACGGCGACCGTAACGTTAGGGACGACAAGGCCATGGTTGGAGGATTTGCAAAAATAGACGACACCACTGTGATGATCATTGGCCACCAAAAAGGACGAAAAACTAAAGAGCGGCAAATGCGCAATTTCGGCATGGCCAACCCTGAAGGTTACCGTAAAGCCTTACGTCTGATGAAACTCGCCGAAAAATTTAAAAAACCAATTGTCACTCTTATTGACACTCCGGGTGCTTTCCCCGGACTTGAAGCTGAGGAGCGTGGACAAGCAGAGGCTATCGCTCGCAATCTCCGCGAAATGTTCATGCTCAAAGTACCCGTGATTTGTATCATCATTGGTGAAGGTGCCTCCGGTGGAGCGCTTGGTATTGCCATCGGCGATAAGGTGTTCATGCTCGAAAATACATGGTACTCCGTAATATCGCCCGAATCTTGCTCTTCTATACTATGGCGCAGTTGGGACCACAAAGAACAAGCCGCAGAAGCATTGAAGCTCACTGCTCAGGACATGCTCAAAAACAAACTCATTGATGGCATCATCAAAGAGCCGCTCGGTGGCGCACATAACGATCCTCAACGCATGTATGCAGAACTTAAAAAAGTAATTCTCAATAACATCGCCGAACTTGAACTCATAAAGCCTAAAGATCGCATCAATCAACGAATAGAAAAATTTTCATCTATGGGAGTGTTTTTGGAATAACTTCGGTTGTACCAGATAAACTTCCATATGATGAACTCATCTAAATCGCAGAAAACCTGTGCCATAATTGGTGCCGGCATTGCCGGTATAGCAGCAGCTATACGTATGGCTGCTAAGGGATATAAGGTAGATGTATTCGATAAAAATGATACACCGGGCGGGAAACTCTCTTCTTTTAATTTAGGCTCATATCGCTTCGACTTCGGTCCCTCTCTATTCACTTTGCCGCACCTTGTAGAAGAATTGTTTTTGCTTTGTAATAAAAAACCTGAGCAATATTTTTCTTACACCAAAGTGGAGCCCGGCCACCTTTATTTCTTTGAGGACGGTACTCGTATTGAAGCATCATCAGACATCAACTCCTTCGCTCAGCAAATAGAAAACCATACCAGAGATAAAAGTAATGTTGTGATTAACTACCTGAAAAAACAAGAAGAGAAATTTAACATCACCAAAGAGGTATTTCTCCAACATTCTTTGCATGATTACAAAAATTATTTAAGTCTCCATTTCCTGAAAGCTTTATGCGGCCTGCATAAAATTGAGGCTCTGACAACAATGCATGAGGTAAATCAAAAAACTTTCTGCGACTCCCGCACCATACGCATCTTTGACCGCTACGCTACCTACAACGGATCTAACCCCTATCAGGCACCGGCAACTCTTACTATGATACCTCACATAGAATTCGGATTCGGAGTGTACTTTCCCAAAGGTGGCATGTACAGCATTACACAGAGTCTGTTACAACTTGCAATGGATATGGGTGTACGATTTCATTATTCTACTTTGGTAGAATCCATACTACTGCATCGCAATACGGCCACAGGTATTCAATGCGATAATACAAAACTTTGTTACGATAAAATATTTTGCAATGCCGATGTGCATTATGCTTACCAAAAACTGCTGCCGCAAAAAATAGGTGAAAAGTACATAAAGCAGGAACGTTCCAGCTCGGCCCTTGTATTTTACTGGGGTATAAAAAAAATACACTCTCAGCTCGCGCTACATAACATACTGTTTAGTGAACACTATGAGCAGGAGTTTCATGTTTTATTCAAGGAAAAAAAGATACATCAAGACCCTACAATATACATCAACATAGCTTCAAAATATGCTCCGGAAGATGCCCCCCAAGGTTGCGAAACATGGTTTGTAATGATCAATGCTCCTCACCAGCAAGGACAAAACTGGGATGCTGTAGTTGCTGAAACAAGACAAAATGTGATTCGCAAAATCAACCGAATGCTCCAGACCGACATAGAGAAATATATCGAAGCAGAACGCATACTTACTCCTGCCGAGTTAGAACGGAAAACATTGAGCGCACAAGGCTCTATTTATGGCAGCAGCTCCAATAGCGTGTTCTCTGCTTTTTTAAGGCATCCTAACCGGTCGCCTCACTATAAAAATTTATTTTTCTGTGGAGGCTCGGTACATCCCGGCGGAGGTATACCTCTTTGTCTGCTTTCTGCTAAAATCGCCACAGAGCTGGCTACCCGAAATGATTAACTCCATTTTATAGATCAGCTACTTTTCCCTGTGAACTTTTATAAATCATTTCAAATGTTTAGCGTTTGTGAATTCGCTCAGGCAGTTTGTTGCAGCAGCATCATCCTCTTATGCTTCTGATAAAACATTCTATATCCTTCTCCAGATCAGTGCTGTTGCTGAGCATGTTTATAAAAGCCGTTCCTATTATGGCACCGTTGGCATAGCGGCATGCAAAGTCGTAGCTGGATTTGTCTTTTATGTTGAACCCTACTAATGTCGGATTTCTAAGATTAGCATTCTTTATGCGATGCAGATACTCCTCTGCGCTTTGTATGTTTTTATTTCCTCCGGTTGTGCTATCGGTAGATACGATGTATATGAATCCTTCCGTGAGCTCGTCAATTAGTTTTAATCTTTCTGGAGAAGTTTGTGGAGTCACTAAAAACACATTGGATAAATGATACTGATGGAAGAGAGTTTGATATTTTTCTTTGTATTCATTCAGGGGTAAGTCTGGTAATATCACACCATCCACGCCACACGCGTGAGCATTTTTACAAAATTCTTCCATACCATATTGCATCACCGGATTGAGATAACCCATGAGAAGTATAGGAATGGTTACTTGCTCGCGCACATGCCGGAGTTGATTAAACAGAACTTTCAGCGACATGCCGTTTTTCAGGGCTTTCATGCTACTGGCCTGTATAGTAGGGCCATCGGCGAGAGGATCGGAAAAAGGCATTCCTATTTCTACCATGTCGGCACCGGATTTTTCCAGAGCTTTTAAAATACGTATGGTGTCATCAAGCTCAGGAAATCCAGCAGTGAAGTATATATTCAGTATGTTTTGTTTTTTCTCTTTAAATAATCTGACGAGACGGTTTTCTATAGTTGTATGAATCATATTAACTGTAAAATCATTGGGTTAGTGCATCATATAGTATCTCCACCGGATGTAAAGCCTTACGTCCGGTGCCATCTTTTATTTGGTGGCGGCAGCTGGTGCCGGGAGCTGCGATGAGCACATCTTCGGAACTTTTTCTTATGGCAGGGAAAAGCACTAATTCTCCTATTCGCATAGAGATTTCATAATGTTCTGCCTCATAGCCGAAAGAACCCGCCATGCCACAGCATCCCGATGGAATCACTTCCACCTGATAATTTTCCGGCAGAGATAAAATTTTTTTAGTAGCCTCTACAGAGGCTAATGCTTTTTGATGACAATGCCCGTGAATCTTTACCTTGCGAGACTCTCCTGTAAACGAGTCTTTGCTGATGTTTCCTTTAAATATTTCTTTAGCCAAAAATTCGTCTATCATCAGGCAATTTTGTGCTAACTTTTGCGCTGCAGCTTTCAGATTTTTATCTACAAGTAAAGGATATTCATCTCGGAAAGTCAGTATAGCAGAAGGCTCTATGCCAACCAATGGTATGTCTTCGTGAACGATGTCTTTCAGCATGCTCACGTTCTGCATAGCAACCTTTTTTGCGTGCATGAGCATACCTTTGGAAATAAAGGTACGGCCACTCTCCACATGCGCAGGAATCTCCACTTGATACCCAAGTTTTGTAAGCAGCTTTATGGCTGTGATGCCAATATCGGTATCGTTATAATCTGTGTATTCATCGCAAAACAAATACACTTTTTTCTTTGGGTTCTCTACTGTAAAGCGATGTTTGTTTTTATTGTACCATTTTCTCAGAGTAGTACGGTGAAGCAAGGGCAAGTTGCGCTCCGGAGCAATGCCCAGAATTTTTTTCGCTACTTTCGAGATAAAGCCATTTTTCATCAACAGGTTATACAGAGCAGGAATGCGGGCTGCCAGTGCATTGTTTCGCACAAAATGCCCGATCATCCTTGTGCGAAACGGAATACCGTTAGATTGATAGTATTGATACAGAAACTCTGCTTTCATCATGGCTACATCCACATTAGAGGGGCACTCCGATTTACAACCTTTGCAGGACAGGCACAAGTCCATCACGTGTTTGATTTCCTCGTGGTCAAATTTGTTTTTCTTATGCGATCGTGTTAAGAATTCACGAAGAATGTTAGCTCGTGCACGAGTAGTATCTTTTTCCTCACGTGTGGCCATATAACTGGGACACATGGTGCCACCAATAATGTGCGATTTACGGCAATCGCCCGTACCATTGCATTTTTCGGCCATGCGTAAAATTCCCTGCGTTTCCGAAAAATCAAATACTGTATCAAACTCGTTTGTAATCTGATTATTTTCATAACGCAGCGATTCGTTCATTTTGGGAGTATGCACAATTTTACCGGGATTAAAAATGTTGTGAGGATCAAACGTTGCCTTCAGGTCGCACAGCAACTGATAGTTTTTGTCGCCGACCATTTTTCGTATAAACTCGCCACGCACTCTGCCATCGCCATGTTCACCGCTTAAAGAGCCCCTGTATTTTTTTACTAACGTAGCTACTTCATCTGTTATGGTGTAAAACAATTCTCTATCTTTTTGTTGTTTCAGGTCTAATATTGGCCTGAGATGAATTTCACCATCACCGATGTGGGCGTAGAATACAGATTTTTTGTCGTATTTATCGAGTATTTTCTGAAAGTCTGCAATGAAATCGGGCTGGTCATGAATGTCAACCGCTGTATCTTCAATGCAGGCTACCGCTTTAGGGTCGCCGGGCACGTTGGCCAGCAAGCCTAATCCGGCTTTTCGCAGTGCCCATATTTTTTTTATGTCGGCACCAAAAATCAAAGGGAAGTGATATCCGTATCCATTATTTTTCAACTCAGAAGTGAGCATAGCAGCAAGATGCTCTATTTCCTCTTTAGTGTTTCTGTTCCACTCCACAACTATGATAGCTCCCGGGTTGCCTTCCACAAAAAATCTGTTCTTTTGTTGTTCAGGATTTTCTTTTGTGCATTGCAATACAATGTCATCTAAAAGTTCTATTGCACCGGGGTTGTATTTACGTGCAATTATGGTAGCTCTGCAGGCCTCATCAATAGTGTTCAGGTGCACGGCCAATACGCCGGCAACAGGTGGGGGCAGATCTACCAAATTCAATTTCAGAGACAATGTAAAGGCCAGCGTCCCCTCCGAGCCACAAAGCAACTTACACATATTGAAAGGTGGCTTGCCCTCTGTAAATACAGCAGTTTCCAGCAGCTCATCTACGGCATATCCTGTGTTTCTCCTTCTTATGGAAGGTTTTGGAAATTCTCTTCGTATTTCTTCTTGTATCTCTTTATCGGAGAGTCTTTCTTTCAAGAACCGGTAAATTGTGCTTTCCAACGTATTTCCCCGGCACTTGCTTTCAAATTCCTCGTTCGTGAGGCTTTTAAAAGTTACCTCTTCACCATTGCTGAGCAGCACGTGCATTTCGAGCACGTGGTCGCGGGTGGTGCCATACAAAATGGAGTGAGAACCGCAGGAATTATTACCGGCCATGCCTCCTATCATACAGCGATTGGAAGTAGAAGTTTCCGGCCCGAAAAACAATCCATGTGGAGCCAAATACTGATTGAGTTCGTCTAAGTTTACGCCCGGCTGCACACGTACCCATTTCTCTTCTTTGTTCAACTCGAGTATTTCAGTGAAGTGATAAGACACATCCACTACTATACCGCTGCCTACTACTTGCCCACCCAACGAGGTTCCTGCTGTACGGGGAATAAGTGAAGTTTTGTGTTGTGTGGCAAACGCTATGAGTTTTTTTACATCTTCCGCATGTTTAGGCCTTGCTACAGCTATCGGCAACTCCCTGTAAACAGAGGCATCCGTAGCATACAAAGTTCGTGTTGCCAGGTCGGTAAATACATCTCCCTCTAAGCTTTCCTGTAGTTCCCTTAACTTTTCAATCATGTACATTCGCAAATTAGGGCAACTAAGTTAGAAAATTAAATGCGGATTTTAATCTTTAATTTTAATCAGAAAAAAATTGTACAGTTAAGAACAACTACTCATTGCACTGAAATCAAAATCAAATTAAGTTCTTGTGCGCATCAATACTCTGCCGGAACATTGCCCCCCCGTTTTGTTGAAAATTGTAACCAGAGTATTCTTCATCCATACCAGTTCACACTGCGTTGCATCTGTTGAACCCGGATTTTTGAGTTGAGGTTAAGTTTGGGAGGCTTTAAGGCCATGGAGGTTATTTGATATTTGGAAACAAACCGTCAAACCATCGCC
>JANWYS010000098.1 GCA_025054875.1 Cytophagaceae bacterium | reverse complement strand
TTTTAGTTTTTAATCTAATTAATCTTTCCCAAAACAACTCACTTTACACACTTTACGGGACAGTATCGTATCGATTTTAAAATTCGCATAATTTCGCATGATAAAGAGATGAATAAAGTGTTTCGGCCAAAATCCATTTGAGATTTGTAATGGATAAAACTGTTTGGGTTTGGAGTTTAAGTTCTGGGCAACACTGTTTTGTTTTCTATGCGTTTCTGGTAATTTATTCCTTTGAAAATTTTTGTCACATATATTCCCGGCGTATGTATTTGATTAGGGTCAAGTTCACCTGCTTCCACCAACTCTTCTACTTCAGCGATAGTATAACTGGCAGCTTTGGCCATCAGAGGATTAAAATTTCTGGAAGTACCTTTATATATTAAATTACCTGCCGTATCACCTTTCCAAGCTTTCACAATGGCGAAGTCAGCACGCAACCAATATTCCAACAAGTACATTTTACCATCAAAAGCCCGTGTTTCTTTACCCTCAGCTACTTCAGTTCCATATCCGGCCGGTGTGTAAAAAGCAGGTATACCGGCTCCGGCGGCTCTGATACGCTCAGCCAATGTGCCTTGAGGTATGAGTTCTACTTCTAATTCTCCACTCAACAATTGTCTTTCAAACTCTTCATTCTCTCCAACATATGAAGCTATCATTTTCTTTATTTGCCTGTTTTTTAACAACAAACCTAACCCGAAATCATCTACTCCGGCATTGTTGGATATGCAAATCAACCCTGTTAAAGAAGATTTACTGATAGCTTCAATGCAGTTTTCCGGTATACCCGACAAGCCAAACCCTCCGAACATTATAGTTGAACCATTTTTTATAACAGATATTGCCTCTTCTGCTCCACTGATTTTTTTTTGCATAGTTTTTTAAAATTAAGTTTAACAATTATATTTGCTGTCGGAATTTAAATTTACGTGTTTAGATGAGAAACGTAGTAAGTGGTTTTCAATTTTTTCTTCTGCTGGTCACGTTAACGGCATGCTATCAAAAAGACCTGGACGAGTTTAATAAAGCTGAGTTAGTATATAAAACCGAAATAGCATTGCCGGTAGTGAGTGGCAATCTTACCTTACAAGATACCATTCCCTCTCCTCCGGGAACGATAACAATGAGAGATAAGCAAACAGCAGAGTTTCCGCAAGAAGAGGTAAACAGTACAGAAGGAAAAATAGATGAATTAATTTTGAAAGTATTGCTGACCAATAATTTTCCCGCAAATGGTACATTTCAGGTTTATATAACGGATAATGCAGATGCAAAAATAGATTCTCTTCTGACCCCATCTCAAGGTACAATTTTAGCAGGTAGCTCAGGCAATCCTTTCAAAAATAATTTCGAAATCAGAATAACAAGAGACCGTTATAACAACTTTTCCAGAAATGCAAAAAATATAGTTCTGGAATATACCATTTCAACTACATCAGGAGCATCAAGTTTTGTAAATAATAAATTTACATTCTACATTGGTGTTCGCGCAAAATTGAAAAATCCTTTTTAAACCTCATCTTTTGTGAAGCTGAAATATATTTTTATCGCAGTTCTGATGGTTTCTGTTGCCCGCCAATCTGTGGGGCAGCATGAACTTACTTTGTTTCACATGAACAATGTGTTTCAAGGCACTTATGTGAATCCAACTCTGATGCCGGAGCACAAGGTGAGTCTTGGCCTTCCGGGTATGTCTTCTGTCTATTTTATGTTGAATAACAGCACGTGGAGAGCCAATGACTTCAAGAAAAAAATAAATGACGACTCAGTTATTTTTAATTTAGAGGGAGCCGTCAACAAACTTGACAACAAAAATTATGTCAACACTGCTTTTTCAACTGACCTGTTTTCCTTAAGAATAAAAATCAGAAATACCTTTGCCAGCATTAACGTTACCGAACAGGTAGACTTCAGGCTTAATTATCCCAAAGATTTATTTAAGTTAATAAATCAAGGTAATGCTCAGTTTGTGGGGGAGGCGGCTGACTTCAGCGGACTTCGGGTAAATTCATCTCATTATCGTGAGTATGCACTTGGGTTGGCTCGTATAAGAGATGGTGCTAAGTTTTCTTATGGTGTAAGATTAAAGTTACTTCAAGGACTTAACAACGTAAAAACTGTAAAATCTGATGCCCGTATTAGTATAGATGAACAATACTATGCTCATACTCTCAAAGCCAGTGCGCAGGTAAACTCTTCTACCATAGCAAACGACACTACAGGAAACGAAGATTATGTCAAAGCTCTGACCAGTTTTGACAATATGGGTTGGGGCCTGGACTTGGGAGCTACATACCACGTAAATCATCGCCTTAGTTTCACCGGGTCGCTGGTGAATCTCGGTGCCATAACATGGAAGTCTAATGTGGTGAACAGATCGATAGATGGTGAATACACTTTCTCAGGTATAAAATTAGACCTGCAAAATGACTCCATAAAAGTTGACATAGATGCCGTATTGGACTCACTTAAATCTGCATTTAAGATAAAAGAAACTTACAATCAATCTTACAAGACATCTCTACCTCCAAGAATGTATTTGTCAATGGGATACATGTTGGGAAGAAACACAAAGGTAGCGCTCACTTTTTACAATGAATTCTACCAAGGGATGAATCCCGCTATATCTGCAGCATATGTACAAAGAGCCGGACGTATCCTGAACTTTTTATTCACATACACCGCCAAGAAAAACAGCTTCAATAATGTAGGTGCGGGCTTGATGCTAAAACTAATTGCCATGCAAATCTACATGGTGGGAGACAACATGCTTGCCATAGCAAACCCGTTCAATGCAACGAATTTTAATTTAAGATTTGGAATTAATTTAGTATTCGGACGAATCAGAAAACCCGATGAGCAATCGCACAACGAAGAATAAAATGAGATATTTATTTTTATTATCCATCACAGCTTTGTTTACTATGCCCACAATAATTTTGAAAGGGCAAGTAAATAATTTTATTCCACAAAGATTGAGCACCAATGTAAACTCTGAATACAGTGAGCTCAATCCCATCATTTCTCCGGACAACAAAACACTCTATTTCTGCAGAAAAGATCATCCTGAAAATAAATTTGGACGAGTGAACAGCATGGATATATGGTACAGCAAGCTGCTTCCCGATGGCTCATGGTCTGTGGCCGAAAGAATGCCATTCCCATTCAATACTGCCAGAAGCAACTCCATCTTATCCATATCTCCTGATGGCAAAACTTTTTACATAAGCGGACGCTTCTCAAAACGAAATGTTAAATGGATTAAAAGAGGCATATCATACATTACGCTCAATCCTGACTCTACATTTTCTAAACCACGGAAAATAAAAATCAAGGCTTACTCCAGAAAAAACAGAGGAGATCATAGCAACGCCTACATCAGTAATGATGGAAAAGTAATGCTGCTTTCTTACACCAAAAAATGGATGGGCACTTCGCTGGACCTCTATGTGAGCCTCAAAAAAGAGGGAAAAGAAAAATGGACACGTCCGAAAAAGGTACGCAACATAAATAACCTCGGTAGTATTGAAGCGCCCTTTCTCTCTCACGACAACAAACATGTATATTACGCTTCAGATAGGTTTGATAAAAAATTCTCTGATATTTTCAGAAGTTCCCGTACCGATGAAACATACAGAAACTGGACAGCACCTGTACAACTAAGCGATACCATCAATACAGTATCTTGGGAGAGTTATTACAAAACAAATCTCAAAGGAAGCTGGGCATATTTCGTATCCGACAGAAACGGAACTACCAAATCTGATATTTACAGAGTGAAAATATATGAAGAAAATCCTTACGTGGTGGTCTCTGGTACAGTAATCAATACTTCAAAAAATGCTCCGCTGGCCAGCAAATACAAATTTAAAATAATGGCCGATGACAAGGTGGTAGATTCTGTTACCATAAACCCTGACTCTGCAACCTTTAGATTCAAACTGAAATTAGGAGCCAAATACTATATAAAAGCTGATGTAAAAAATTTCATATCTACTCCAGAAATCATTGATGTATCGTCTCAGCGCGAGTACATAGAAAAAACTCAAGACTTGAAAGTTAAACCAATACCCTATGTAAAAGTTACCGGCAGGCTTTTAAATAAAAAAACAAATACCATGCTTCCTGCCTCATCACTGCCCAGGGTGGCTGTGGATGGCGTCATATGGGACTCTGTAAAGATAGACCTGAACAATGGAACCTACTCCGTGAATATTAATTACGGAAAATCATATTCTCTGCAAGTACTGGCAGATAAATTCAACCCTCAGGTTACCTACCTTGACCTCAACAACATTGACGAATATCAAGAGATTACCAAAGACCTTTATGCAGAAGAAGTAAAATTAATGGCTGTAATCAGCGGTAAAGTTTATAACAAAAAAACCAACAAAATCATGTTGGCTAAGATTGATTATGATGTAGTGGTAAATGACATCAAAGGAACAGCCAACATAGACAAAACAACCGGTGACTACAGAGTAGAAGTTCCGATAGGAGGTAAATATACCATAAACGCAACTGCCCCCAAATACTTCCCTATTTACGAAAATATTGACCTATCTGCCGAACAGCAACCGATAAGAATTTATAAAGATCTGTATTTGGTACCTCTTGAAGTTGGGCAAGCAGTAAAACTTAACAATGTATTTTTTGAAACAGGTAAGGCTGAGCTATTACCGGAATCCTTTATCGAACTTGACAAAGTGGTGAATTTCTTAAACGAATTTCCCGAAGTAAAAATAGAAATTGGCGGACATACTGATAACGTCGGAAAACCACAATACAACCTCGAACTATCTGATAGACGTGCAGCTTCTGTAGCTAATTATATTAAAAGCAGAGGCATTGACCCTGACCGTATCACATCAAAAGGATATGGAATGACCAAACCTGTAGTTCCCAACACTACCAAAGCCAACAAAGCTCTGAACAGACGTGTTGAGTTTAAAATATTGGATTTGTAACGATTTAAAATTCTCAAAAATCTATTTAAAGTAATTTTGAGTCGGAATACAAAATTGTTCTTTATGAGGGCAGTTTACTGATAGCGTGGCCTATATTGTTAATTTCATTTACTTACAATGAGAAGTTTTTGTAATATCAGATACTGTCCCAAAAAATGTGTAAAGTGAGTTGTTTTTTATGATAAAGTCCCGTGATGGCTCAACAAATAATTTACGAATGAGGAACTCGAATTTGACTTTCAGGCTAAAATTTGTTTAACATACAGTTTATTATTTCTGTAAAATAAGCCTGGTTGTAAGGGCCAAACCAGTTCATTTCCATGGTTTCACTTCGGTATTCATCGTAGTGTTTATCGGAGTTGATGTATCCAATATAACCGCCATTAAAACTTGTGGCGATAAGATGGATGTTTTTTTGTTTGCATGTATGTTCAAAGTCGCTCATTAACTCTCCGGAAAGGTCGCATGGAGTGCCGATGATGACAATATTTCCTATCCGAAACATATCAATTGTCGGAGTATCTCGCCCGATGATAAAATCAAACACCCATGGACGAATGCGAACGTGTTTGTGTAGTCTTAAATGAGGCTCTCGCAGCCACAAAGGTAGCTTTATGCTATAGAGTGTTGTAGTTTCCTGCATGCGGATGTTATGAGAGTTTTTGGTAACAATTTCTGCCAGTCCGGCTCCCATTTTTTGTACGTTGGAAGCAAAATCCGATGGAGCATGGCTGCCTACGGCACCTGCTGAAAAGGAAATGAACTCATAGTCAGTAGTTTTTTTCAATATATCCGATAAGGCTGTCGGATAATCTCCGGCAATTTTCATAAATTGCGGGCTAAGACAATTGGGATGTGCAGAGAAGGTTAACATCAGTGCTTTGGACCCATTTTGTTTTTCTATTTTTATTACTCTGAGCCAGGGGTCAACCCGACTATCAGCATATCCTAACCTGTTTTTGACGTATCGGGATGCGTCATACTGTGCATATCCGATTTTTGCATCACTCATGTCAGTTACAGCATTATATAGAGCTTTTGTAATCTTGTGCGCAATCATTTCTACATATTGAGGATTAAATTTTCCGGCAGTTGCCCTTCCGGCAATTCTTTTTGCCCAACCTCCGGAAGCACTGTGTGTATGCGTGGCTGTATATAATATGGAAGAACTCTCTACGGGTTTATTTTTCAGCAATGTATCCAATATATATTTTACCTCAGGTGGAAATATGAGTAGGTCTACACTCACAATAGCTATTTTTCGAATCCCGTTATCAAATACCAGCACACGTGCATATATGGAGTCGTGCACGCCATTGCTCAATCCCCTGAAGCTATATCCGGCCATGGAAAGGGGATACGGAGGTGTGATGTTTTCAACACTCCATCCACATTTTAAATATTTTCCGCATAATGAATCCTGATTTATTTGAATATGCTCTATTTGTGCTATCATTTTCTTATAGTAGTCCATCTGGGTATAAGGCCTGCGGTCTACCACATCAAAAAGCGCAACCGACAATGCCAAAAAACTAAAAAGCACCCCAGCGGAAACTATCCATACGACATGCTTTTTTCTCTTTAGGCCCATCATTGAATGAAATGAATAGATTATAAATTCAGCAGAAACATTTTTTTTTGACTTTCCGTAAATTAAGTAACTAAATTCACACTTTCTTTAATTCAGATAAACTATGAAAAAATTAACGATATTTATTATTATGATTTTTGCGGTATCAGTTTCATTAGCTCAAAATAAAAAAGCTGCCGCTTATAACAACAAAATTATAGAGGAACAATATAAGGTAACCCCCTACATTGTAAAATTTTTTAAGACTTTTGAAAAAGGAACAAAAGAAGAACTGATGAACCAAAAAGCTGATCTCATAAAAAGAATTGATAAAGCTATTGCTAAAGTTTCTAAGTTTAAAGATTTTGAGGGTGACGGTTCGTTGCGAGATGCTGCTCTGGAATGGTTCAGGCTATATGAGTCGTCGCTCGTTAAAGAATATGACCACATGATAGAACTAATCTCCAACAGAGATCGTTCCAAAGAGGACCACGATAAACTTGATGAATTGGCTAAAAAGCTTATTAAAGAAGAAGAACTATTGGATGCAAAATTTCAGAAAGCTCAAGAAGAATTTGCCAAAAGACATAATCTGGAGTTGGTAGAATATCCCGTAAAACAAATTAATTAAAATTGACTATGAAAAAAATTTTTCTTTTAACGTTATTGATGGCTTCTGTTGTTGCTGCTTGTGTGCGTGCAAACCCTCATTGCAAAAAAGCACACAAAAACATAAAAAAGCTGCATTTAAAGAATTGGTAAACCTGCAAGCACGGGTAGAATGCGTTTTATTCCATTTTTATGTATCAGAGATGTTGTTATTAGAATTTCAGAAAATTGTTTCTGATGATGAAACACGAAACAGATTAAATGCGAGGTTGCAACCATCATTTATTACTGCATAATTTTTTTTGATTTAAGTATGAACTCGTGTATCATGTACTCGATTTACTTTTGAGGGAGATAAAAATGCGCTAAGAGATAACAATGTAAAAACTATGGAGAACTGGTGAATATTGATTTTGCTACATTCGTCAATACATGAGTTATAGAATTTTTTTTTGATATAAAACTAATCCATATTAGCTTTGAGCAAACAAAAGCATTATGAATTTTCCTGCCGATTTAAAATACAGTAAAGACCACGAATGGATAAGAGTAGAAGGTGGTATGGCAACAGTGGGCATCACTGAATTTGCTCAAAAAGAATTGGGTGATATTGTGTATGTGGATGTAAACACAATAGGTAAAGAGCTTTCACAAAACGACGTTTTTGGGGTGATAGAAGCCGTTAAAACCGTATCCGACTTATTTCTTCCGGCCGGAGGAAAAATATTGGAAGTAAATCCTGAACTAAATGCACATCCTGAACTGGTAAATACAGATCCTTACGGTAAAGGATGGATCATAAAAATTCAACTCAACAATACCGATGAGCTCCATACCTTACTGGATGCTGCAGCGTATAAGGAGATGA
Source organism: Cytophagaceae bacterium (assembly GCA_025054875.1). Taxonomy (GTDB): domain Bacteria; phylum Bacteroidota; class Bacteroidia; order Cytophagales; family Cytophagaceae; genus JANWYS01. The sequence continues at coordinate 2,122 of JANWYS010000098.1, read as the reverse complement.
TAGGTAAATGAATGAATTTTAATCTCGAAAATTTCTTGCGTCACATATCCAGGCTCAATCTGTTTTTCATTTCAATCAGAAGAGGATTCAATTCGGCCAGATAAGCAAATTTGTCTGAGTCTGTGTATAATTTCTTTTCTTCTTTTTGTTCAGATAAGACAGGTTCTATCATGATACGGTTGTTTTGCAATTGCTCTCTGAGATATTGCAACAACTCGGCTTTGAACGAATTTAACTGATCTAACTGAACAAGATTGTCTAAGTGCAATACTACGATATGTCCATCTTTCAAAATTACATCCTTATGGATGATTACATATTCATTTATCTTGCCGCAATTTTTGAGGTTTTGAGCAAAAGTATTCCAATGTTTCTTTAGATTTTCCGGAGTGATAATTTTTTCCTGCAAAGGTTCGGATTGCTTTATAGCCATGTCAGGCTGTTTATTTTCTTCCGGAAGTGATGAGTTTGTTTTGAGGGAATTTAACTTAAGCGAAGGAGTTTTTAATTCCTTGCTTATCTGCGAAACAAATTCTTTTACGGGTTGTTTTTCATCATTATTTGTATTAGGTGCGGGCTCTGTTTTAGCCGTATTACCGGCATCAGTCAGGATACTACTTTTTTTTTTACCTCACTGCCGGAAGTCAGATGGGCAGCCAGGTCAATGGCATCGTTTAGATGTGCTATTTTTATCAGGCTCAGTTCTACCAGCAAGCGTTGATTTTTGCTGGATTTGTATTGAAGGTCGCATTGCTGGCAAATGTTTAATGCATTCAGCAAGAATCCGGAAGAGATTTCAGCTGCCTGATTGGCATAGGTATATTTGACCTCTTCGGCTACATCCAACAGCTTCAACGTAGAAGTATCCTTGCATACAAGAAGATTACGGAAATGCTCAGCCAGTCCTGTTATGAAATTATGTCCGTCAAATCCCTTTCTTAATATTTCATCAAATGTAAGCAATACGGTTGATACATCTTTGGTGTAAAGAGCGGTTGTGGTTTTGAAATAGTAATCATAATCTAATACATGTAAATTTTCGATGGCCGATTTATATGTAATGTGATTTCCGGAAAAGGTTACTATAAGGTCAAACATGGATAGTGCATCGCGCAGCGCACCATCGGCTTTTTGGGCTATCAGATGCAAAGCCTGTGGTTCGGCAGTTACGCCTTCTTTTTTGGCTATGTAAGCCAGATGCTGAGCAATGTCGGTTACCTTTATCCTATTGAAATCGAAAATCTGGCAACGTGATAATATGGTAGGTATAATTTTATGCTTTTCAGTAGTTGCCAAAATAAATATAGCATAAGGCGGAGGCTCTTCCAAGGTTTTCAGAAAGGCGTTGAAAGCTGCATTAGACAGCATGTGCACCTCATCTATGATATAGATTTTGTATTTTCCGTATTGAGGAGGATATCGTACTTGTTCTACCAAATTACGAATGTCATCTACAGAATTGTTGGATGCCGCATCCAACTCATGAATATTGAAAGAAGCATTATTGTTGAAACTTATGCAAGATTCACATGTATTGCATGGCTCGGTATCTTCTGTCAGATTAGTGCAGTTGATTGCTTTTGCTAAAATGCGGGCATTGGTAGTCTTACCAACCCCCCTGGGGCCGCAAAATAAAAATGCTTGCGCCAGGTGATTGTTTCGTATGGCGTTCTTCAACGTGGTTGTAATATGCGACTGCCCTACTACACTTTCAAAAGTGGATGGCCTGTATTTGCGTGCTGATACTAAATAGTTGTCCATGACAGCAAGTTATAAAATCATTTACAATTTTCCCTCTGCATCTGCTACATAAACACAAATATAATCATTAAACCCGAATTCGGCGTTTCATAAAGTGCATGGTCAGGTCGTAGTTTAGCTGTGGATGGATTTCATTGACAAATGGTGATTGTGTGGTTTTTACTTAAAAGATTTGGGTCTGGGCGCCGCCCTTTAGGGCGGCGCCCAGAATTTTCGCCACTCGTTCTTTTTTGTTCTACTGAAAGGTTCTACAAAAAGGAACACAAACAGACCGCTCAGTTCTATGTACAACATTGGGTTTGTCGGTGGTTTTGAAGAGAAGTTGGTGGGGGATTTATGCGTGGATGTGGGGTAAAGTCTA
>JANWYS010000097.1 GCA_025054875.1 Cytophagaceae bacterium | reverse complement strand
TCAACTGAAAAATCCGGGTTTGAAGAAAGAATTTAGTGTGATTTAGCGTATAGAAATCTTACGAGTTATTCTTAGTTATACATCGAGCAACAATTTGTGAAATACCTTTAAATACCATTATCGCCAGTGGATTCTTTTTCCAAACGTCATTTAATACATGACAGACTCTACATTTTCTTATAACGATTTTAGATTAATGCACTGCCAACAGCAGACTTATGAGGTCTGATTTATTTTGTGCATAAATAAGCCCTCACGGCACCTATGAGTTTTTAACCTGCATACAATGAATCAGTACAATACATAAGTACCATCTGCCTTGTTCGTTCAATTAGCATATTCGGACAAAAACTTAATACGCATAAGTCTGAGTTCCTCTTCTGTGTAGTCTTCATCTCCTAATTCTTTCAAGGCTACTTGTATGTCGTCTGTTTCGGCTTGCATGAAGTAGTCTATCACCTCTTGCTGACGGTCTTCTTCAATGAGTTCGTTTATATAATAATCTATGTTCAGCTTTGTGCCGGAGTAGCATATGTGTTCTATTTCCTGCAACAAATCCTGCATAGATATGGATTTGGCTTCCGCTATGTCTTCGAAGCGTACTTTTTTATCTATTTGTTGAATGATGAATATTTTGATGTTTGATCGGTCTACAAAATTTTTTACCACTACATCATTTACGGTTTCAATGTTGTGTTCTTCTACATATTTGGCTATGAATTCATAAAACACTTTACCAAACTTGGCTATTTTCCCGGAGCCTACGCCGTTTATTCTGCTTAATTCTTCTTTTGTGGTGGGGTATACAGTGGCCATTTCTTCCAGCGAAGGGTCTTGAAATACTACATAAGGAGGCACTCCTTTTTCTTTGGCTACTTTTTTTCTTAAGCTTTTTAGTAGTTCAAACAACACAGGGTCGTAAGACTTGGGATGCTCTGCATCACTGTCGCCATCATCGTTGTCGCTGTCTGTCGTATAGTCATGGTCTTTATAAAACTTAATAGAATGAGGCGTTTTGATAAATTTGCGCCCTTTGTCGGTGAGTTTTAAAATACCATACTCCTCTATGTCCTTTTGCAAATACTCAAACAACATCAGTTGGCGGATGATGGAACTCCAAAATTCGGCAGTGTGGTTTTTCCCCTTGCCAAATACTTCTTTGGCTTCCATCATATAGCTGCGTGTGTAATCATTTTCTACTCCCATCAACAGGTTAGCCAGGTGAGTTATGCCGAATTTTTCTTCCGTGAGTTCTACAGCTTTTAACGCAAGCTGAGCTTCAGCTTTTCCCTCAAAACTTTCTTTAGGGTTCAGGCAGTTGTCGCAGAACCCACAGTTTTTATCAAAATGCTCTCCGAAGTAATAAAGCAATTGTTTGACTCTGCAAATAGACGATTCGGCAAAGGCAGTCATTTCCATGAGCAAGTGCCTTGCATTTTCACGTTCGGTAAGAGTTTTGTCGCGATTAAATTTTTCTAATTTTAGAATATCGCGATAAGAATAGAACATAATACACTTGCTTTCTATGCCATCGCGTCCTGCTCTTCCGGTTTCCTGATAGTAACCCTCCAACGACTTAGGCACATCATAGTGTATTACATAGCGCACATCCGGTTTATCTATGCCCATTCCGAAGGCTATGGTAGCTACAATAACATCAACTTCCTCATTTAAAAATGCATCCTGATTTTTCATTCTCACATCCGAATCCAGGCCTGCATGATAGGGCAATGCTTTTATACCATTCACCTTCAAAAGTTCTGCTATCTCCTCTACCTTTTTTCTGCTCAGGCAATATATTATACCGGACTTGCCACTGTTTTGTTTTATGAATTTTATGATCTGCTTCTTGGCATCTTTTTTAGGGCGAACTTCATAATAGAGATTTTTTCTATAGAAAGAAGATTTGAACACTGAAGCATCTTCCATTCTGAGGTTTTTTTGAATATCCATCTGCACCTTTGGAGTAGCAGTAGCTGTAAGAGCGATGATCGGAAAGTTGCCCAACTGATCTATGATGGAACGGATTTTCCTGTATTCCGGACGGAAGTCATGCCCCCATTCTGAAATACAATGTGCTTCATCAATAGCTACGAAAGATATTTTGGCTTTTTTCAAAAATTCGATGTTTTCTTCTTTACACAATGATTCAGGAGCCACGTACAAAAGTTTTACATCTCCGTTTATGACTTCTTTTTTTACTTTTGACAGTTCTGTTTTGTTTAAAGTAGAGTTGAGCACTTGTGCATTTATGCCATGTGCATTCATCTGGTCAACCTGGTTTTTCATCAGTGCAATAAGGGGCGATATTACTATGGCTGTGCCCTCCATGCTAACAGCAGGAAGTTGGTAACACATGGATTTTCCGGCACCTGTAGGCATGATCACAAAAGTATTGTTGCCGGACATTAAATGATTGATGATCTCTTCTTGTTCGCCTCTGAATTGTGAAAAACCAAATACGTTTTTCAAACGGCTTAGCAAATCTACTTCGTTTTCGATCAACATTGTTTTATCTCCTGTCTTTTATTGTGATTTACTTTATATATTTGTTGAACAATGTGCTTTCAACAAAACGTAACTTGAAGATAGAAAAAAATATTATACATATTGCAAAAAATGCCATTCAAAACCAGTCAGAAGCAATAAAAAACTTACTTGCACATGTGGGGCATGATTTTGAATGCACGGTGCGTTTAATAGCCAATACAAAGGGTAAGGTAGTACTCACCGGTGTGGGAAAGAGCGCAATTATAGCCCAAAAAATTACAGCAACCTTCAACTCAACCGGCACATTTGCGGTATTTTTACACGCTGCTGATGCTCTCCATGGTGACTTGGGTATAGTAAAACCCGAAGATGTAGTTATCTTCATCTCTAAGAGTGGCAACACTCCGGAGATAAAAGTACTGATACCACTCATACGCCGAGTTGGAGCAACCATAATAGCGCTCACAGGCAACACGCAATCGTACCTGGCCGTTCAGGCCGACTACGTCATCAATTGTACAATAGAGCGCGAAGCCTGCCCCCTGAACCTTGCACCTACCACCAGTACTACTGCTGCCTTAGTAATGGGCGATGCGCTGGCTATATGTTTGATTGAAATGCGTGCGTTCAATAAAGATGATTTCGGAAAATTGCATCCGGGAGGTACTTTAGGTAAAAAGCTATATCTACGTGTGAAAGATATTTATACTGTTAATCAACTTCCTGTTGTACATACTCAAGCTACCATAAAAGAAGTTATCATAGAAATATCCTCAAAGAGGCTTGGCGCCACTGCCGTTGTAAACGATGCTCATGAGCTTACGGGTATAATTACCGACGGCGACCTGAGAAGAATGCTTAATAAATATGAAAATATAACTGCTCTTCATGCTGAGGAAATCATGACCCGTAAACCTTTGACCATAGATGAAGATGCCTATGCCACCGAAGCATTGAAAATTATGCAGCAAAACAACATCACCCAACTCATCGTCATGAGAGAAAATACCCTGAAAGGTTTTATCCATATACATGACTTGCTAAGAGAAGGAATCATCTGACGTATTGTATTTTATGACTAAACCCCTATAATGTAAATGAACACGAACACTTATGTAGTAATTATGGCCGGCGGCATAGGTACCAGGCTTTGGCCTTACAGCCGTACTTCAAGGCCTAAACAATTTCATGATTTTTTAAACACCGGAAAGAGTTTGTTGCAACTTACCGCCGAAAGGTTTGCTCCCATATGTTCTACGGATAACCTGTTTGTAGTAACAAACACTCAATATGTTCCTCTTGTAAAAGAACAACTACCATTTTTGTCAGAACATCAGTTGCTGGGAGAACCCTTCGGGAAAAACACAGCACCTTGTGCAGCTTACGCTTGTTATAAAATAAAAAAAGCAAACCCCAATGCCATCATCATAGTAGCTCCCTCTGACCACATAATACTCAAAGAAGAAGCATTCCTCTCAAAAATAAAAATTGCCGTAGAAGCTGCACGCTCAACTCAAAGCCTCTTTACACTCGGTATCAAGCCTACACGCCCCGATACAGGATACGGATATATCCAGTTCATAGAAAATGAACATTCGGAGATAAAAAAAGTAAAAACCTTTGCAGAAAAACCTCATTATGACCTGGCCGTAAAATTTCTGGAAACCGGGGAGTTCGTATGGAATGCCGGTATTTTCATTTGGAATGTCAATGCTTTCACAGAAGCCCTGCAAACTTACGAACCCGACATGGCTAAACTTTTTGAAGAGGGGCAGCCTGATTATTTTACAGATAAAGAAACCGATTTTATATCCAAAACTTATGCTCAGTGTAAGAGCATTTCTATTGATAATGCCATAATGGAACGATCTTCCAATGTGTATGTATTGCTTGCTGATATTGGCTGGTCTGACCTGGGCACATGGAAATCCATTTACGAAACCTCTCCTAAAGATGAAAACAATAACGTAGTAAGTGGTAATGTCATTACTTACGACTCAAGGAACTGTGTGATAAAAACTCCTGTTCATAAATTAGTAGTCGTACAGGGATTAGAAAATTATATGATTATAGAACACGATAATGCTCTGCTTATTTGCAATATTGACCAGGAACAAAAAGTAAAGGAAATTACCAATCACATCAAGACAAAGTATAACAATCAATATAACTGAACTATGAAAAGAATGTTGACTTATTTTATCCTTCTTGAGGTGTGGCGGTGTGCCTGGGCTCAAAATATGTCTAAAATATCGCTTACACCAGTAGAGGATTCACCGGTATTTCCTAAAGCTGTGTTGAAGCTGAAGTCTCCTGCACCTAACAGCAAGCATGATATAAACGTAGTGAGGTTTGTTTATGATATAAAAAACTATGAGCTCGCCACGCAAACTTCTGATGCAAAGCAGAAACATTGCAACAACTCTGACAAAGGCCAGCACATACATCTCATCCTAAACAACGAACCTTACCTCGCCAGGTATGAAACCGACTTTTCAGAAACTCTGAAAGAAGGCACCTATGTTGCCTTGTCGTTCTTGTCTCGTTCTTATCACGAAAGTCTTAAGCACAAAAATGCTTATGACATACGCCAGTTTACTGTGGGTACAGGAACTTATGAAAAAGTAGATCTGACCAGGCCAATGCTCTTCTACAGCAGGCCTAAAGGGGAATATATAGGAAAGGATACCACAAACATACTGCTCGACTTTTATTTGGTGAATGTGAAACTTTCTGAGAATGGCTACAAAGTACGGGCAACCATTGATGGGCAAGAATTCATCATCACTTCATGGAAAGCTTACTTTATTAAAGGCCTGACAAAGGGTGAACACTCGATAAAAATAGAACTTTTAGACAAGCACGGAAAGCCGGTAAGTAGCCCCTTTTGCCGGGCCGAAAGGAAAATCGTACTTAAATGAGTTGCTGTTGCTGACAAATAAATTTAGCCTCAGCAGCATATGTTAAAACTAATATTACTACTTTACGTTGTACATTACAGATTCACGCTCTCATATGTGCATGTATAAGATGAAGTGTTTTATAGTGACGTTCATTCTCTTTTCCGGCATCAGTATCATAAAAGGTTCTCACATACGTGCGGGAGAGATCATAGCTGAACGTCTGGCCGGAAATACATTCCGGTTCACTCTTACCGTGTACACCAATTCACTATCTTCTGTTGATAATCCTGATGCCATCATTGATTTCGGAGACGGCACTCAATCCAACCTAACTCCTCGCCTCTCCAAGGTGTATGTAGGAAACGATACTTTCAGAAATATATATCAATTCGTACACACATATTCCGGGGCAGGGTTTTATATAGTGAGCTACAGGGAAGAATTCCGAAACGCCGGCATCATCAATATGACAGCGCCCGATGTTACAGCCTTCTACATAGAAACCATGGTTTCCATATCTCCGCTGCTGGGGAGCAATAATCCACCCGTACTGCTTGTGCCCCCCATAGACAAAGCTACAGTGGGCGAATTGTTTACACATAATCCCGGAGCGATTGATGCAGATGGCGATAGCTTATCGTATAAAATGGTTGTGCCTCAATCCAGCAAAAACCTTAACGTAATGGGATACTATACTCCTGATCATTCCGTGTCATTTACTTTGGATCCGGTTACCGGCGATTTAGTGTGGAACGAGCCTGTAATAACCGGTATATATAATATAGCCATATTAATTGAAGAATGGCGAAAAGGACCTACCGGTGAATTTTTACGTATAGGCTACATCGTGCGCGACATGCAAATCCGTGTAGTAAACTCTCTGAATAATCCTCCCGTGCTTTTTTTGCCAGAAGACACTTGTGTGTATGCCGGAAGCTCTCTCAACAAGACTATCGTAGCCACTGACCCTGATGCCAATCTCATTGTGTTGTCGGCGTTTCCAAATACGTTTTTCTCTGCATCTAATCCACAACCCAGTCCGGCTACAGGCATTTTTTCATGGACACCCGGATGCGACGATGTTCGCGAACAACCCTACATATATACCTTTAAAGCTGAAGACAGACCTCTAAAAGATACGCTCGCCGATGTACGCAGTTGGACTGTTTATGTCAAAGGCCCGAGACCAACCGGCCTGGTCGCATCATTAGTAAATAATAGCGCCTCTCAGCTTAACTGGAATCCCTATTTATGCTCAAACGCTGAAAAAATGGAAATATACCGTTCGACCTGCGACTCTAACATATTGATGCCAAATGGCTGTATGAGTGGGATAAGCGGACTATCAGGTTATACAAAGATTGGCGAAGTACCTATTGGAGTGACCACATTTACAGACAACAACAATGGTAAAGGACTTTCCAGAGGTGTTACCTACTGCTACTTGCTGGTAGCCAAATTCCCCCAACCGAAAGCCGGAGAGAGCTATCCCTCATTACAAGCCTGCGTCACACCTCTTCTTGACTTACCCGTTATCACACAGGTTTCGGTTTCCAATACAAGCCTTGCAAACGGACAAGTATCACTTGCATGGATAGATCCTCTACAACCAACATCTTCACCTCCCTATGTATATAATATATACAGGGCAAATGGAACAAACGGGCAAAATTTTGCTCTGATTGCGGCCAACGTCAATTCTCCTTACACCGATACCGGTCTGAATACACTCATTGATGGCTACAACTATAAAATTGAGCTTGAAGGTGTAGGCATCACTACTCCTGCCTCTACTGTAGACCTTAACCTTACTCCGGGCTTTGAAAAAGTAAAACTTGATTGGGCCATGAATGTACCCTGGAAGCTAGATTCCATACAAATATTCAGAAGCATAAACGGAAGTTCTCTCAATTATTTACTCACACTTGACAACAATGAAAAATCATACACTGATTCTATGTTGAGAAATTGCGACACTGTATGCTATTTCATACGTGCTTACGGATCGTACTGTCATCCTCTCATCGCAAATAATGTTTTTTTCAATACTTCTCAGCAACTGTGTACAAACCCTGCTGACGACAGGCCACCCGCTACACCACAACTCACTGTAAAAGGATGTGAAGGAAATTTGGATATATTTTATAACACCCTGCAGTGGAACAACGTAGCCGATCCAATATGCAACAATATAAAACATTACAACATCTACTATGCCCCTTATCCCGATGATGAGACACGGTTTTTAGATAGTACACTCTTAAATACGGTGTTCTCATACAATCATTACGATTCTGTCTCTACGGCCGGCTGCTATCAGGTAGCCGCAGTCAATATATTTGGCAGAGAGGGTGCCAAAAGCGAAAAAAAATGTGTTGACGATTGTGTGTTTTATGAATTGCCTAACCTCATTACTCCTAATGGTGATGCGTACAATGATTTGTTTGTGCCCTTTCCTGTGCCGCGAGGCGTAGAAGCAGTAGATTTTAAAGTATACAACCGATGGGGTAAACTGGTGTATTCGATGAATAACGACATATATCTTCGATGGAACGGCGTGAGCAATGAACTTTCATTTCTTAACGATGGCATCTATTACTTCAGCGCCACAGTAAAATATTTTCGCCGTATAAATAAAGAAGATGAAATTCGGGTCATAAAAGGATGGGTGCAAATATTGGCACAGCGAAGAAATGAATAAACATATTTTTTGCAATACAAACTATATTGAACCTCGAATTTTGGTGATAACTTGTTTAGGTGCGTACCTTATAAAACGTTGAAGCAAATATTCGCAAGCTGTTACGTGATCTACCTGGTAGCTCATATTTTCGTACTACATATACATAACACAGATCTTTCAAATAACCGGGAACGTATAGACTTGAAACTTATTTTATATTTTTTAACATAAATTTAATCCAAATTTTTATTGGTTTCGTAGGAGTATATATTAAAAAACACATTTCGCTATTAAAAAAATTTTATGATTAGGTACTTTTTGTGCATAAACTTTTTTTTATCAACCATTATTTCACATGGCCAGCATCTTCCTTTGGGCAGCCCGATCAATACTGCATTAAGTGATGAGTTTAATGTCGTTCTTAGTGGTAATGGTAAGACGATGATTTTTGAATACAAACATATGAATGAAGAAAAAAGCCAGATCATGATTTCATATTTTAAAAACGGGACATGGACAGTACCTCAGCCCTTGTCGGGAGCAAACAGCGATGTGAAAAATATTTACAACGGAAGTTTTTCTCTGAATTACAATGGTAACATAATAATGTTTTCATCATCACGCTATCCTGGTATTGGGCAAAATGATATATGGATGATGGAAAAAACCATAATCGGATCATGGACAGCACCTCAAAACATAGGAAGGCCTGTAAACAGTGCGGCACATGAAATGTATCCCAACCTATCTCCGGATGGGAAATGGTTGTATTTCACACGTATGAGCGATAAAAAAACACCCTCAGGGAATTCTTGCGGGAAAATATGGATAGCAGAAAAAACCACCAACGGATGGAAAGCACCTGTTGAGATGCCGGCTTCAATAAACAGAGGCTGTGTTTGCAATGCCCGTTTACTGCCCGACTCCCGAACACTACTGTTTTCATCCTACACAGAGGGATCGTCACAAGGATATGATTTTTATATAAGCCAGAAAGATGATACCGGCAGTTGGTCTGAACCCATCTCACTGAACACATTCAATACATCCGGAGATGATATACATCTGTCTGTGCCGGCGGGTAATCTTGCCTATTACAGCATAAAAGGAAAAAGCAGCTTTGACATTACGCGTTCAAAAATTCCAGAATCTTTGTCTGCGAATAAAATATATCAACTTACAGGCGTAGTAAAGAAAGCAAACGACAACTTACTGATAATGCCCAAAATCATTTACACTAATTTGCAAAACAACACTTCATGCATAGTACAAGGCGGGGCAGATGGAACTTACTCTGCTCCTTTCGTTTGCGGCTATAATTACGATGTTTGTATTACTGCCAATGAGAACGGATACTCCTTCTATTCCACCATTCTGAAACTCGACAAATTAAACAAATATGAGGAAAGAAAATTAGATATCATAGTTGAAAAGCTAAGACCCGGGCTTATCATTCCGTTAAATAATATCTCTTTCAAAAATAATACTGACACTCTTGATGAATACTCTCTTCCAGAGTTGAACAGAATATACCAATTACTAAAAACGAATATTACTCTCAGAGTGGAAATAGGTGTTCATACCGATAAGGTTCAAACCGATACAGTATTTAGAAACAATTTGTATGGAACAATAACAGACACCTTGGGCACATATATTGACAGCACCGGAAAAGAACAATACAAAGTAAAAATCACTTATACCAGCGACAATACCAGTGCTCAGGCAAAAGCTATTTCTGAATGGTTACACCGGAAAGGCATACCTTACGAACGAATCATTCCAAAAGGGTACTCCACCTCTGAACCTATAAATGGCATACCTTCGAAGAGAGTGGAGATGAAGGTGATTCATGAGTAAGAGTGATACTTTGTTAAGTCAAGGTACCGGGAACATTGTAAAAGCTACACACATAGATTTACAGGATATAAAAAGAGAAGCTTTTTTTTACCGCAGATTCCGCATGGGTAAGCCCATTTGGTCAAGCCGGGTACTGACCATTGAAGGAGAGCGCCTTTGAAGTGCAATAACCGTTTCGGCTTCACCTTTCAATGGCTTTTTGAGCACATTGCTGGGTAGTATCCCAAAAAGTGTGTATGAAGTGTAGTTGTTTTTTTTTACAAACATAGTACTTTTTTTATTTGTTACATA
>JANWYS010000096.1 GCA_025054875.1 Cytophagaceae bacterium | reverse complement strand
CCCTTTGCCCACTTGAGTTCTGAAAGGTAAACCAGGCAGCTTTCCTCATCGGGAAAACGCTTTTGAAACTCGAAAAGCGATAGACTTTTGAATCTTGCTTCCATTTAACTAACTATTTTATGCTAAAACTAAATAAAAACGTAATTAATTAAAAGCCTAATCCAAAAAAACAATTTTGCGGGCAGGTTTACAATGCAGTCAATCAAATCGGCATCAACCAATGCTTTGCGTATTTCGTACTCGCCACCTGAGTTGCTGGTGAGCGAGCCTTTCGATAATACAAAACCGGCACGCCCGTTGGGTGCAAGGTGATAGAGGAAGTGTTGTATCCATGCGTAGTTGGCATTGCCGGCAGGCGGCTTACCATATTGCCAGCGGGCATCGTTCTGTAACAGTTCGCCACTCCAGTCGCTGTCGTTAAACGGTGGGTTGGCAATAATAAAATCCGCTTTCAGGTCTTTATGCGCATCATTTAAAAAGCTGCCTTCGTTGTTCCATTTTACATTGCTGCTGTCAATGCCGCGAATGGCCAGGTTCATCTTACAGAGTCGCCAGGTGGTTTGGTTGCTTTCCTGTCCGTAAATAGAAATTCTATCACTTGGGGTGAGGGCAATTTTACCACCCTGTCCTGCGGACACCCCTCCTGAGGAGGGGAATTTTTTGTAGTGGTCCTGATGGGCTTTGATGAATTTCTCACTCTGCACAAACATGCCCCCGCTGCCGCAGCAGGGGTCGAACACTCTGCCTTCATAGGGTTCAAGCATTTCAACCAATAGTTTCACCACGCTTTCAGGCGTATAGAACTGTCCGCCTTTTTTGCCTTCTGCTAAAGCAAATTGTCCCAGGAAGTATTCGTACACCCGGCCTAATATATCTTTTGCCTGTGCCTCTTGTGTGCCAAGCGTAGCCGTACTGATGAGGTCAATTAAGCCGCCCAGCGAAGTTTTATCCAGCTTTTCCTGTGCATACACTTTGGGCAAAACGCCTTTTAAGGATGGGTTGTCTTTTTCAATGGCATCCATGGCATCGTCAATGTCTTTGCCAATGGTGGGCAGCTTGGCACGGCCTTGCAGCCATGTCCAACGTGCAGAGGGCGGCACATAAAACACTTTCTCGGCTACGTATTCATTTTTGTCTTCGGGGTCGGCTCCTTCGTAATCGCCTTTGCCTTCTTTCAGTTTGTGGTAAAGTTCTTCAAAAGCATCGGAGATGTATTTCAGGAAAATCAGTCCCAGCACTACATGTTTGTACTCGGCAGCGTCCATGTTTTTACGGAGCTTGTCGGCAGCCTGCCACAGTTTTTTTTCTAATGAGTCGTCAATATTTTCAGTTGCTTTTTTTGCCATTTTTGAACTTTAATGTGTAATGTTTATTCCCTATCAATTCCTTCAGGTAGTATCCAAAAAGTGTGTTAGGTGAGTTGCTTTTAAAAGAATTACATTAGATTATAAAGCAAAACTTATGAAACAACTACACTTCATACACACATTCATACGCACAGTTTAGGATGCCACCACAAAACGATGTCAACAATTATACAGTAACTACTTCATTTGACCAAGTAGTACATTTTGTATTTTACTGCATAAAATAAGATAATGCAACCTTATGCTCCCCTTGTAAGCTGAACGTTATTTATTCAGGGAAGCGATTTTGGATTTGAGTTGATTGAGGGATTCTTCGGAGAGAGGCTTAGTGATAAAATGTATTACATACTCATTATCAATAATACGATCTATATCTTTTTTACTATCAGAGCTGGAGAGTATCACAATTTTAGATTTCCTTTTGATTTCTTCCGGAAAGCTATCGTATTCATATAAAAACACAAAACCATCTACGATGGGCATGTTGATATCTAAAAATATCAGATCGGGTATTTGGTTAATATCCGTTTTGATGGATTCCAAATGCTCAAGAGCACTTTTGCCGGAATTTTTAACTATGATTTCATCCGAGAAGTTTGACAATTCAATAATTCTTTTGTGAATAAAATTATCGGTGTCATTATCATCTACAAGCAGAACTTTTTGAAAAAATTTCCCCATAGTTTTTTAATCATGCCTTGAAATTACAACTCACAATTATATAAAATTTTATGCTTATAGCAGTAAAGAAATGGTTATTTGTTTGCCCTTACCTCTGTTTTAGGACAAGAAAAATTCACGTTTGTATTTTCATAAATATATTTAAAATGTTCCAATACATGCAAAGCATGTGTTGCGAGAATTTTTGCAGATGTACATTGGGTGAGTATTCGCCCAAGAAACAGTGTGAGGCGTGAGGATGAGTTTTTAAAAAGAATATCTTCCGTGTAGTGAATAAGTTTATAGTGAGGAACTATTTCTATGAATGCGGCAGAAAGGGCTGTAGGCACGAGCATATGAGAACCATGTACCCCTATCACTATATGGGTTTGAGCATATATGCTTGTCCAACTGTGCATGGGGTCATCTTCTCCAAGTTGTTTTCTGAGATCTTTAATGAGAGGTCCTAAAGAAAAAGAGTTTTTTACTCCGGTGGCTATAAGTTCAATTGCAGAATTTTTTTTGTGTATTATCCGAGCGAATTTTTTTACCAAACGAGTTTGTTTAAATAAAAAATAAGGTCTCAACAAATGTAAAATCTTGTATTTTTTACAAACCAGTAGCAGAAAGTAATCTATATCATTGCTCAGCCAAAAGCGGTCGTTGCGCAGAAAGAAGGTTATACGAAAAGGTGTTTCGTAGAATTTTTTTAAATCAAAAGGGTGTGTTTTTAAAAAGGGATATAATGTTTTTTCTTCAAGTTCGGGGTGTATGTAAGATGTTGCCAATAGCACATTCTGGTAGAGGGTTAAGCGTTGGTGTATAACTGTATTTAAGTTAAGAATATAATGATTAAGCTTTTCTGCAGGTAAATGTACATGCCACACTTCAGCCACTCCATCGGGCACTATCCATCGCATGAAAGACGGAATGAGCATAACCAATCCGGTGTCGGGTAAGTTGAGGTATCGGTATGCGTTGAAGCATTTGTAGAGTATGTGTCCATAGCATTTGTCTAAGCAGTTGAGCAATATGATGTTTTTGTAATGGCGAATTTGCTCGAAGGTTATTTGAGCCTTAGTTTGCAGCTTTGAGTTTTTTAATGATTGTATGAGGGGTTGAGCAAGCCAAAACTCGGCTTGTGGATGGTATGAATGTTTTTTCCCATGTTGGCTTATGGCCATGGGGAATAAAGCGTCGTGGGCAACGGGGATGGTATGATAATATTTTTTTTCGCAGCATGTACAAAGCATGTCGGCCAAAATATGTTTGCCATGAAAAATTATACCCTGCATTTCAGGGTGGTGGCAGTTGCATTCCGGACAAATGCCATGTACAGGCTCCAGAGGTTTGATTTTAATCATTAACCTATTGTCATGGTTTGTAATATAGAGTTATTACGCTGTTGCGGTCTTTCGCGTTGCCATTTTTCTGGCATTCTTCGCTTTGGTTGGCATACATTTCACCGTAACCTTTGGGCACGATTTTGTATTCAGCAACTCCTTTTTTTACAAAATAATCCGAAACGGTTTTTGCGCGTTTCCGGGAGTATTCAATGTTGGCCTCTTCAGAGCCTTTGGCATCGGTATGGCCTTCAATAAGTATACCTTGAATGTTAGAAAGGTTTTTGCCGGCCAGCATATCATCTATTTTTTTGGTAAAGGCAGGCGTCAGGTGTACATCGGCATTGTCGAAGAATATTGTGTCAATTATGAGTGTGGCCGATTCTTTCTCGGTAAAGGCAGCTGCAATACCGGGGTCTGCTTCAGCTGCATTTTTCGTTTTTCTTGCCATACCATAATATATGGCTACTGTTCTTTTTTGTTTTAGCGTAAGCGGCTGCGGATTCCATCTTATCATAACGGCAGCATCTGTGTATGGTATACCACCGGGCGTATAGTCCCACACTACCTTATGAAAGTAGGGCCAACGGCCAATGGCCAATTCATCGGGTACAACGGCTTTGGCTTTTTTGGTCAGTATTTCGGCCGTATGGTCAGAAAGGTCTCCTTCAGTGCGATACAAAAATACTTGACCAGGGACTTCACTTCCCGAAAATTTTGTTTCCACACGTATGCGTTTACCATCAGCGTCTAACTTTGGAGCATCATTATCAGCAATCATATTGTCTAAGAGCAATTGCAATCCTACAGATTTTGTGGTGGCAGTTTCATTTTCCATTTGGTACTCAATTCTGTAGTAACGGGCAGGTTTCAAAGAGTCGGTTTCGTTCAAGTTTCCATCTACCGGTATAAGGCGTTGAGTAAGTTTTATACCTTCGAAATAAAAATCCATTTCGGCATACTTTCGGTTGCCTTCTGTTTTGAATCTTTTTGTGGTGCACACATGCTTGACATTATTTCCCAATCCACTATAGTTGGAGGCATATTTCCCATCCACATAGAGTACGAAATGCGAAGTAGAGGCGGGTATGGGAAATCCATACATTAGTCGTATGTTGTTGGCGCCTATTGTGAACCTGCCATCATCGGGACCGCCACAATCGCCGCGAAGAGTTGAAACCATTTGTTTAGGAGGAACACAGAACTGGAATAAAAATCCCGCACAGATAAAACCGATTAAATTTTTTATTTTCATAATGGGTACAAAGTATAGAGTTTCAACAAAAAAAAGCATTAGCCAAATATATGACCAATGCTTTAAACTTGGTAAATTCAAGTAATTATTTTTTCTCTTCAGTTGTAGCAGGTGTTGTAGCAGGAGCTGCAGCAGTAGTATCAGCAGGTTTCACTACAGTAGCGGTATCCTGTACAGATGAAGTTTCAGTTTTGGTGGTGTCTGTTGTTTCGGCAGTTTTTTTAGTTTCTCCACCGCATGAAGCCAGCATTAAAGCGCCAGCAAATGAAAATAGTACGAATAGTTTTTTCATGATATTTAAAGATTTAGATTTTAGCTTGGCAAATATACGTATATTATCCTTTAATAAAAGGATTAAAACATTTTTTTTGGCATATGATGTTTTGTTACTCCTTTGAGTTTATTTCATCATAAATTTCAACAATCGCCATGATTGCAGTTGTGAACTCGAATTCTAAAAGAATACTTTAATGTTGACCTGTGGTTTATCACTTTGTTATCACTTGATGATATGTTATTTCTGATTTTTCATGACCTGATTAGAGGAATTAGCTTGTTCATTATCATAAATCCCCCACCAACTTCTCTTCAAAACCACCAACAAACCCAATGTTATACATAAGGATGAGAGCTATGGCTTGCACGGCCAGTGCGGAGATTTAGCAGAGCACCGAAGCGACAGCGGAGTGGCGGACAGCCCGGCCTCGCAGGGTGCGCCAACACAAAAAACAGTTCATGATACTTTTCCCCTAATGCGTAATCCAGGTTAAACTCCTCAGTTAAAATCTACGAATAATAAACATTAAAATAAACAAAATACAATTTTAAAGCATTGGTTTATTATAATTACTATAAATAAAATACAATTTTTAAAAAAGTAACATTATGTTAATTTTTTTCTTATTTTTATTATAAAACGCAAATTTATTTCAAATAATGATTTTAATTTGTATTTTTTTTATATATTCAAAAAAATAGTAAATTTTATTTTGTAGAAATAATCTAAAGTTTTAAATTTGTATCAACTTAAATAAATACAAAACATATGATACTTTTTGAGTCATCTAAAACCAAAAACATCAAAAGCCACATAGCTAACCTGGTGGCTATAGCCAAATCTGATGGAGAATTTTCAATAGCAGAAAAAAGATTAATCTTCGATATTGGAATTAAGAACGGACTTTCAACTGAGCAAATAAAAAAAATAATCAAGTCTGACAAACCCATAGAGTTCAAAATGCCGGACAATGACTCTGACAGATTTGAAGAGTTATTTGATTTAGTGCAAATGATGATGGCAGATGGAGTATGCTCTGAAGATGAATTAAGCAATTGTATAGAGATAGCTGAAAAATTAGGCTTTCGCAATGCAATAGTAGGAGTACTTGTGAGAAGAATAGTAACTCTTATGTCGGGAGAGGAGCCTAAGTCTAAAGAGGAAATCAGAATACTTTGCAGCGATTTCCTGAATTTCAATTAATGATTTTTTCATAACCTATATTCATACACACACACGCCAAAAAGGAGGAGCCGCCCAAGCCCTCCTTTTTGGTTTTTATAGTTACGAATCATAATTTCCGAAAAAGAACAAAACATGACAAAGAAAGACGGATTAAGAATAGCCGGTGCAGCGTTAAACCAAACTCCTTTCGATTGGAAACAAAACATGCAAAACATTATTCAAGCCATTGAAAGGGCCCGTGCTAACGACGTAGACATATTATGCCTTCCCGAATTGTGCATTACGGGATATGGATGTGAGGATGTATTTTTATCTGACTGGTTGCCTGAAAAATCTTTGGAAATATTGTTCCATGTTGCAGAGTATTGTGACGGAATAGCGGTATCCGTAGGTCTTCCCATTCGGCACAATGGTGCGCTTTATAACTGTGCCTGTTTCATACAGAATAAAAATATTTTGGGATTTACTGCAAAACAATTTTTGGCCAATGATGGAGTACACTATGAACCAAGATGGTTCACTGCATGGAGAGCAAATGAAATCGCAAAAATTATAATTAGAGAAAAAGAGTATCCTTTGGGGGATGTATTGTACGACATATGTGGCATAAAATTGGGATTTGAAATATGTGAAGACGCCTGGAGGCCCCAACGACCCGGTATAAGGCATTGCCAAAAAGGTGTACATCTCATATTAAACCCCAGCGCAAGCCATTTTGCTTTCAATAAATCTCCCATACGATATGATTTGGTAATTGGCGGTTCTGAACGATTTAATTGTGCTTATGTATATGCCAACCTGTTGGGTAATGAGGCCGGGCGCATGATATACGATGGAGAAGTACTTATTGCCTACAAGGGAAAACTCATTCAACGTAACAACCGCCTCTCTTTTCATGATGTAGAGCTCGTTTGGGCTGATGTTAATTTCATCACCGGAGAAACCAGTCACGACCCCCTCACCCATGACGACCGCGAGAAAGAATACGAATTCTGGGAGTGTACCTGCCTTGGCCTCTTTGATTACATGCGCAAAAGTAAAAGCAAAGGGTTTGTACTCTCGCTCAGCGGAGGAGCCGATTCCAGCGCTTGTGCCATAATGGTGTCGGAAATGATAAAAAAAGGATTGCGCGAACTTGGGTTAGAAAAATTTATCGAAAAAGCCGGCATTGCTGACAAGGTTGAACTATCCGTACTGAAAACAAAAACCGAATCAGAACAAGCTTTGCAACTCACCTCACGCCTTCTCATATGTGCCTATCAGGCCACTCAAAATTCCAGTCAAAAAACTTTTGAATCCGCCAAAGAGTTGGCACACTCTATCGGTGCTACTTTCTACAGTTGGACGATAGATGATGAAGTAAATTCGTACACGCGAAAAGTTGAACAAGCTATAGGACGGACACTTCAATGGCATACCGATGATATAACGCTGCAAAATATACAGGCCCGATCACGATCTCCAATAATATGGATGCTTGCCAACATTCATAATGCTCTTCTCATTACTACCTCTAACCGAAGTGAAGCCGACGTAGGTTATGCAACCATGGATGGCGATACTTCAGGAAGCATTGCTCCGATAGCCGGTGTAGACAAAGACTTCATACGAAAATGGCTCTTGTGGGCTGAACATAATCTCAATCAAAAAGGGTTGCGTTTTGTGAATGCACTCTCTCCAACAGCTGAACTGAGGCCTGCCGAAAAATCACAAACCGATGAAAGCGACCTTATGCCTTATGCCATAATGGTGCAAATTGAACGATTAGCCATAAAACAGCGTTTGTCGCCGCTACAGGTTTTTGAAATCCTCAAAGTAAAAAAACTTGAAGAAGAAAATTTATTGAAAGAGCATATTAAAAAATTTTTCAGACTGTGGAGTCGTAATCAGTGGAAAAGAGAACGCTATGCCCCTTCGTTTCATATAGATGATTTTAATGTAGACCCGCGTTCATGGTGCCGATTTCCTATACTAAGTGGTGGATTTGAAGATGAACTTAGCAAACTGTAAAGTCTATACTAATCTCATTTCATACTGCTCAGCTAAATGAACCTAACATCAGTGAAAGCCTTTTACAATACGTAAAATGAAATATACGCGATTTTTACATTACGAAAAGCGGCTATTTGTTTTGAAATGCATAATACGATTTTATATTTACACGGCAATAAAGAAATACAAACCAACTCAAGATGAATACCACGTATGGCTCTACCCCTGCAGATTTAGGGTACTACTTCCCTGCCGAATGGCACATGCACGAAGCCACATGGCTCAGTTGGCCCCACAACAAAGCCAGTTGGCCTGGTAAAATAGAAAGCATATACTATAACTATGCCAGATTTGTCAAGGAAATTGCTCAGGGAGAAAAAGTGCGAATAAACGTATGCGATGAGGCCATGAAATACAATGCCATAAGCTGGCTACAGATGGCAGGTACTGACCTCTCACAAGTTGAGTTTTACATGCATCCCACCAACGACGCATGGTGCCGTGACCACGGACCGGCATTTCTTATTAATACTTCCGTACATCCACCTCAAAAAGCTATCGTAGATTGGGGCTACAATGCATGGGGAGGAAAGTATCCGCCCTATCACCTGGACGATGTGATTCCCACTCTCATTGCAAAAAGGTTTAACTTGCCCGTCTTTTATCCGAACATTATTATGGAAGGAGGTTCAGTAGAGTTCAATGGCAGCGGTGTTGTACTTACAACTACCTCCTGTCTGCTCAACAAAAACAGAAACCCTCATCTTTCACAAAAAGAAATAGAAAGCTACCTCATCAATTATTACGGAGTAAATACCGTATGGTGGCTTGATGATGGCATAGCCGGAGACGACACCGATGGACACATTGATGACATCACACGCTTTGTTAATACGAACACTGTAGTAACTGTCATAGAAAGCAATCCGGATGACGAAAACTACGAACCCCTGCAAAAAAACCTGCATACATTACAGACTTTTCGTATAAACGGAGAAAAACTCAATATCATCACCCTGCCCATGCCTAAACCTGTATATTACAACAACACCAGGCTTCCGGCTTCTTATGCTAATTTCTACATATGCAACCATGCCGTGATCGTACCTACCTATCAAGATCATGATAATGACATGCTGGCCATTGAAATCCTAAAATCTTGTTTTAAAGACAGGGCAGTAGTAGGCATAGATTCTACTGATATCATCTGGGGGCTGGGAAGTTTTCACTGTTTAAGCCAACAAGAGCCTGTTTGCACATAACCTTTGTCCAACGATTATTCAACTATTCTGTTTGTATAGTTCAAATTTTAAACATCACAATTATTTACCTTTGTAGCATGCATCGCTCAATAGATGAAATCCAAAACAGTATAATCAAAGATTTTTCCTTAATGGATGAGTGGGACGATAAATATGCCTACATCATTGAACTGGGAAAATCTTTACCTCCATTTCCTGAAGACCAACGAAAAGATGAGAATCTCATAAAAGGATGCCAATCAAAAGTATGGCTCACCTCTTCTTTCGAAAATGGCTTGGTTTATTTCATGGCTGATAGCGATGCTCTCATTGTAAAAGGCCTTGTAAGCCTGCTGATAAAAGTATATTCAAATCAACATCCTGAAGATATCATCAATACCGAACCGTATTTTATTGATGCTATAGGCATGCGCCAACACCTTTCTATGACAAGGTCTAACGGACTCACTTCCATGGTAAAACAAATGAAACTACATGCGTTGGCATACAAAAATAAATCTTGAAATGTTTTTACTTGCTGCTGCTTTGCATCTCCCAACATTAAGTTCCGAAAGTTGTGCGAAAGATGTTGTGAGACATATTCAACAATGTAAACCGATACTGTCTCAAAAAGTGTTAAAGGGAAGTTGTTTTTTGAACCCGGATTTTTCAGTCGAGTTTCAAATTCGAAGGCTTAAAGGTTATAGAGATTTTTATATTTGAAACAAACCGTCAAACCATCGCCTTCGTTGTAATGAAACGGACATTTTCAGTATCTGCTCGTTCCTTCTTTTACCAACGAAACTTCAACCGCAATGCAATTGAATTTTAGCTTTCTAAATCATTCGTACTCAATTTTTGATACTGTCCCAAAAAGTGTGTAAAGTGAGTTGTTTTTTGAAAGATTAATTAGATTAAAAACTAAAAAAAATTCA
>JANWYS010000095.1 GCA_025054875.1 Cytophagaceae bacterium | reverse complement strand
CATGGTCTGCAAGGCCAATGCGGAGCTTTAGCGGAGCACCGCAGCGATAGCGGAGTGGCATACAGCCCGGCCCCGCAGGGGCACGCCCAACATAAAAAATTTCACTACACTTTTTTCGCTAATACGAAATCCGGGATGAATTCGATTTCGGAACAATTGTTGATTGATTAACCCATTTTATGCAACAGGTAAAACAAAGTTCTAAACTTTAGAAAATTTTTACAGCATTTTTAATTTTTACTTTCATAGACACGAAATTTCAATATTCCGACAAATTAGTCAGTTGATGGGCGGAATGGTCGTGCTTGAGAGGCTGATGGATGAAAAGGGGCTTCGCTTTTTTATAGCTACGGTTCCACTTCTTAATTTGAGAAATTTCTGATTAAATTTTATATTGACACAAACTAACCTCAATACTTATGCTGGGCTACAGACTATTGCCGGAGGAGAAAATTGCGGCTCTGGAAAAAAACGAAAAATTACTTCGCCAACAAATAAAAGCCGCTATACGTTTTATCAACGAAGTAACGGAAGGCAATACCAACGCTCAATACGAGTACGACGATGAAAACGACGAACTCCGAAAATCGTTGCTGAAAATGCAACAAAGTTTAAATGCTTACAGAGCAGTAGAACTGCAAAATCAGTGGGAGTCTGTCGGATTGTCTAAAATAAATGATTTACTGCGGATTCAATATGATTCAATACAAGAATTCTCCGTAGCCGTAATTACAGAACTTGTGCGCTACCTTAATGCTAATCAGGCCGGCTTGTTTGTAGCTAATGAAGATGAACAAGGCAATGTATTTCTCGAACTTACGGCTTGCTATGCCTACAACAGGAGGAAATATTTAGATAAAATAATAAAACCCGGACAAGGCTTGCTGGGGCAAGTATATTTGGAAAAAGAATATCTCTACATAACAGATGCTCCGGATAAGTACGTAACTATAACTTCCGGCTTGGGTGAGGCAACCGCTAAATCTCTGCTTATCGTACCTGTAAAAAATAACGACATAGTATCCGGAGTGATAGAAATAGCTTCTTTTAATACCTTTAAGCCTTATGAAATTGATTTTGTAAACAAAGTTGGAAGCAGCATTGCCGTAGTATTGGCCTCTATAAAGTCGGCCACACATACCCAAAAACTTCTTCAGGCTTATAAAGAACAAAACGAAAATATACGTGCTCAGGAAGAAGAGCTGCGGCAAAATCTGGAAGAGCTGCAGGCTACACAAGAAAAGCAACGTGAAATAGAACAAGAACTGCGAAAAAGCAAAGAACTCATAGAGCAAAAACTCAAAGAGCAGGACCTGCAGGCCGAAAAAATGGTTGAGCACATGGATAAATTTCGTAAAGTGTTGATAGAAGTACTGAATGAATTGCCGCAAAAAATCTTTTTAAAAGATTCTGAAGGACGATTTGTATTGGTAAATAATGCCGTGGCTGCCGCACATCACACAACGCCCTCTAAATTACTGGGAACTTCTGATTTTGATCATTTCCCTCCCGAAGAAGCTCAAAGCTATAGAAATGCTGAAATTGAAATCATTAAATCGGGAAAGAAAAAAATATACGAACATGAAGAAAAAATCAGTGGAGAAAGAAAAATATTGCGCACTATGAAAATGCCCTTTTACATTCATCATCTTGACCAAATGGGGCTGCTTGGCATACAGACCGATATCACTGAGCTGGTAGAACTGAAAAATAAAATCAACAATCCTGCCTAACTCTCTGAATGAGCGCCGAACAATACATCAAGCAATTGCTTGATCTGTTGGAAAAGGAAAAACAGGCCGACAAGTTATTGCATGAACAAAAACTTGCTCAAAGCTCTTTGCAAGAAAGAAAAAAAAGTGGCATCACATGGCATCCTGTGATAATATCAGATTATTACTATGGAGTTGCCGATCGGCTGATTGTAGAAATAGAAAGAAATACCAATACCGACATGCCCAATCTGTTTCAGGTCGGTGCCACGGTGAAATTTTTTTCTACAAAATGCAACTACGAATACAGGCCTCTGGAGGGAG
This sequence comes from Cytophagaceae bacterium, assembly GCA_025054875.1. Classification (GTDB taxonomy): domain Bacteria; phylum Bacteroidota; class Bacteroidia; order Cytophagales; family Cytophagaceae; genus JANWYS01. Next base: position 8,592 of record JANWYS010000095.1, on the reverse strand, counting down.
TGGTCAATTGGGTAACTGATCATAAAATGCGTGTCACTTTCTCCATAGACGACTTACCTGAGTGGATGTATGATGGAGGTTTAGGAGTTGACATGTTGTTTGACGATAAAAGTTATCACGAGATGGAAGCTGCTCTCCACAACTTGCTTCATACCAAAGATAAGCGAACACTGTATCTGCGTGATGTATTGCTGGGAATTACTCCTCCAACCTACAATCATCATAAATCAGAAGCATTGGTTCAAATTCCTTATCTTAACGATATTCAGAATACAGCAGTAAATAAAATATTGCAAGCTCGTGACGTAGCCCTCATACATGGGCCTCCAGGTACGGGGAAAACCACTACACTGATAGCATCTATACTATACACATTACAACATGAAGATCAGGTATTGGTGTGTGCACCCAGCAATGCCGCAGTAGATTTGCTTACTGTGTTGCTGAAAGAGAAAGGTGTGCGGGTGTTGCGTGTAGGCAATCCGGCACGTATACAGGATGATTTACTGTCGCTCAGCCTTGACGGTGCCATGTGTCTGCACAAAGAGTATAAAACCATAAAAGAATATAGAAAGCGTGCAAGTGAATTTAAAAACATGGCCATGAAATATAAGCGCCACTATGGCCCCGAAGAGCGTGCACAGCGCAAAGCCATACTTGCCGAAGCAAGAAAAATAATGAAAGAAGCTGAAGATATTGAAAAATACATATGTCAGGATTTAGTTTCAAAAGCACAAGTCATCACTTCTACTCTGGTAGGATGCACACACCAAAGTATTGCCGACAAAAAATTTTCTTCTGTATTCATAGATGAGGCTGCTCAGGCATTAGAGCCTGCCTGCTGGATACCCATACTAAAAGCACACAAAGTGATAATGGCCGGTGACCACTGCCAGTTGCCTCCTACCATAAAATCTCAGGAGGCTGCTAAAAAGGGCTTGTCGAAAACTCTTTTTGAAAAAATTATTTCAATATCCGATGCAAGCACCATGCTCCAGGTACAATACCGGATGAATGAAAAAATCATGAACTATCCCAATAAAGTATTTTACAACAACAACTTATCCGCTCATGCAAGTGTAAAGGAGGATGCCATCCCTGATTTTCCGGTATTGCAGTTCATAGATACGGCAGGCACAGGATATAATGAAGAATATGAACCTGATAGTGCAGGTATTTATAATACAGGTGAGGCACAAATCTTACTTAGCCGGTTGGAACAATTTGCTCATGCTAATGCTTCACATAAACGCATCAATGTAGGTGTAATATCTCCTTACAAAGCGCAGGTTGAACTTTTGAAGAGTATGTTGCAAAACAACGGAAAAATTTTTTCTTCAGTTTTTGAAATCTCTGTAAACACCATTGACAGTTTTCAAGGGCAGGAGCGTGATGTAATATTCATCAGCTTAGTACGCTCCAACTCTACTTCAGAGATAGGCTTTCTATCCGATTTGCGAAGGATGAATGTAGCCATGACGCGTGCAAGAAAATCACTCATCATGATTGGCGATAGCGGTACTTTAGGAAGGCATGAATTTTATAAAGGTATTTTGGATTACATAGAAAAAGAAGGCTTGTACTCATCTGCATGGGAGTGGATATGTTGAGTAAAATAATTCTCTAAATAGTCAAGAGCTCAAATTTTCTAATGGCTGCCATATGAAAATTCTGATCACTAAATGCTGATGATAATATACTCCATTTTATCCCGGATTCTGCATGTGCGATTCTCTCAAATCTTGAGTACAACATTGGGTTTGTCTATTTTTTTGAAGCCTGGTAAGTGAGAGATATTGCGGTAATTTCATGCCGGGAGATTGCATGTTTTATCTTCTAAACTTCTCGCTTGAAAAGTGAACGGTATTCTCTTTTGCAGTCAACTTCGGAGGTTTACATATCCTTATGAACCTGAAAAGTTCGGGAGAACCCTGCGCGAGGGATGGGAGCCATGGCCGGCAAGGCCAGTGCGGAGCTTTAGCGGAGCACCGAAGCGACAGCGGAGTGGCGGACAGCCCGGCCCCGCAGGGGCGCGCCCAATAAAAAAAACGTATAATCAAACTTTCTCGATAATGAGGAATCCAAGACAAATGAAGAATAACTGTTTTGTCAACATAATGCCATCAAATAATGTTTTTTTGAGTTTGTACGGAGAGATGTCAAGTAGTGATTATGCAAATGAATAAATGATTAATATTTTTATCTTTGCAACTTTAAGACACTTAGTTTGAACCTAAGATGAGTAGTTTTATGAAATACAATATTTTGCTTTATTATTGCTACACACGGATAGAAGATCCTGAAGAATTTCGGGAGCAACATCATTTGCTATGTATAAACCTAAATTTAAGAGGCCGTATCATCATAGCGCATGAGGGTATTAACGGAACGGTATCAGGCCTTGAGTCAGATTGTGCAGAGTATATGCGACTGGTAAAATCAGACAGTCGCTTTGCGAATATAGATTTTAAAATTGAACATCATCATCAACATGCTTTCCAGAAATTGAATGTGCGAGTGAAACCGGAAATTGTACACTCATCTCTGCGCAACATTGACCCCACAAAGAAAACGGGCATACATCTGTCGCCTTCAGAATTTAAAAAAATAAAAGATAGCGAAGATGTAGTATTGCTTGATGTACGCTCTAACTATGAGCACCGGCTGGGCAAGTTTAAAAACGCCGTAACTCTCGATATTGAAAATTTCAGAGAATTTCCCGGCAAAATAAAAGAACTGGAAAAATATAAAGGCAAAAAAATCATTACCTACTGTACAGGCGGCATTAAATGTGAAAAAGCCAGTGCTTACTTGCTCGAGCAGGGGTTTGAAAATGTTTATCAACTTCATGGAGGTATTATCAAATACGGATTAGAAGAGGGAGGGGAAGATTTTGAAGGCAAGTGTTATGTATTTGACAACCGGGTAGCCACTGAAGTTAACAAAGTGAATCCAACGGTGCTTTCAATCTGCTATGTTTGTAAAAAGCCTTCCGACAGAATGGTAAATTGTGCTAATCCGGAGTGCAACTCGCATGTGCCTATATGCGAAAGTTGTGGCTGGGAACTGGAGGGAGCATGTAGCGAAGCATGTAAAAAGCATCCGAAAAAAAGGCCATACGATGGCACAGGATATTATGCCAAGCAACTCAATGGATATAACCCGTACAAAGGTTGGAAAAGAAAACATATATTTGAAGAATAGTTTAAGGTAGATTTCATAATTTTAAAAAATGAAAAAACACGCTTTTTACATCATAGTGATTTTGGGGTTGCTTGTGCAATCGTCATGCGCATATATAAGGGAGAAACGTGCTGAAAAGCATCAGCCCTTCAAGCCGCATAAAGAATCAAAACCTAAAAAAGGGAAAAACTATAATAAAAACAGATAGTGAGCAATGTAGCCTGTTATATGTGTGCCGTTTTTTTTCTTACGGCATTCTTTCAAGACAACTTCAAAGCCTCTCAGTTGAAAATATCAAGAGTAAAACAGGCTTACTTAGAGAAGGAATCATACCTGAGTAATCTGTATCGTGAAAACAAACTCTCTTTATACCAATCGCAAATCTTTTTCAGAATTTTTAAACATGAAAATGTTCTGGAGCTTTGGGCAAGAAAAACCGCTGCTGACACTTTTGTGTTGATAAAACAATATCCCGTTTGCTATGCATCCGGAACTCTTGGGCCCAAGCGTAAAGAAGGCGACATGCAAGTGCCAGAAGGTTTTTATAAAATAAATCACTTCAACCCCAATAGTGCCTTTCATCTTTCTCTATGTATTAACTATCCCAACTCCTCAGACCGCATACTTAGCGACCCCAAAACTCCCGGTGGTGACATGTATATACATGGAAGCTGTGTATCCATAGGTTGTCTTGCAATGACCGATGATAAAATCAAAGAACTTTACATCGCTGCGGTGGAGGCTGTAAATAACGGACAGAAAACTATCTGGTGTCACATTTTCCCGTATAAAATGAATTCAGCAAACCACAAGGCCATGCAGGAAAAATACAGAGACCATGTAGCTCTAATAAATTTTTGGACAAATCTGAAAACAGGTTACGACTATTTTGAAAGAAGCAAAAGGATACCTAAAGTATCAGTAGACGTAACCGGAAAGTACATGTTCAACTAAAATCTATGAATTTGAATTCAAGGTAACTTTAAATTCATTTTCTACAGTAAGAGAAGAGCTGTCAGAATCTCCATTCATCGTTTCTGATATATGAAAACAAAGAATTGAAAACAAAGAAATATTGCTGGGATTAAAGGTTAAGGCAAACAGTCACTACCAACTGCTGCCGGCACCTCCGCCGCCAGATCGGCCGCCTCCAAAGCTGCCGCTTCGGCTACTACCGGCAGATGATGAACTTTTGGTTAATTTAGGGATATCATATGTCTCTACGTTTTTATGACCACAGTTTTTACATAAGTATATACGCTCACCTGTACCCGGACTCTCATATGTAGCGGCTTTTACCGTTCTGTCGCTGTCTAAATAATATGTGCGGGCATTGCATCTTGAGCAATTGCTGTACCGAGACCATGTATTTATATAACTCAACACCTTATTAGTGCCACAATTCTTGCAATGCCACACATCGTAATCTACTGATTTCAGCTCTTCTTCCAATAGTTGATATTTTTCTAAAAAAGAATTATCCGTTGTCTCATCCAATTTAGTAGCAAGATGTTTACAGTTATCACAATTACGTGGGTGGTTACGTAATCTTTTTTGGTTGAATAAATACCAGATGACATATATAAATAGTGGCACCGGAAAAAATATTAATAACAACCATATGCCGGCATTTATTTTTGCATAACTTTTGTATTTACCATAATAATCTGTGCGGTCTACATGAAGCTCTATAAAAATGCTTTTTCGTATTCTACTTTCGTTTACTATAAATGTTAAATAAGCATATGAACCAATTGCCAACAAAGTATATGAATCATCGCTTGAGTAAGTAAAATTCACATACCCAAGAAAACCAAATGGAATGACTACATATAGCACAATCCACAAGGTCATAGGTATGGGAATTACGATTTCACTTCTTTTGGTATTCATTTTTTTGTAAAGTTCAGTAAAAGTCCCATCATAGTACCTTACAGAAAATGAAATGACTACCATTACTAACCAAAATAATGCAACCATTCCAAATACAACGTTTTGTTTGTGTTCTTCTTCTTCCTTCAAGGATTTTACAATGGCTGAATTTTCAGGTTTCATAAGATGTTCTGCCGTCATGCGTATACCTTCCAACATTCCCATGTCATAGTTTTCTTCTGTGAAGTAAGGTATCATGTACTCGGTTTGTATTCGCTTGCATATCACATCAGGGAGCACAGCTTCCATACCATATCCGGTTTCAAATTCTATACGTCGCTGGTCAAGCACAAACAATATCAGCAAGCCATTGTCTTTACCTTTTTTTCCTACGCCCCATCTATTGAATAAAGCATGTGCAAAATCTTTAGGTATTTGTTCTCCAATAGATTTTAGCATGACTACAGCTATCTCATCGCTAGTATGAGTTTCTAATTCGTTTATAATGATATTGATTTTTCTTATTGTTCCCTCTGAAAGTATCCTGTCCGGATCGCTCACCCAGGTACCGTTCATCTCTCTGGGATTAGGTACAGATTCTGGTGTATAAACTTGTCCATGTATACGCGTAAAACAAACTATGCCTATTAAAATAAAAAAGTAAGTTTTTTTCATAGTTTATATTTTTTGTAAAATACGTTTGCGCATCCTTTAAGGTTTTGTGATTTTTTTTCACGGGCTTCAACACAATAGAAATTCCTTTATCATGAGTAAAGCCCAATCAAAGCTTAATAGTTTTACATAATGAAATGAATTAAAAGTTGATGCAACATAACCAATTAATTTTAATATAAGTTTAAGGTCGTTGTTAAAGTTCTGTTCAAATTATTATAAGTTGAATCTAACGAATTTTTATTTGTTTATTTGACAATCTTGTAATCGTTATTTCTTGTTTAAGTTCGATTGTCATATGCATGTTTTTTTTAAATTTATAATTTTCAAAAACTAACCCATGCAGAGCAGCCACAATTCTTTCGAGGAAATTTATGCCGTGTGCAATCTCAGTATAGTGCCGGTACGTACTGAACCTAACGACAAAGCCGAAATGTGCACCCAACTTCTTTTTGGCGAAAGTTTTATCATATCTAAATTCACTGAAGATGGCAAATGGGCATACATACAAAACCTTACCGATGATTATTTCGGCTGGATAGATGCCAAGCAATATAAATCGGTGTCTAAAGAATATGTTGAAACACTCCATAAAAATCCTACTCCGGTTTCAAAAGGTTTGTTTGGTATCATGAAGGGGCACCGTAAGATTTTTCCAGTGCTCATGGGCAGTCTATTGCCTATGTACAACAATGGCCAGGTACGTATAGACGATGAAATATATGTTTTTGAAGGTGAGTACACTTACCCCGCCAAAGGAACCCCATCAGATATTGAAAAGACTGCCAAATTCTATCTATTCTCTCCGTACCTGTGGGGCGGAAAAACTCACTATGGTATAGACTGCTCAGGGCTGGTACAGCAAGTTTTTATGTTTAATGGGTATAAACTTCCCAGAGATTCTTCAAAACAAGAAGAGATGGGTATGGCCATTGCTTTTGGTATGCATAAAAAGGGAGATTTGGCTTTTTTTCATAATGTTACCGGCAGAGTAATCCATGTGGGCATTGTTCTTGACCATGATCTCATCATACATGCTTCCGGAGAGGTACGCATAGACAAACTTGACGAAGTAGGCATTTATAACCTCGATAAAAAACAATATTCTCATAAATTACACTCACTGAAGAGAGTTTTGAGCACCGATTTTCTTTGAAAGGGAATGAAATGTGATTATAACCGTTATCAACATTCAAATACAAAAGTCGGAGCCGGCTGCTCCACGATAAGAGGCAACATCAAAAAATCAACTAAAATACTATCGTTAGTTTTTTAAAAATTCAATATTGCCCATAACTTAGTGTATGCTAACTACATGCTTTTATGTATTCTTTGGAAGGAGCCAAAACCTTAGATGAGCAAGACGAACTACGTTCTTTCCGTGCTCAGTTTTACATACCTGAACGTGACGGAAAGCAACTTATATATTTTTGCGGGCACTCCTTAGGCTTACAACCCAAAGCAACAGCTGAATATATAAACCAGGAATTAGAAGACTGGAGCAAGCTCGGTGTAGAAGGACATTTTAAAGCTAAACATCCTTGGCTGCACTATCACACTTTTTTCAGTAAATCATTAGCTGCATTGGTAGGAGCAAAGCCCTCTGAAGTGATAGCTATGAATTCGCTTACGGTAAATTTACACCTACTGCTTACCTCTTTCTACAGGCCTACCGGAAAGCGCGTAAAAATAATCATGGAGGCCAACAGTTTTTCTTCTGATGTATATGCTGTATACTCTCAAATCAAACTGCATGGCCTTTCTCCCAAAAAAGTAGTGATAGAGCTGAAGCCGCGCAAAAATGAATATACTCTGCGGATGGAAGACATAGCCAAAACCATACACAGTGCAGGTAACGAATTATCTCTTGTTATGATGAGCGGAGTTAACTACCTCACCGGACAGGCATACGATATAGAAGCTATAACCAAAGCCGCTCATAAAGTGGGAGCAAAAGCCGGTTTTGACCTGGCCCACAGCATTGGAAACACGCCTCTTAGTCTGCACAAATGGGGAGTAGATTTTGCCGTGTGGTGCAGTTATAAATATCTTAATTCAGGACCTGGAGCTGTGGGAGGGGCATACATTCATGAGCGCTATGCTTCCGGTAAAACTTTGCACCGGCTCGCCGGTTGGTGGGGGCACGATGAAACTGAACGCTTTTTGATGAAGCCTGAATTCAAACCTTCGCCCGGAGCAGCAGGATGGCAATTGAGCAATGCCCCTGTTTTTAACATGTGTGCTCACAGAGCATCATTAGATATATTTGATGCCGCCGGAATGAAAGCCATAGTAAAAAAAAGCAGAAGCATGGTTACATACCTTGAAGATATGTTGGTCGCCAGATGTAACAAAGAAATGGGTTATGCCATACGAATCATCACCCCCCGAAGCATTGATGAAAGAGGAAATCAACTCTCTATAATGGTACACAAAGAAGCTCAACAACTCTTTAACCTGATTTCCGATGCCGGATTTGTGTGCGACTACCGTCACCCTAATATCATCCGGGTAGCCGTAGCACCTCTTTACAATAGCTATGAAGAAGTATACCACTTTGCCACTTTTATGGCTGAGCATTGCAAATATGTATCATAAAAAAACATTTCATCACACTTTTCACTAATACCGAATACGGGAAAATTGAATAAACCCATTTTATGCATTGGAAAAATTTTACACTTACAAATTAAATAGAAATCATTGATGATAAATGGTAGTATCCCAAAAAGTGTGTAAAGTGAGTTGTTTTTTTTTACAAACATAGTACTTTTTTTATTTGTTACACACTTACATGAATGGGAACGGAGCGAAGGCGTAGCCGTAGCGAAGTTCCCATTCATGCTTCCCATTTAAATTTTCCCG
>JANWYS010000094.1 GCA_025054875.1 Cytophagaceae bacterium | reverse complement strand
GGGATTTATGCGTGGATGTGGGGTAAAGTCTAGTGTCGTATCTTCTAAACTTCCCGATTGGAAATCGGCCGGCATTCGCTGATACCCACTGGTGTTGATGGTACCGCTGAATATGGTTTCGGCCTGCGAAATAAATTTTCAATTTGGAATTCTACATTAACTTTGTCCCTTTAACATAATTTATCAATTTATGCAGATTACGTCAGAAGAAAAGAGAATTCAAGGTATTTCATTTAGTGAAATTGCAGAAAAATTTGGCACTCCCACGTATGTATATGACACAGATGTAATACGCAACCAATACAGAAAATTAAAAGAAGCCTTTAAGGATATAAACATAAAAATCAAGTATGCGGCCAAGGCATTAACTAACCAAGCCATATTGAAAGTATTGCTCAAAGAGGGCTCCGGCATAGATGTGGTATCGTTACAAGAAGTAGAATTAGCTTTGAAAGCAGGCTATAAACCCTCAGAAATAATGTTTACTCCAAACGGTGTGTCTTTTTACGAAATAGAGAAAGCCGTGGAATATGGTGTTGTGGTAAATATTGATAACCTTCCTACGTTGCAAAAATTTGGTGCGCGATATGGGTCATCCTATAATTGCTGTGTGCGGATAAATCCTCACGTAAAAGCAGGAGGTAATGAAAAAATAATGACAGGCCATAGAGAATCAAAATTCGGCATAAGCATAGAACAAGTCAACGAACTCTATCAGACCGTACATGAGTATAACATACAGGTAGCCGGAGTGCATGTGCATACCGGTTCAGACATAAAAAATATAGATGCATTCATAGAAACAATGCAATCATTATTTGAAGTAGCAAAAAACTTCAAAAATTTAAGCTTTTTAGATTTTGGAAGCGGTTTTAAAGTGGCATATTCAGATGATGACGTAGCTACAGATATCTACGAATTGGGGAAAAAACTATCGGAAGAAGTAAAAGAATTTATCAACGTTTATGGCCGTCAACTTGAAATATGGATTGAACCCGGAAAGTTTTTAGTAAGCGAGTGTGGTTACTTGCTGGTGAAAGCCGAATTGATTAAACCTACCCCTGCTTGTTGTTTTGTTTTTGTAAACTCCGGACTAAATCACCTGATACGTCCCATGATGTATGGAGCATATCACAAAATAACGAATGTAACTAACCCAAAGGGAATTCCTACTTTATATAATGTGGTAGGATATATATGCGAAACCGATACTTTTGCCGGCAATATATACATTGCAGAAGTGCGCGAAGGAGATCTGTTGATTATACATAATGCCGGTGCATATGGATTCAGCATGAGTTCAAACTATAACTCGCGCTTTCGGCCAGCCGAAGTAATGATTCATGAAAAAAAACCTTATCTGATCAGGCGACGCGAAACCATAGAAGACTTACTCAGAAATCAAATAGATGTAGATCTTTGAAAAGATTTAAAAAAAATTTTTCCACGAACCGATTTTTTTTTGTCCACATACTCTTCATTCGGTTTTTTTACGTCACAAAAATCATTAAACTCTTTGTATGCCTTTATTCATGCGGTATACAAAGGCAAGCATATTTTCAAGCATCTTCGCCGGATTGAGCTGAGAACTATCAAAATTGCTGTCGCAAACCGAGCAAACAACGCTGAAAGCGGCAAAAAAATGGGCTTGCAGCACGCTCAACATTTGGAACTTAAATAAAAAATCTATAATATTGAAGTACTATTATAAAATAGTTACTAACAAATTTTACAAAAGGAGGAACACATGGCAACAGCAAAAAAGCCGACTAAAAAGAAAGCCGCAGCTAAAAAGCCTGCAGCTAAAAAGAAAACCGCAGCTAAAAAACCTGCGGCCAAAAAGAAAACCACAGCTAAAAAAACTGCGGCCAAAAAGAAAACCACAGCTAAAAAAACTGTGGCTAAAAAGAAAGCCGCAGATAAAAAGCCTGCAGCTAAAAAGAAACCCGCAGCCAAAAAAACTGTGGTTAAAAAGAAACCTGCTACCAAGAAGAAACCCGCAACTAAACCTGCAAACGGCTCTACGAGTACAACATCATCCATGGAGTCCAGCAGCATGACTTCCTCGTTCTTCTCTTAAAAGGTGAGAAGAATCATTACGCAATATTATTTTATACACGAGATAATGCATTTGTCTCGTGTTTTTTTATGAAAAAATTATGAGTTTATTTTCTGTCACAACCTCAACTTCTTCAATATAGTTTCTTTATATTTGGTTAGACTCATTGCAATGATATGACCATCTGCATGGATAAAAATTCGATACTGTCCCAAAAAGTGATACTATCCCAAAAAGTGTGTAAAGTTAGTTGTTTTTGGAAAGATTAATTGATACTGTCCCAAAAAGTGTGTAAAGTGAGTTGTTTTTTGAAAGATTAATTAGATTAAAAACTAAAAAAAATTCAAAAAGGTTATGCAACAACTACACTTTACACGAGAACAAGTTATTAAAATTTTAGAAGATTATTCAATTTTATACATTAAGAATGTTGTGGTATGAACAAAAAAGATCTTGTTTTAAATGCATAGCAATAGAAAACACCGCTTACAATTCATATACAACCCCCTATCTACCCTATCAACATAAATTTATTTTTATTGCATAAAATGGGATAAGACATTCCTGCAATTGGAATGCTCGACTGCGGGAAAGCCCTAAGCACCTACTGTATTAAGTATGCTTAAATCGCGTGCTTCGAGAGTAGAATGCCCCATGAGAAATATATCTACATGACGTGCACATTCTCTTCCTTCGGCAATAGCCCATACTACGAGGGACTGGCCACGTCGCATATCGCCTGCGGAAAATATTTTGGGGTTGATGGTTGTCTGGTAATTCTCCTTACATTTCACATTGCCGCGGTCATCGTATTCTACTCCCAGTTCGTTGAGCATTCCTTCGTGTTGAGGATGCAAGAATCCGATGGCCAACAGGGCGAGTTCACACGGTAAAATTCTTTCTGTGCCGGGTATTTCCTGGTATTTGGGAAGTTTGCCGGGTTCGGGTTGTGTCCATCCCATGTCAGCAATTTTTATTCCTATGAGGTTGCCTTTTTCATCGCCGATGAACTCTTTGGTGGCGATAGACCAAAGCCTGGTACATCCTTCTTCGTGTGAAGTGGAAGTTCTCAGTATATGAGGCCAGTTGGGCCAAGGAGTAGCTTCATTTTTACCTTCAGGAGGCTTGGGCATCACTTCCATTTGCGTTATGGTTTTCGCTCCATGTCGGTTAGCAGTTCCTACGCAATCTGAGCCGGTGTCGCCGCCGCCTATTACTATCACATTTTTGCCTGTGGCAAGGATTTCTCCGTTTTCATATGGCCTTCCGCGATGGTCAAATTCTATGGGTAATCCGGCCACACGTTTGTTTTGTTGACTCAGGAACTCCATGGCCGGATAGATGCCTTTGAGTTGTCTGCCGGGTATGTTGAGGTCGCGATGTGCTGTAGCTCCGCCACAAAGCACAATGGCATCAAATTCTTTAAGAAGGTCTTTAACTTTGACGTTAACTCCTACATTAGCATTTGTTTTAAACACTATACCCTCTTGTTCCATTATGTGGATACGCCGGTCAATGACAGATTTTTCGAGTTTGAAATCAGGAATGCCATATCGTAGCAAGCCTCCTATCCGGTCAGCGCGCTCAAAAACTGTAACGGAGTGCCCCACACTGTTGAGTTGTGCAGCCGCAGCCAATCCTGCCGGACCAGAGCCTACAATGGCTACTTTTTTACCGGTACGATTTTGAGGGATTTTAGGCTGAATGAAACCTTTTGCGAAAGCCGTTTCGATGATATTTTTTTCTATTTCCTCTATGGTAACCGGAGGCTTTATGATGCCCAGAACACAAGAAGCTTCGCAGGGGGCCGGGCATATGCGTCCTGTGAATTCCGGAAAGTTGTTTGTAGAAAGTAGTATTTCTGTGGCTAGTGCCCAATTTTTTTTGTAGACCGCATCGTTAAACTCAGGAATAATGTTTCCCAGAGGACAACCGTTGTGGCAAAAGGGAGTGCCACAATCCATACATCTTGCGGCTTGTGTTGTTATCTTTTCTTCTCCAAACTCTTGTACAAACTCTTTATAGTGTTTTATACGTTCCTTTGGATCTTCTTTTTTGGGGAGTTCTCTATTGAACTCCAAGAATCCTGTTGGTTTACCCATTTATGAATACTCCTTTTTCAGTTTGTTGTTTCTTTTTCAGCAGCACATTTTTGTAATCGGTAGGCATGACTTTAATGAAATGTTTGATCTGATTTTCCCAATCTTTGAGGATAAAATCAGCCACATCGCTACCGGTATAGGCATAATGATTTTTTATAAGTTGTTTCAGCGTATCAATATCCTCTTGCTCCATGGGGTCAAAGTTAACCATTTCCATGTTGCAATTGGCGGCAAATGTTCCGGCGGGGTTGTATACATAAGCAATTCCCCCGCTCATTCCTGCGGCAAAATTTCTTCCGGTTTCGCCCAGTATGACGGCTATACCTCCGGTCATATACTCACATCCATGGTCTCCTACTCCTTCCACTACGGCTTTTACTCCGGAGTTTCTCACACAGAATCGTTCGCCGGCCTGGCCTCTGATGTAAGCCTCTCCGGAAGTCGCTCCATAGAAGGCTACATTTCCCACTATAATGTTTTGCTTAGGATCAAACGAGGCTTCTTTAGGCGGGTACAGTACGAGCTTAGCACCGGATAAGCCTTTTCCGAAGTAATCGTTAGCTTCTCCTTCAAGATCGAACCGTATTCCGGGTGCGGCAAAGGCTCCAAAACTTTGTCCCGCAGAACCTGTAAATTTAAAGTGTATGGTATCGGCAGGCAATCCGGCAGATTTGTACTTAGTAGAAATTTCGTAAGAGAGCATGGTGCCGGTACTGCGGTCGGTGTTTTTTATTTTGAATTCTTTATATACTTTTTTCTTGTTGTCTAAGGCGGGTTTGGCTACTTCTATCAGTATGTGGTCTAATACCTTATCAATACCATGGTCTTGAGGTTCGCATTTGTATATATTAGTTCCCTTCTCGGCAGGTTCTTTGTGGAGTATAGCAGAGAGGTCAATGGTTTTATGTTTCCAATGGGTGATATTGTCACGTTGTTCGAGAAAATCTGTTTGTCCAACCATTTCATTTACGGTGCGGAATCCGAGCTCAGCCATTATTTCACGGAGCTCCATAGCCATGAAGGTAAACATGTTCACAACATGTTCGGGTTTACCGCTGAAGAGAGCACGTAGTTCTTTGTTTTGAGTGGCTACTCCTACCGGGCAGGTGTTGAGGTGACATTTGCGCATCATGATGCAACCGGTGGCAACGAGAGCTGCGGATGCTACTCCCCATTCTTCAGCGCCAAGCAGAGTGGCTATGGCGAGATCGCGTCCAGTACGTATTTGGCCATCGGTTTGTATAGTGATTCTACCCCTGAGTTTGTTTTTTACCAAGGTTTGGTGCGTTTCGGCAAGGCCCAGTTCCCAAGGTAATCCGGCATGACGTATTGAACTTATTGGTGAAGCTCCTGTACCGCCATCGTGCCCGGATATGAGCACATGATCTGCATGAGCTTTGCAAACACCTGCAGCCACAGTACCTACTCCGGCTTCGGACACAAGCTTCACACTGATGCGTGCTTTGGGGTTGGAATTTTTCAGGTCAAAAATTAGTTGTGCTAAATCTTCTATGGAGTAAATGTCGTGATGGGGAGGAGGTGAGATGAGACCTACTCCGGGAGTAGAGTGCCTTACTCTTCCTATCCATTCGTCTACTTTATGTCCGGGAAGTTGGCCTCCCTCTCCGGGCTTGGCACCCTGAGCCATTTTTATTTGCAATTCTTCAGCATTGGCCAAATAGTAACTGGTAACGCCAAAGCGTCCTGAAGCTACCTGCTTGATGGCAGACTTCATAGAGTCTCCATTAGGCAGAGGTTCGTAGCGGATTTCATCTTCGCCACCTTCGCCGCAGTTGCTTTTGCCGCCTATTCTGTTCATGGCAATGGCTAAAGTAGTGTGTGCCTCGTGAGATATAGAACCAAAAGACATGGCGCCTGTAGCAAATCGCTTCAGTATATTTTGCACGGGCTCCACTTCTTCCAAAGGTATAGATTCTCTCAGAGGTTTGAACCTGAGCAAACTGCGCAGGGTACAAGCTTTTTGGCTTTGATCGTTTATGAGTTTGGAGTATTTTTTGTAAATCTGGTAGTCGCCGGTGCGGCAGGCTTGCTGTAATAAATGTATGGTCTGCGGATTGAATAAGTGAAATTCGCCACGGCGTTTCCATTGATAAAGGCCTCCTACTTCGAGTTTAGGATTGGGCACTTCCGAAGCAGGGAAAGCTAATTGATGTTTAATGAGGGCCTCTTTGGCAATATCGTCTAACGAGAGGCCTTCTATGCGAGATACTGTGTTTGTAAAGTATTTGTCAATTACTTTTTTGGAAATGCCGAGAGCTTCGAATATTTGCGCACCTTGGTAAGATTGTAACGTAGATATGCCCATTTTGGAAAATACCTTGAGCAATCCGTCGTTTACAGCTTTTATGAAATTGTTGAAAAGTTTTTCTTCCGGAAGGTCTGCCTGTATGATGCCTTGCTTTTTAAGTCCGACAATAGTTTCAAAAGCCAGATAAGGGTTCACCGCTGATGCCCCGAAACTGATTAAGGTTGCAAAATGGTGAACTTCCCATGCATCGCCGGCTTCCACTACAATGCCTACTTTACCCCGTAGACCTTCTCGTATGAGGTGGTGATGTACGGCAGATGTAGCCAACAGAGAAGGTATGGGGGCATGGTTGCTGTCTATTTTTCTGTCAGAAAGCAGAATGATGGAGTATCCATCGTTTACGGCATCGGTAGCGTATTTGCATATACGATCTAATGCTTTTTCCAGGCTTCCGGGTTTGCCATCGGCACGGAAGTAGATTTCTATGGTTTTCGTTTGAAATTTGTTTTTATCCAACAACCTTAACTTTTCTAAGTCAGAGTTAGTCAAGATGGGTTGGTGCAATTCCACTACGCGACAGTGCTCGGGGGTTTCATCAAGTAAGTTCAAAGATCCTCCCACGTAAGACACCAGAGACATAACCATACGTTCGCGTATGGGGTCTATTGGGGGGTTAGTAACTTGTGCAAACAGTTGCTTAAAGTAATGAGATAAGTGCTGAGCCTGGTCTGAGAGAATGGATAGAGGAGTATCTGTGCCCATTGATCCGAGAGGTTCTTTGCCGGTCTGGGCCATTTCGGCGATGATTACTTTCAAATCTTCAGTAGTGTAGCCAAAACATTGTTGGTACTTGAGAAGTTTTTCATCATCGGGTTGCTCCCATTTAAGCTGAGGTTTAGGAAGATCCTTGGTACGAATTTTATTTTTTTCGAGCCATTGTCTATACGGTTTGCGTGAGCAAATGTCATTTTTTAGTTCCTCATCACTGATTATACGCCCTTGCTCGAGGTCTACAACAAACATTTTCCCGGGTTGCAGGCGTCCTTTCATTACTACTTTAGATTGATCTACGGGGATAACACCTGCTTCTGAAGCCATAATTACCGTGTCGTCGTTGGTGACCACATATCGTGAAGGACGCAAACCATTACGGTCGAGAGTGGCGCCCACAATTTTGCCATCGGTAAAGGAAATGGATGCAGGGCCATCCCATGGTTCGATAAGGGCGGCGTGATATTCGTAGAAGGCCTTTTTCACATCACTCATGTGTTGGTTGCCGTCCCATGCTTCGGGTATGAGCATCATCATTACATGGGGCAGCGAGCGGCCGCTCAGTACCAGCAGTTCCACAGCATTGTCCAGGTTGGCAGAATCTGAGGCTGTGGGGTCGCAAAGCGGAAGTATCATTTCCATCTCTTCCTTTGTAAAGTAGGGCGATTCAAAACTGGCTTCCTGTGCTTTCATCCAGTTGAGGTTGCCTCGCAAGGTATTAATCTCCCCATTGTGAGCTATGTAACGAAAGGGTTGTGCCAGTCGGAAAGAGGGGAATGTGTTGGTTGAAAAACGAGAGTGTACAACCGCCAATGCAGATACTACGCCATTATTATTCAGGTCTGGAAAATAGTTGCGCACTTGTCCGGTTGTAAATTGCCCTTTATAGGTTATGGTTTTATAAGAAAGACAAGATATATGGAACAGGTTGTTGATATCAGGAAATTGCAATTGATATGATTCGCGTACGAGGCGAGTAGTATAATTACGCAACACAAACAACTTGCGCTCAAAATCATCAGGGTTAGTTATATGGTCAGGTTTTTTTATAAAAACCTGTTCCATTACCGGTTCAACAGCCAAAGCACTGGGACCTATTTCTTTGTTGTTTACCGGTAACAGGCGATATCCCAACAGTTTCATGCCTAACTTCTCAATATTTCTGTTGAGAATTTCGCGGCATTGTTCTCTCAACTTTTCTTCTTTGGGGAAGAAAATCATTCCCACACCATAAGATCCGTAGGAAGGTAGTTTTATGTTAAGTTTCAAACACTCTGTGACGAAAAATTCATGAGGCATTTGTATGAGTATGCCGGCACCATCTCCTGTGTTAGCCTCGCATCCACATGCTCCACGGTGTTCCATGTGTTCAAGCATGGTCAGCGCTTTCTCTACTATATCGTGTGATTTTCTACCTTTAAGATTTGCTACAAAACCAATCCCGCAGGAGTCTTTTTCAAATTCCGGCCTGTACAGCCCTGAGAAGTTTTTTAATTGTGTCATTAATCTTCCTTTCGTTTATAAATCACCTGTGCAGAGTAAGTACGTATTAAACAACCTTAACCATGTGAATAAATTTTAGTTAAAAGTGTTTTTAGCAAAGTTAAAAATTTTTAAGCGTAAAAAGAATTTTTCCCAAGCAGACCTACTATGAAGATGTAATATTATTGGAAAAATATAAAAAATAAAGGTTATGATGCTATTCTTTTTACAATTTTATGCTGATTTGAATGACTATGTTTTCAACTTCATCAACCCATCGAATGGAGATTAACCTGATACGAGCTCATTTTATCAGAGGTATAACTGTAAAAGCTCGACAAATTTTTTATTATGCATTGCAATAGAAAATACAACTACAACCCATTTATCAGGCATTCACTTCTATCGCATTACACCAGATGAAAGATTGATTATATTAAACGAGGTTTTCCCAAATATGGTCCGGCAGATAATTTGAGACTATATTTCACCGCTGTTTTGCACCAATAATACCTGCGCTTCATCAAATTTTTCTATCCAGAAGTTGTTGTATCCCTCACCAATGAAAATCATTATTTTTTGCCATTGCAATAATTCTAAAATGGCTAAAAAGGTATATATCACTTCTATTTTTTCTTTGCTCTCCTTAACTATGTCAATGAAAGAAACCTTCTGTATGAGATTGACCTTGCGAAGAATGTATTCTTTTTTCTCCTCAATTGTATATGGATACTGTATCACTTGATGCACGGGTTTGTTTTTTTCTGTGACAAACCTGTTCATCACTTTTTCATACACTTTCAGCAATTTGTAGAGGTCTATGTCTTGCAACTCAGCCTCTACGTTGCTTATCTCGGCTAAGGTTTTAAGTTCCTTTGCTATGTTGCCTCGCTTCTCTCTTTGCATACTCAACTCTTCCAGAGAGGCAAGCTCTGAAACTACTGACTTGTATTTTTTATATTCAAGCAGGTGAGCGACCAATTCTTCACGAGGGTCTATCTCTTTTCCGGTTTCATCCATTACCGGCCTGGGCAAGAGCATTTTCGCCTTTATGCGCATCAGAGTAGCTGCCACTAATATGAATTCACTGGCTACTTCTATATTGAGTTTTTCTAATTGATGAATGTAATCCAGAAAATCGTCCGTAATTTTCGATATAGGTATATCGTGTATATCTAATTCATCTCGTTCGATGAAAAACAAAAGCAAATCAAACGGACCTTTGAATAAAGGTAATTGTATCTCGAAATTCATGAGGTAAAATTAGTGTTAAATCTTATCTTTGATAATCTCAGATAAATCGATTTATCCACCACCTTAGTGAATAACCCAGTTGTATCTTGTGGATGATCATAGTTATCCATTTTGGGGAATTTGGTTTTTAATGTTGAAAAGAAACATGTACGCAACCTTAATTATATAATATTTAACTCCATTTATTCCACGAAAGCTCTTGCTTCAATAATTTTCCCGACTTCATACAAATTCACCTTTCAATAAACGTTAACTCAGTGATTTTCAGGGTGTATTGTATGAGTTTGAGTTGTAGTGCCTAAGATCATTATTAATATTGTATTTTTGCCTTATTTGATGGAAATAAATGGATTAAACAAAAAAACTCTAATCATTCATACTTAAAACTCATCATGAAAAAAAAAAGCGACTTAGCTGCTTTGATTGAAAAATTCATGCTTGGAAGGTTTTAGAATATATATCATGATTTCGTGCATGTTTAACCCATCCATCAATAGAAAACTTTATACAGGTGGCCATTTTGATTTGCAGTTGAACCCGGATTTTTCAGTTGAATATACAATTTCAACACTGATTTTTCTTCAAGGATTTTTCGAAAGACATTTCTTTTTGGGGATGGGGTATAACCAAAACTTACATAAGAAATGGACTACGAATTTACGGACAAATGTACTACCTCTTGGGGCGGGATGCTACCGATGAAACGACTGCTTGACAAGACAGGTATCGGGAAGATTCTGGAAGAGTTGGGCTTGCCGGAAGGCCGAAGTAACCATCGTATAAAGGTACTGAAAATGTCCGTTCCATTACAACGAAGGCTATGGTTTGACGGTTTGTTTTCAAATATTAAACCATCTCCATGGCCTTTAAGCCTTCAAACTTAACCTCAACTGAAAA
>JANWYS010000093.1 GCA_025054875.1 Cytophagaceae bacterium | reverse complement strand
AGGGTGAGTCCACCCGGCGCTACGCGAGATATCTCCCAAGGGGCTACTTTTTGTTTTTTGTCCGAGGCATTAACTATGGTGTATGTAATCCATACAGAAGTATCGGCAGTGTTAAAATTATACTTTTTTTTCACAACATAACCCAGCAATGAATCTTTTTGACTGGTAAATTCAACGCTGAGAGAGTCCATCCGTTCAACCTTGTAAGGCAATACATCTATTTGCCTGGAAGGAGGCCAGCCCCACGCACTTTGCGGGCTTGTCCACAAGGAAGTACCCCAGTTATCTTTGTTCACTGATTCGTCAGTGAAAAAATTTACTTCATCCCATCTAAAAGCACTCACACGCGCAGCGCGGTTGGCGTCTATTTCCAGATAAATACCGTTATAATCAAAAGCATATTTACCCGGTTCTTTATGGATGAGCCTGGCATCTTTTTTTACCGTGTCTGAAGGCAGAGTACTTTCTGTGTTTTTATTGGATGTTTCGCATGAGTTTGTAAACAAAAGCAGCAAAAAACTGCAGGTGAAAAGCGCTATGTGTTTCATCGTGATATAAATTTGGCATGTTTGTTTGATGAATTTAATCTTAAAAATTGTTGTAGAGAACACAAGCTAACTTTTATCAAGAAAATTTACAAGACTGAATTATACTTGAGCAGAGTTTTTTTATTATGAAAATTCAGATATGTGGAAAACCATGATGTGTAACTAAATTTCAGATGAATTGAGAGAAAAAGTTGAGAAGGGTATGTCTTTAAGTAATTTGACGTTGTTACGGATAACTTATTGAAGTTTGACTTTAGAGATTATATAAAATTATTGTTAATATTCCGCCATTACCTTTGCAGGCGAAAATAAAACAATAGATTAGTAAGAGCCAAAATAAATTTGTATGACTTTGTTGGATTTTACCTTACGACTCTCACTATCCATATTACTGGGTGCTGCCATAGGCCTGGAACGGCAATGGAGACAAAAAAGCGCAGGACTCAGAACAAACACCTTAGTAAGTTTAGGTTCTGCAGGTTTCACTTTAATTTCATACGTGCTCACTTCATCGGATGACGGAGTGTATAAAGGCGATGCAACAAGAATAATCGGGCAGATTGTAACGGGAATAGGTTTTTTGGGAGCTGGCGTCATTATGAAAGACGGATTGAACGTACAAGGATTGAATACCGCTGCCACTATTTGGTGCTCAGCAGCAGTGGGAGCATCCGCCGGAGCAGGGCTCTACCTTGAATCAGTTATCATTGCTTTTGCTGTGATGCTTACACACACCATTTTGCGGCCTATTGGTTTAAAATTGAGCATGTTTAACTATCGGAAAGACGACCATACCATATACAATTACTCCTTCAAAATCAAATGCAAAGAAAATGTGGAAAATCACTTGCGTGTACTTATCGTAAATGCCATAAGAAACGACGAGCATTTACAACTCCGCTCATTAAAAAGCAGCGATTCAGATAGTCCCCTGTATACTTTTATAGAAGCCGAAATATTTGCTTCAGGTAAACATGACCTGCAAATGGAAAAACTCGCTGGAGTTCTAACATTGGAATATGGAGTAACAGAGGTTACCTGGGTGATAAACGGACAACAACATGATTAAAAAATTTAAATTCAGGCATTCCATCGAAGTAGGTTTAAGTTTTGGACTTACCTCAGGTGTAATTACTACGGTAGGCTTGATGGTCGGAGTTTACTCCGGTACTCAGTCAAAAGCTGCCGTGCTGGCAAGCATTTTTACCATCGCTATTTCTGATGCTATGAGCGATGCTTTAGGTATTCATATCGCTGAAGAAAGTGAAAATGTTCACAGCCAAAAAGAAATATGGGTTGCTACTCTCACTACCTTTTTGTCGAAATTCGTTGTTTCAAGTTCATTCGTGCTGCCTCTTTTGATATTAGATATACAGAAAGCTGTAATCGTAAACATATTGTATGGAATAGTTTTAATAACCGTATACAATTTCTGGGTAGGTAAAAAACAACCTTCAAAAACCCTGAGTATCATTCTGGAGCATCTGTTTATAGCTATAGTTGTAGTAGTTGTTTCCTATTGGGTAGGTACATGGATTAAACAATCTTTCTGATGTGTATGAATCGTATTCTTTTCAAACATGGCAAAGATTTTCAGGATTGGAAACAATATGTAAATGCCATAGAGAAACTTTTGATATTGGCATTATACATGCCAATGGTAGCTGATACAGGAGGCAACGCAGGTAGTCAAGCAGCAACGGTAGTTGTGAGAGCACTGGCTTTAGGACAAATCTCTCTACGCAACTGGTGGCGCATCCTCTGGAAAGAAACCAAAATATCTTTGTTGTTGGCAATTTGTTTGGGTATTCTTGCATTTGTCAAAGTGCTTTTTCTGAGTTGGGAAACACAAGTACCCTCAGCATTCAGATTGCCTGATATCGCTTTTGTTATTTCATTGGCCTTGTCACTTCAAGTAATCACGGCGACGGTGATTGGTGCAGGACTACCTTTACTGATAAAACGTTTGGGAGGAGATCCCGCCGTGGCAGCAAGCCCTGCCATCACTACAATAGTAGACATTACAGGATTGCTGATCTATTTTACACTCGCAACTCTTTTTTTTAACTTATAAAAATCAAAAAAAATGAAAACCATAAAAAAATGTTCAGCCGCAATTTTAGTGCTTTCTGTCGCTCTCATGCTCTCATCATGCAAAAACTCTTCTTCTGATGAGAGCAACGAAAATTTCACCATTCAAGGAGATACTGTCTATGTGCCGGAAAACAGCGTAGTTACAGAAAAAATAAAAACAAAAATCATCTTAGAGGAAGATTTTAGAAGAGAGATGATCACTGCAGGCACAGTAAAAGCCATCCCATATCTATACGCAGAAATAGCTCCGCCATTTTCCGGAAGGGTCACTAAAGTATATTTGAAACTAGGCATGAAAACACAGCCCGGCACACCACTTTTTGAAATGGTGTCTCCCGATTTTATGGAAGCACAAAAAATTTTCTTCCAGGCAAAATCTGAATTGGAATCTGCAAGGCTGACTCTAAAGCGTCAGCAAGATTTAAAATCAAATGGTGTTGGTGCAGAGAGAGATTTGGAAGAAGCCGAAACCAACTATCAGGTCAAAGAAAAAGAATATCAGAATGCTGTGGCTTCGCTAAAGATTTTTGGAGTGGATGTAAACACATTGGTCTTCGGACAACCCTTGGTAATCACGTCTCCCATTGCCGGAGAAGTGGTAGAAAACGAAGTTGTAAACGGCCATTACATTAAAGCCGACGACCCTCCGCACGCTAAGATTGCCGAACTAAACAAAGTGTGGGTCGTAGGCATGGTGAAAGAAAAAGACATACGTTTCATACACGAACTGGATGGTGCAGAAATAATGGTAGCTGCATATCCGGGCAGAAAAATTATCGGCAAAGTCTATCACATAGATGCATTAGTGGATGAAGCTACCCGAAGCATTCGTGTGCTGATTGAATGTGACAATAAGGATCATGCTCTCAAGCCGGGCATGTATGTGACGGTAAAATTCATTGATGCACCCGAAAAAACCTTGTTCGTGCCTGCTAAATCGGTACTACAATACAATGACAAAAGTTACATATTTGTTCAACACAAAAAAGGAGTTTATGTACGGAGATTTGTAGAAACCGGGGTAAACCATAATGAGCGCATACAAATCCTGAGCGGCCTCAACCCGGGAGAAACAATCATCAGCGAAGGAGCATTTTACCTGCTTGAAGCAAAATAAGCTTTCATGATAACCAATGATGCATAGAATATGAAAAAAATTTTATCAAAAAAAAATCCGATGAAAAATAGATGTTTTGATTTTGATTCAAAAGAATTTGAATTGTTTGAGTTTTCCATGAACGACAAAAAAACTATAAACAGTATACGATTACTGAGCCCGGATAATTGCTTCGGAACAACTATCCGGGAGGCACATACAAAGCTAAACATGAGGAAATGGTTCACTCAATCAAGATTAAAGTTTAATCACTGTATCGAAGTGAAATTCAAAACACATTAACATTATAAATAAATGAAAACGAATCTATTTGAAACCACCATCGCCAAACGTTGGCTTATTGCAGCCATGTTTGTGCTTTTGTGCCTGTTTGGATATTACTCGTGGACACGTCTCTCCATTGAGGCATACCCGGACATTGGTGACGTGACGTCACAAGTAGTAACACAAGTACCCGGATTGGCAGCTGAAGAAGTAGAACAGCAAATCACCATCCCTATTGAACGAGCCATAAATGGTTTACCGGGTATGCATGTGATGCGTAGTAAAAGCACTTTTGGTTTGTCTATGGTTACCATTGTGTTTCAGGATGGCGTTGACGACTATTGGGCAAGAACACGCATTCAGGAAAGGCTAGCCGATTTAGAGCTTCCTTATGGTGCTACACCAGGATTAGACCCGCTCACTTCACCAACCGGAGAAATTTTTCGTTACATAATCGAAAGCAAAACTCACGATCTGCGCGAAATTACAGACCTGCAAAACTTCGTCATCATACCCCGCATCAAGCAGGTACCGGGTGTTGCAGACGTTACCAACTTCGGTGGAATTACCACTCAATATCAGGTGGAACTTGATCCGCGCAAACTGGAACAATACAATATAGCTCTCAGCGAAGTAGTAGAGACTATTGAAAAAAATAATGCTAACTCGGGAGGCAGCGTCGTAAACAGAGGAGATCAGGCCTATGTAGTTCGTGGTATCGGACTCGTAAAAACGCTAGACGACATAGGTCGGATTGTAGTTAAATCCGTAAACGGTGTACCCATTTATCTGAACGACATTGGAAAAATAAAATACGGAAACCTTGAGCGCAAAGGAGCTCTAGGCTATAGCGACAAACGTGGAGTAGATTATGAAGACAACATTGAGGGAATTGTGTTATTGTTGAAACATCAGAATCCATCCGTAGTATTGAAAGGCGTTAGAGAAGCTATAGAAGAACTCAACAATTCCATACTACCCGAAGGAGTGAAAATTCATCCATTCCTGGATAGAACCAATCTGGTAGAAACCACACTCCACACCGTATCCAAAACCTTGCTGGAGGGAATAACGCTGGTTGTAATTGTTCTCATAGTTTTTCTGGGAAGTTGGCGTGGCGCTATGCTGGTTGCAATTACCATACCCATATCATTGTTAGTGGCTTTCATTCTGATGCATTTCACTAATATTCCTGCTAATCTTCTATCGCTTGGCGCTATTGATTTCGGCATCATTGTGGATGGCGCCATTGTGATGATGGAAAGCATACTGAAAAAACGAGAAGAACACCCTGAGCTCGAATTGAACGAAACTTCCGTTGCTCAATTGGTGAAGGATGTGGCTCGTCCTATATTTTTTGCTACCATCATTATTATTACCGCATATCTTCCACTATTCGCTTTTGAGCGAGTGGAGAAAAAGTTATTCACTCCAATGGCTTTCACGGTAGGTTATGCTTTGTTTGGTGCATTGTTGGTTGCATTATTTCTGATTCCCGGAATGGCGTATTTCATATACCGTAAACCTCAAAAAGTATATCACAATAAATGGTTAGAAAAAATTACTGAATTCTATCATTCACACATACAAAACATACTGAAATCTCCCAAGCGCGTATTTATACCGCTGACGGCGGTGTTGGTATCGGCAATCATTCTTACAATCACAGTAGGTAAAGATTTTCTGCCGCCATTAGATGAGGGCTCCATATGGCTGCAGGTTTCATTGCCACCCGGGATAACATTGGAAAAATCAAAAGAAATGAGTAACGAATTACGAAGGGTGACTTTACAGTTTGACGAAGTTACTTATGTGATGGTGCAAGCCGGACGTAATGATGACGGCACAGATGCCTGGACACCTTCACACTTCGAATGCAGTGTCGGCTTAAAACCTTACAGTCAGTGGAAAAGAGGAAAAACAAAAGCTGACCTGATTGAAGAAATGGATGCCGTTTACAAAAAAATGCCCGGTTATAATATTGCCTTTAGCCAACCTATGATTGACGGAGTGATGGATAAAATTGCCGGCGCTCATAGCGAACTCGTTGTAAAGATTTATGGTGATGATTTCAAAGAAACAAGAAGAATTGCAGAAGAAGTTTTGAAAACTCTCCGCACGGTAAAAGGCGCAGTAGATCTTGCCATAGACCAGGAACCGCCCTTGCCACAAATTCAGATCATTGCAGACAGACATAAAATTGCTCAATACGGATTGAATGTTGAAGATGTGTCCGAACTGATAGAAGTAGCGTTGGGTGGAAAAGCCGTTTCACAAATATTTGTTGGCGTAAAATCTTACGACATCATCTGCCGCTATGCAGAGGAAAGCAGAAATACTCCCGAAAAAATCGGTAACCTGATGCTCACCAATTCCGAAGGAGCTAAGATTCCATTGTCGCAAGTCTGCGACATAAAACTCAATACCGGAGAGAGTATCATTGCACGTGAGCAAAACAAACGGCATCTCACTGTACGGTTGAATTTGCGCGGAAATGACCTTACTTCGTTTTTAAAAGAGGCACAAGCAAAAATAGAAGAACAGGTGAAATACGACCATAACCTCTATAAAATAAAATGGGGTGGACAATTCGAAAATCAAAATCGCGCCTACGCACATCTGGCAGTGATTGTACCCATGGCATTATCCATCATGTTTGTATTGTTATATGGCGCATTTGGAAAATTCCGTCAAGCCGGATTGCTCATGTCCATCGTACCCCTGGCATTATTCGGCGGAATGTTAGCGTTGAATGTTCGCGGAATGACACTCAATGTTTCTTCTGCCGTTGGATTTATAGCATTGTTTGGCGTGGCTATACAAAACGGTGTAATCATGATCTCTCACATCAACTCCTTACGAAAACAAGGAATGGATTTATTAGCTGCTGTTACCAAGGGTGCACGAGACCGTTTCCGACCGGTGTTAATGACAGCCACTGTGGCTGTGTTAGGTTTGCTGCCTGCATCTTTAGCTACCGGCATTGGTAGTGATGTTCAAAGGCCTTTGGCAACAGTAATAGTGTATGGGCTCATGTTTTCTACACTACTCACGCTCTATGCGCTGCCCGCTTTATATTATCTGATGGAGAAAAAATTTGACAAGAATTAAATCAAAATGACGTATCTAAATCTAAAATAATTGTTTATATGTAAAAACCTTAAATGAAAATTAACAGATGAAAAACTTTTTGATGATATGGCCGGCAATGATTTGCTCATCATTATTATTCAATAACAGCTTTGCGCAAAGTGTTGCCATAGATACATCGTTTGTGAAGCAACCCATGCCTTACAAAGATTTTATCGCTTTTGTCGGAAAGTATAACTACGGTTATGCAGCGGAAAAATTTAACCTGAATATTGCCGAAGCAAATCTCATAGCTGCAGGGATTTTTCCTGATCCGGAATTGACATTAGGTTGGTTTGATAACGGGCAAAGAAGGCTCAACATGGGATATGGCTTTAGCAGTGAAATCGGTTGGACATTAGAACTGGGCAAAAAGCGTAAAGCACGAGTAGATTTGGCCAAAAGTGAATATGAACTCACCAAACATTTGTTGCAGGATTATTTCCGAAACTTGCGTGCCGATGCTACTCTGAGTTACTTACAAGCTATGTTGAATAAATTATTGCTCGATGTGCAACTAAACTCCTATCAAACTATGAACCGACTTGCACAAAGCGACAGTATACGCTTTAAAATTGGTGCGATAACCGAAATAGATGCCCGTCAAAGTAAATTGGAGGCCGGCAGCATGCTGAACGATGTGTTTCAGGCAGAAGCTGAATGGAAAATGGCTCTGGCTAACTTATTCGCACTTATCGGAAAAAAACAATCTGACACATTGTTTATTACGCAAGGTAATTTTAATGCTTTCGACAGAACATTCAATCTGTCGGAACTCATCACTACTGCACAAAACAATCGAGCAGACTTGCTGGCAGCTTTGCAAAACAAAAACGTTTCAAAAAATCTGTTAAAGTTAGCTAAAGCCAATCGCGTTATTGATTTAGGAGTGACGGGTGGTGTGAATTATGTATCGTACGTAAGAAACGTGATAGCTCCCACACCTTCATTTACTACTGTTGGCATAGGTGTTTCTATTCCGTTGAAATTTTCCAACAATCGTCCGGGAGAACTCAAAGCCGCATATTACTCTAACCTGCAAGCTGAAGCTCAATACAACCAAATCGAAATAGAAATTCAAAATGAAGTTACTCAAAGTTACTTCAACTATCTGGCACTGCAAAAACAAGTGCGACAATTCAACAATGGCCTGCTTACTGAGGCTAAAGCTGTATTAGAAGGAAAAATATACAGCTATCAACGTGGTGAAACTTCATTACTCGAAGTGCTTAATGCACAGCGCACATACAATGAAATACAACAATCCTACTATCAAACCTTATATAATTATGCGGCTTCACTTGTTGAGTTAGAGCGGTCTGCAGGTATTTGGGATATTAATTTCTAATAAAATAAAAAACGTATACAACCTTATTTGATGAAATAAAACGAAACTGAAAATAAACTTATGAAGAACATAATGACGATATTTCTATACCTGGCACTCATGAATGCTTTGGCACAAACCGGGAATGAAACATCAGCTACAGTTAGCCCTGCATCAGGCAAAGATACTATGCCCTACGAAAAAGAATTTCGTAAATACCACTCCCTGGCCGGCATGCTGTCTTATGGTTTAAAAGCAGGAATTAATCAAAACAATATATATGGTAGTGAAATAGATTACATTTTTGCCACTCCAAATACACAATCATTACTCTCTATTCATGCGGGATTGCTGATCAATACACAATGGAACAAATACTTTTGGCTAAAACATGAATTGCTTTTTTCCACGCGTGGGGCATTGGTCACACTAAACGATAGCATACATGGTGAGTACTCTTCAAAGTTTAAAACACTTTATCTGGATTTATTTCCGGTAAGCCCTTCTTTACATTTTAAAGGATTGCAGTTCTATGGCGGGCCATACTTGAGCATACTTGCCAATGCCTGCATACAACGAAAAAATGAAAATGGCGATTATTTCAACGATCGGAGTATTTTTGGAACCCCGGAAAACAGAGAAGGCGAAGATGAAAATAAATATTTGCAAAAATTTGACTATGGGTTGCATGCCGGAGTTGAATATCAATTTTCTTTTGGTTTGTTGATTGGGGTGAAATACTTACATGGTTTGGCTGATATTTTTCAGTACGCCAACAGCTTTACAAACGATGACACTAAAACCAATCCTATCAAAATCTACAATAAATCCATAATGTTTTCGGTAGGATATACACGCACACGTAAGCGTTAACATGCAATATTCCATAAAATTTAGTTTCATAAAATACATATAACAGAAGCTTTTAAAACATTAATTCATGAGTTTATGAGAGACCTTTTGATTTATTTCTGGGCAGCTTTCTTTGAGATATTCGGATGCTTTGCTTTCTGGAATTATTTCAGACAAAACAAACCATGGTATTGGTTGTTGCCGGGAATATTTTCACTATTGTTTTTTGCTTTTTTGTTGACGAAAGTGCATGCAGAATTTGCGGGGAGAGCTTACGCTATCTATGGAGGCATTTACATAGCAGCTTCACTGATGTGGCTCTACTTTGTCGAACATCGTGTACCTGACCAATGGGATATAACAGGTGCTCTGATGTGTATTGCCGGAGCTTTAGTTATTCTATTTACGCCCCGTTAATCTGAATGGAAACAGAATCATTAGCCTTGTTGTTCCTGGCCAGTTTTCTGGCAGCTACATTATCTGCAATAGCCGGCTTTGGAGGCGCATTATTGCTGATACCAATATTAGCCAACACAGTAGGTATAAAAGCGGCCATACCCGTTTTGACCATCGCTCAAGTCTTTGGAAACGCCTCACGCGTTTGGTTTGGAAGAAGACAATTGCAATGGAAGCCGATAACATATTTCTTGCTTACAGCGATTCCCTTAGCTATTGCGGGTAGTTATGGGTTCACAAGAGTAGATGGAGATAACATTAAGTTTGGAGTAGGAATACTTCTGATTCTTATTGTCGTATATCGAAGAACCAACATCAAGTCTATAGCATTGGGAGAGAAAGGGATGCTGGCAGCGGGCATGATTACGGGGTTTTTGTCAGGGTTAGCAGGCAGTGCCGGGCCTTTAGGAGCAGCATTTTTTCTTGGGTTAAACCTTACACCTGCAGCGTATATTGCCAGTGAAGCTTTTACTGCACTCGTAATGCATTTGGTGAAAATTGTGGTGTATAAACGATATTCTCTCATTCAACTTCCTGAACTATTGTTGGGCGTATTTGCAGGAATAGCTATGATCTTCGGTAGTTGGGCAGGAAAAAAAATTGTAAGTACACTGAACCGAAAAACATTTGTTTTGCTGGTTGAAGCGTTACTCATCATATCGGCTTTTCAACTTATATTGAAGTTTTGAAGCATGGTTGAAAATCGGGATTCAACGGTGTCATCTGATGAAATCTTGTGACAACTTGCATCTAAAAATTTCGATTACAAAGATACTACCCATTATTCTTTCCCGCTAATGCGTGATGGGGGTTTACCTTGCCCGCTAATCTCAAAAACAGGGTTTCTTACTTATCAATAAAACCAAAATGGTAGCTATGTATGTTGATTCTTTTTAAACCCGGATTTTTCAGTTGAATATACAATTTCACACTGATTTTTCGCTTCAATATCGAATTTTCAAGGATTTTTCGAAAGGGATTTCTTTTTTTGTGATGTAACCAAAACTTACATAAGAAATGGACTACGAATACACGGACAAATGTGTTACCCCTT
>JANWYS010000092.1 GCA_025054875.1 Cytophagaceae bacterium | reverse complement strand
AGCCTTCAAACTTAACCTCAACTGAAAAATCCGCGGGTTTATGTGTGGCAACAAAATGATAAAGGTTTGCATCTATGATGTAAAATCAAAACCTGCATGAAAAAGTTTTTATTTACCTCTATCGTAATTATTCTCTCCATTAGCGCAAAATCTCAAGGCGACAATTGTTCTGCTCCTAAAGAAATAACCATTTGCCCCGAGACAGCCTTTGTTGGTGAAACTACTGCGGGCTACACCAACGATGTAACCGGTTGGCGGTCGTGTGCGGGTTGCACACCGCAGAACTCTCCGGGAAATGATGTTGTGTATAAGTTAAATGTGCCTACGGGAACGCAACATATATTGGTTACTATAAAAAACGCATCCGCCAGTTTAAGGCTATATGGTACTGGAAACATTTGTAATGGTTATTATACTTCGCTATACACTGCACATGCAGCGCCGGCTACAAATAACTTTAATATTTATGTCGGCTATTTTACAGGGCCGCTTTATTTTTGGATAGACCATAGTAACACTACCGATGTAACGTATGATATCACGTTTGGAGCCATAACAAAAATAAATTCGGTAACCTTTGTAAAAGGAACATTACAGACTATGGCCGGATGTATTACAGGTTCTTTCAAGCCGGATCTGCACATTACTTACAACGGCATGAATATGCCCTTCCCATTGGTATACCCCTCTCTGGGAACTCCGGGAGTTGTATGCAGCCGCACTATGATGCGAAACCTCACGGGTAGTGAAGGCGTGAAGCAATTCCGATTTACTTTTGATTCGGACATTACGAATCCTTCTCCTGCAGTAGCTACTATGCCCGGTTTTTACAATGCCGGCACATGGGTGGCTACGCAATCCGGAAACGTAATCACCTGGAACTTCATTGATGCAGCAGGAAAAGGCAAAGGTGATTTCACGGGAACTCCCAACAGTTGCCTCATATATACCTTTTGCCACAACATAACTCCTGTGAGCAATAACCCTGCTACTACGAACATCAGATGTGTGTGGACGGGAGACAATTGGGGGCCATCAAAAAACACTTTAGAATATCAAGGCTGCTCTTCCAACCCATCGGCTTTTTATAAAGATTGTGCTAGTCTGCCTTGCACGGTACCCGGATCTACTTCCACCGCAGCGGCTACCGGTAGTTTTGGGTTTAACGATCCGTTTTTGCCGGTAGAGCTAATATCTTTTGACGTAAAAAAACATAATAACAAAGCTTTCATAAGTTGGCAAACCGCCACAGAGCATAATAGCGAAAGATTCGAAATTGAAAGATCAACAGATGGTGTTAACTTTTATACGATTGGCATTGTGGCTGCCGCAGGCTTTTCTGACCACTTGCAAAGCTATTCTTTTGAAGTGGCTGCTACCTCGCAGATAACAGAATATTACAGATTGAGAATTGTAGATAAGGATGGAACAGAAAAGTTTTCACGGATTGTTACCTCTCAGGCAGAGGCCATTGAAAAACCAATTATTTACCCCAACCCTGCACGTAGTGTAATACATGAGAAAACAGCTTCTGCCATACTGCGTGTATCGCTTTGCGATGTGTATAATAATGCTGAGACTGAATTGCTGAAGTCGTCTTCTGAAGATCAATATAAATTGCCCGACATGGAGCCAGGAGTATATCTCTTGAAAGTATTGACTGAAAAAGGACTGCACGTTGAAAAGACAATAGTTGAATAAAGTTTCCGGAAAAATGTTGTCTGGAATATATGAGCTAAAAAAGTTACGAAAGGCTTCAGGCGGATAGGCTACACCCCTGAAGCTACTTTTCTCAGAATGGTGTTGTGTGTGGTTTGAGTCGGCATAGCTACCAACTCATCACCTTGTAATTCGGGCAATACGTTATATAAATCAACCTGGAGGCAATAGATGATATCTCGTTTGATGTTGAGGCCTTTCAGCCTTTTTACATGTGAAGCTTTTTTCAGAAAGCCTTTGATGTCTTTTCTTACCAGATCGTATAGTGCATAAGCAGCGATGGCAGAATCGTTATCGGTGTTGAATGTATCTTTTACAATATCTATGATGGCTCCGGCAAATACGGTGTCTTCAAGATTAAGTTTGCCTTTCCAACCTGAGCATACAATAAGCACATCGCGGTCTTGCTGCATCAGATAGTTAGTCACACTGCTAAGGTTGAGGAAAGAACCAATGATGACCTTATGAGCATTTTTAGACTTAGTGATTGCCAAAGTACCGTTGGTAGTAGTCACGGCTAATTTTTTTCCTTTGAAAGATGAATCCATGTAGGTGTAAGGAGAGTTACCAAAGTCAAAACCCTCTACTGTTTTGCCGTCACGCTCGGCAGCAGCCAGGTAGCCTTTCTCTTTATAAGCGCGGCATTCTTCAATGGTAGCCACAGGTATTATACTTTTCATTCCGAAGGCCAATGCAGTAGTCATACAGGAAGTTGCTCTCAGTATATCAACTACCACTACTACTTTTCCCTCTACGCCATAAAAAGGCACCAGTTCGGGCGAGGTACATACTTCTATGGTTTTGACTTCTCTCATGTGCATAAAGCGCTTGATTAAAAGTGATATGGCAAGGATATAGGTTGCAAGGTACGCTTTTTTTATTTTTTATAAAACGGAGGCTTTACTACAAAGGCCTTTATTAACACATCCCGTATTTGTATGTATATATCCTTATCAGGAATAGCATGTTCTGTGTTTATGTAACCCATGCCAATACCTTTGGCAAGGGATGGAGATTGTGTGCCGGAAGTTACAATACCGATTTGCTGAGCATCCCTATTCATTATCTTATAGCCGCTGCGCGGAATACCACGTTCGGCCATGACAAATCCACAGAGCTTTTTGGATACACCGTTGTTTTTTTGTTCGATACAAACTTCATGGCCAATGAAGCTTTTGTTTAGTTTTGTTATCCATCCTAAGCCGGCTTCTATGGGCGTCGTGGTTTCGTCAATATCATTTCCATAAAGACAATATCCCATCTCTAAGCGTAGAGTATCACGTGCACCGAGTCCGATGGGCTTTATTCCGTATTCTGAGCCTGCGTTCATTATGGCCTGCCATATATAGAGTGCGTTTTCGTTGCTCACATATACTTCATACCCTCCTGAACCGGTGTAACCCGTGTTGGATAGCAATATATCAGGAACGCCTGCCAGCTCTGTTTGTATGAATGAGTAGTAGGATATTTGATCTAAATTTTCTTTAATAAGTTTTTGCATACAGTGCTTTGCATTAGGTCCTTGGACAGCAAATAAGCAAATACTATCGGAAATATTTTTCAATGTGGCTCCTTCGGTATTATGCATTTGAATCCAATTCCAATCTTTATCTATGTTTGAAGCATTTACTACCATCATATAGGAGTGCTCAGATGTCCTGTATAAAACAATATCATCTATTATGCCTCCACGAGCATTGGTCATACAGGAGTACTGTGCTTTTCCTATGGTAAGCCGGGATACATCATTAGTAGTAATTTTTTGCAGCAATGCAATAGCTTGCGGGCCTTCTATCACAAACTCGCCCATGTGTGATACATCAAACACACCCACTGACGTGCGAACCGTAATATGTTCCTCCATATCGGATGTATAGCGTACAGGCATGTAAAATCCCGCGAAGGGAATCATTCGGGCATTCAATGACAGATGTACATCATGAAGGAAAATTTTTTTTATGTTTTTGTTGTTTTCCACAGGTTACATATTTAAGTACTTTGACAAAAGTACAGGATTAATTTTTAGTTTTTATTTTAATCATGTGTTTACCTGAAAATTTCTTTTCGAAAAAGAGTAAAGTGGTTAAAGAAAGTTATGAAGTCATCAGATTTTGACAATGGATAAGTCTTTTGACCCATTCACGAAATTCCAACGACTATGCCCTTATTAAAGTTTTGAGTTAAAATGATTAATATTGCTTCAAACTCAAGGCAAGTATGAAAGGTATCATTTTAGCTGGGGGTTCCGGCACTCGTCTTCATCCGCTCACGTTGGCAGTAAGCAAGCAGCTCATGCCGGTTTATGATAAACCCATGATTTATTACCCCTTATCTTGCCTTATGCTTGCCGGAATCAGAGACATACTCATTATTTCTACCCCCCACGATTTGCCAAATTTCAGAAAACTACTTGGTGATGGCAGTAGTTTGGGTTGCCGTTTCGAATATGCAGAGCAACCTGTACCTAATGGCCTTGCACAAGCTTTTGTGATTGGCGAAAAATTTATAGGCGACGATTCCTGTGCTCTTATCCTTGGTGACAATATATTTTATGCCTCCCGTCTCAGCAAGCTGCTGCAAGAATCCACATCTCCTGAAGGAGGCATTGTATTTGCCTATCACGTACAAGATCCCGAGCGCTATGGGGTGGTAGAATTTGATAAAGATATGAATGTAATTTCCATAGAAGAGAAGCCCAAGCAACCCAAATCAAACTATGCTGTGCCGGGAATATATTTTTATAACAATGAAGTAGTAGAAATTGCCAAACAAATCGAGCCAAGTGCAAGAGGTGAATATGAAATAACCGATGTAAACAAGGAATACTTAAAGCGTGGTAAGCTTAAAGTAAGAGTTTTAGACCGTGGCACGGCATGGCTTGATACAGGCACGTTTTCCTCTTTGATGCAAGCCGGCCAGTTCGTTCAAGTCATTGAAGAACGCCAGGGCCTGAAGATAGGCTGCATTGAAGAGGTTGCTTACAGGATGAAATATATTGATAAGTCTCAATTGGAAAAATTGGCTCTACCCCTCATGAAAAGCGGATATGGAAAATATTTGCTGGATTTGTTAAAAGAATAACAACATACTAAAAGGCAAAGAACTATGTTCAAAAAAATACACCTAACCCTGTTTATTGTTTTTTTTACTTTGACACAGACATATGCTCAGCTCATAAAAATCAATGCATTGGCTTTGCGTAATGGCAGTAAGTTGTTGTCAAAACCCGCTTCGGTAGCGCCAAGCAACAGCAATGCATTTATATCCGATTGGATGGCTGAAGCACTCATAGATGAAAACGGGCGTAGAGGGTGGTCGTCAGCGCCCTTCACTGCGTTGCCAATGGTTTTTGTGTTTGAACTATCTGAAATGTATAACATATCAGAATTAGGATTCAATAACAATTGTCCGAAAAACACACCGGGTGTATGTGTTAAAGAGGTCAAAGTGGAATTTTCTACCACATCTTCTTTCTCCGGATATTCAACCGTAGGGACATTCAAACTGGAAGAATGGAAAGAAAAAAATTACTTCAAAATAAATTCTGCTCCGGCACGCTGGGTGCGTATCACTCTGTTATCAAACTATGGAAATCAACAGTATACTCAACTCATGGAAATGGAAGCCTGGGGTGTGTTTAACAATTATGATCTGAACAGTCTGCCCATCGAGGGCGTGTGGGATTCTAACTGGGATTGGGTATCTCTGAAAAAGAACGAACACGGATATTACTATGGATGCTACAAGTTTAATAACGGAATATTGTTTTCAGGAAAAGTTACGCGTCGTGTATTTGAATTTGAATGGGACGAAACCGCAGCCGGCGCACGCAAAGGCTGGGCTACTCTAGTCATCAATGAAGAGGGAAGTAAACTGAGAGGTATATGGGGTTATGATAAAGACCATTCTGTGTTTGGTATTTGGGAGTTCACATTTAAGACTAATCAACCCAACAAATGCCCAAACGATGAAGCAGCAAAGAATAAAAAACCTGAAAACTATGACCTGCCCATAGTCAACAAAAAAAATGTTACAGAAAATACTTACTCCTTAAAAGTGACATGCCTGGATGCTGCTACTTCAAATCCATTGGCAGCCAAAATAGAGATTAAAAACACACAGAATAATTCTGATAAAATAACCGGTGGCTGCAATGCAGCCGGAAACTTTCAAGTTACCCTCAATAAAACCAAAAGTTATTCCATAGCAGCTTCTCTCAGCGGATACATTCCCTATTCGTCTGCTTTGGATGCGGCAGATATTGCGGCAGGAGAAAAGAAAATACTGCTGAATAAAATAGAGCTTGGTAAATCTGTGGTATTAAAAAATGTATTGTTTGTAAAAAGCACCACACAACTCATAGATTCTTCATATGCAGAATTAGACAACGTTATAAAGCTTTTGCAGGAAAACCCTGGCATGGAAATTGAAATTGCAGGGCATACTGATAATGTAGGCAACCCTGCGGACAATCTCAAACTCTCTCAAGAGCGTGCTAATACAGTAAGAAACTATATTATTCAAAAAGGAAACATAAAAGCCTCACGATTGATAAGTCGGGGATATGGAGGTGAAAAACCCTTGTACGATAATTCAAAAGAAGAGACCCGAAAAATGAACCGAAGAGTAGAATTTAAAATTTTAAAACTCTGAATAACATTTCTAATTTATTTTATACGATTTACATCCTTCACTATGATATGGCATGGTTTTTTCAATTAATTTTCCCGTCCTGTTTGTATTCATTAACTTTATGAAACCTATACGTAATTGGCTATTACTACTTTTTCAGTTGCTGGTGTTGTTTTGTACTCAATCTTTACAAGCGCAGATAAAATTGGGAGTCACGGCATTTCCTCAAATATCTATGCTTCCGGGTATTGTACCTTTTAAGAAGGATCTGGTAAATAAAAAAAATTTACCCACTCCTACATGGGGTGCGGGCATACAGTTTGTGGCCGATTCGCGCAAGTCGCCTTGGGGTATTCAAACAGGAGTACATTATACCGCACATAACCAAACCTATGTGTTTAATTATAAGATTGCCGATGAGAGACATATACATCGCGGTAAAAAACGTTTCGATTACCTGGAATTTCCTGTATTACTCCGGCGTTCAGGTCTGATACACAAATATGTAACCTCCGCATGGTTTGCCGGCGCACAATTTGGCTATCTGCTCAAGTACGATGGAGGATTGGTGGTTTATGACGAAAATAATTATTTTGATCTTCCGCCGACAAGGCCAAATATCTTCTACAAGAAATATTCCGTAGATCTAGTGTTGGGTTGGTGCCTTGAGCATGCTATAAGCAAGCATTTCGATTTGTTTTATGGGGTTAAGTTAGATTGGGGACTAAATAACGTAGAAAGACGTGGCGTTACGTATAATGGATATCAGGTGTTTGACGCAGGCGGCGCTCATCAGGTGAGCCTGGCTTTACAACTTGGAGCGTATTACGTTTTTCACCGCAGAGATCATTTGTTGCTTCCTACCAATACATGGAGATATCGTGCATATAAAAGGCGTAGGCTTTAACTCGTTTTACGCAGAAAAAAATGAACATGTATAGCAACTGAAACCATTGCAGATGAATAGCTTGTAAGCTATATTTTCTGATGGTTCGACCAAGGTACAAGAACTGATATTCTGAAACCAACCAACTTTCTCAAGCATGAAATGAGATTATTTTCCGGTATAAAAAGAGGGTAGTTGCATTGGCGCTTGTGGAGGAAATGACAACCCCCGGGAAGTTTACTATGTGATATTGAGTACATCCGCAAATCAGGCTTTGAAAAAATGTTTATCGCTTCTTTTGTATACCTGGTTATACTGATCTATGAGCACTATACATATAAAAGTGAGCAGCAGTGCACCGCTTGTAGATAAGGTCACAATGAGCCATCGTACGGGTTTTGCTTTTTTTATGACAGGGGCAGCTCTATCTATCACATATAAGGTTTTGAAATTTTCATTTAACACAGCCATGCGGGTTTCCACTTCTTTCAGATTGTTATATGTACGCATTATGTCAGTACTCATTATTTGATTTAAGCCGTTTTGACCACCGGGAGAGTTTTTTGAAGATTTTTTCACTATAGAATCCATGGTGCGGTAGCGTAACTCGAGGTCTTTTTTATATTTGATTAAAAGGTCTCTGTTTGCTTCAATAACGGGCTTGCGGTTAAGCGAATCTATATAGTTAACAATATCATTTGCAATGAGAGCGGCCGTGTCGGGGTTTTGGTCGTATACTGTAACTATGATAGCGCTTCTCATGTCTTCTTTAATGGAATAATTTTTTCTGAATTTTTTGGTTACATTTATGTAGTAGTAAGGGTTGTTGCGGTCTATATCATATCGGTCTATGAGATTATACTTTTCAATAATGTAGTTTGCTAATTCACTTGAGTTGCCGATACTCACTACACGATCGGCATCATCTCCGGTACCGAAAAGCTCAATGTTGCCGCTACTTGCAAAGAAATATCGCGGATCGTAAGCCTTTGGACTGTAGGGGTAAAATGTGCTTACGGATTTATAGTATACCGGTAGCAAAAAAGCCGTGATTACACTGCCCGACAGCGATATGACCAGCACGGCGAACAAGGTTTTTTTCCATCTTACAGTTAATTCTATAAAATAAAATATTCCGGAATTGTTCCCGCTCATGATTTTAACAGGTTATGTAAAGCGACAAAAGTAAACAAAATTTAATAAGCTTGTGATGTCATGAAAAAAATAATGAAAAGAAAATCATTCTAATTTGTTCAACATTAATTCTCCTTTTTTATTGTATATAATAATCCCCAAGTCAATCATTTTTCGTATACTTCTGATGGTTTGATTTTTATCGCGGTGTATAATTCGTTCCATCAAACACTTTATTTTGAGAGGGGTTTGGTGAAGTATAGCAGAAACTTGTTTTTGAATATACTCATCTTGTGCTTGCAGGTCTTGTTCTTTTATTTTTTTACGGCAGATGTCACAAACATTGCATGGGTCATTTTTAATTTCTCCGAAATATTCTAAAATTTTAGTTGTACGGCATGTATTGATGGAGGTGACGTATGCAATCATGGCTTCTATCTTTTCTTTGTCAGCCTCGTATAAACTTTTTATTTTTTTTTGGTTTAGAGGTAGTTTTGCGGCATCATAACGGGGAGTTAAAAAAGTGATTTGAGGGTTTTCTTTCTTAGGTAGGTAACTGAGTATTCCGGTTTTTGTCAGGTAATATAGTTTTTTTTGAACGTCTTGTTCTGTAAGGTTTGAACACTGTGCGATTTTTTTTTCATGTACCGGAACATATTCACTAAACAGATTTCCACCATATATTCTTAAAAGTGTTTTTACCAGCAGTTCATATTCCGGATTTTCTACATACCATTTGTAAAGATTTTCATAATGAGCCGATATAAAAATTTTAGAAGGGTTATGAAATGCATCGTTCAGCGATATGAAACCTTCGGCCTGAAGTCTTTTAAGGGAATAATATGTTTGTGTTTTAGGCAACTTATAGGTTTCTGTAAACTTGTGTTCGTCAAAGTCGAAAGTACAACCCTCTCCGGTCCCCTCTGCCAGCCGGCAGTAAGAAGCAAGGCATTGGTATACTTTGCGAACGAAAGAACTCTCAGGATAAGAATATTCAATTTTTTCATGCAGAGTTTTTATATCAGATGAGTTGTAGAGGATTACAGCGTAAGCTTTTTTTTCATCGCGCCCGGCACGGCCGGCTTCCTGATAATATGCTTCCAGAGATTCGGGTAAATCTAAATGAATCACCGTGCGTACATCCGGCTTGTCAATGCCCATACCAAAAGCATTGGTAGCCACGATTACGCGTGTTTTTCCGGCTATCCAGAAAGATTGCTTTTTAGTGCGTTCCTCAGTGCTGAGACCGGCATGATAATAATCTGCTTTTATATTGTTTATATTCAAGTATTCGGCTATTTCTTTAGTTTTCTTCCGGCTGCGTACGTATATTACCGAAGTACCCGGCACGTTGCGCAAAATTTCACAAAGCTTCTTTTCTTTATCTTCTACTTGCAGGCAAGAGTAAGAGAGATTGCTGCGGGCAAAAGATTTCTGAAATACTTTTCCATTTTTGAATTGTAGTTTTTCCTGAATATCTCTTACCACTTTGGGTGTAGCTGTTGCCGTAAGCGCAATCACTGGCGTTGTATTCATGTGTTGCCGTGCGTGGGCAATTTCTAAGTAGGCAGGCCTGAAATCGTATCCCCATTGCGATATACAGTGTGCTTCATCTACGGCAAGCAAACATACGTTCATCCTAGGTAATCTTTCTTTGAAAAGTTCTGTTTTCAGTCGTTCAGGTGAGAGGTATAGAAATTTTGCCTTCCCAAATACACAAGCATTGAGCACAATATCCATTTCGCTAAACGACATGCCGGAGTGCAAAGCATATGCTACGATTCCTTTTTCTCTGAGGTTTTTTACCTGATCTTGCATCAGTGCAATTAGAGGAGTCACCACTATGCACAACCCATGCAAAGCCATGGCAGGTACTTGGAAGCAAATAGATTTCCCCCCGCCGGTTGGCATGAGGGCTAATACATCTTTTTGTTCCAATACCGCTTGTATGATGGGCTCTTGAAGAGGGCGAAAACTATCATAACCCCAATATTTTTTCAGTATGGAGTGAATAAGTTCAGACATGCTTCAGGTCATGTTAAATATACGGATATTGCAACATTGAGTAAATGGCTCGCTGTTTAAAATTTTTCACAATAAATGGAATAGTTTTTGGCCTAAATGACATTAGTAGTATTCAACCCGGATTTTTCAGTTGAGTTTCAAATTCGAAGGCTTAAAGGCCATGGAGATGGTTTAATATTTGAAAACAAACCGTCAAACCATCGCCTTCGTTGGAATGGAACGGACATTTTTAGTACCTTTTTGTTCCCTCGTTTCACTAATCAACTTCCTACTGGAAAGCAGTTAAATCTAAGTGTTTAAAGTTATTGATAGTCAGAGGTTTGTTTTGAGAACGGACGATACAATCCTATCAGATTGTAGGCCATCATCACCCAAACGATTCTGCCATACTCACAGCATTTATTCGGTTGTTACTTCGGCCTTCCGGCAAGCCCAACTCTTCAAGAATCTTCGCAATGCCTGTGTTGTCAAACAGTCGTTTCATCTGTATCCTAGTCCATTTCTTATGTAAGTTTTGGTTACATCACAAAAAGATACTGTCCCAAAAAGTGTGTAAAGTGAGTTGTTTTTTGAAAGATTAATTAGATTAAAAAC
>JANWYS010000091.1 GCA_025054875.1 Cytophagaceae bacterium | reverse complement strand
CTATGCATCTTGTTATCAATGATAACCAATGCGAAGACGTGTCTTTTTTGGGATTTATCTTCTTACTTCAAAAAAGCCTTTTTTGCTGGATTTTCCATTGGTAAAAATAAAGTAGTATGTACCAGCCTCAAGGACTTGTCCTTTCATATCAGTGCCGCTCCAATTGTTCTCATAATTAGCAGCACTGAATACTAAATTTCCCAAACGGTTGTATACTTTCAATTCATTGTTGAATTCAGGATCAATACCACGTATGACGAATAAGTCATTCTTACCATCGTTGTTAGGAGTGATGAAATTAGGCACATCTAAATTTTCTCTTTGTAGGAGAACAACCATGAAGTCTTCTGTTTCGCTTAAAGTATTGAGTTTTGGACAAAATTCTGACGCATCAAATACTGAATCTGCTTGTACTCTTACCCGTAACCGTGCTACATTGCCGCTATATTCATTCTTATTCTTTAATACGATATAGTCTGTTACGTGCATAGAATCGGGAAGAGTTGAGAAGGCCAACATTTCATGAGGTTGGTTAAAGTTACCGTCATTATCATAATCCAGCCAAATACCATAGTAAGCATTAGTGCTTTTACGACCACCAGCCTTGAGTTTTATTTTATATACTTCGCCCAAATAAAGTGTATCGGTTAATTCAATCCCTACAAAATCAGAATACCCGCCTGGCATACAGCCAGAATTCATTTTTTTCACTTTCTTAGAAATAATTTCAAC
The DNA here is from genome assembly GCA_025054875.1 of Cytophagaceae bacterium. Taxonomy (GTDB): domain Bacteria; phylum Bacteroidota; class Bacteroidia; order Cytophagales; family Cytophagaceae; genus JANWYS01. The sequence goes on along the minus strand of JANWYS010000091.1, from coordinate 10,283 downwards.
ATCGTTTAAGAATACATCTTCACAGCTGGTTGGTTCTGCTTCACAAACGGGAACTTCTAATAAGGCAGAAAGATCGTCTCTACTTTTGATCACTTTGATAGGCAAAAATACACTGTCTATAGGGCTAAGGTCTATGCTACTTGATAATAGCTCTACCATTTCGGGGTCAAGACTTAACTCGCTTTTGAAAATGTAACATTTTAATCTGCCTGAAGGAGCATTGTGTGGGAAATATACGGATATTTCTTTCCCTTTGTTTATTGCAATGTTTACAGTATCGGTAAAATTTTTAGCATAGGGTTGATATTTCCAAAGATAAAACAACCCCTCGTCTTTGGGCATTATACTGTAAAATTCTATTCTCCTTTCTCCTACATTTTGTTTGCCTAATATAGACCGTGGTACTGGATTATAGTCAGATACAGCTATATTTAAAAATAAAGTTTTGCTCTCTAGTAAACTTACATGAGTAATGGTGAGAGTCAACGTGCCGGAGGAGGCCACATCACTGAAGTAGAGTAAAGGATTTGAAATGTCTTCTTCTTGCAGGAGTGTCCCCGTACCGGAGTAAGACCAACTATATTGATAGTTTTCCGGATAAGGATCGTTGACATTTGTGCTATACATCTGAACAGAACCTGTGTATACTTTTGTCGGCCCTACAATACGTAAAGGCAATATTTTTATCTTTTTATTGATAGTGGCCACACGTACACTGGCCGAATCAAGATTGCAAGTAAGTGTTATATTGCCCACTATATCTTTCGGAAAACCTATTTCAACAACATTGGAAAATGTGTTTCTTATTTGAATTCCTGTGAGTCCTGAGACTGTCCACGATATGGTGAAATAACCTCTCACATTTTCAATTGAATATCTGTGAGTGGAAAGTTCGGTCACTACATCCGGACCTTTCAACACTACATCCGGCTGTTTCAAGATAGTGAACCGATAAACTACAGGTACCCTAATAAAGCTGCTCATACAATAGCCATAGCAATAAAGCCTATTTTGATGAACAAAAGAATTTTTAGGAACAAATCTAGGAGGTTGTGAGGGTAGTTGTAACTTGGGAAACCATTTTAAACCTTCAACTCTGTAGAGCAACGAATCTGTAAAAACAACAGCACCATAATAGTCTGGAAGTATTGACTTGCTTAAATTTCTGAAACGATTGGTGAGTGTAATTATACTTGAATCTTCTACTATACCTGTAGTTTTTAGATAATAAACAAAATTTTTTGTGTTGTAAGGTGATCCTCTAAAACCCGTAATAGCTATACGTCCCTTGGTGTCAAGCTTGGCATCTGACACAGTAAAATTATCATAAGTGCCTAATGTTGATCCGAAGAAGTATCCGTTACTAGCAAATGAGGTATAACTTGTGCCATCAGTTTTATATAAAGCAGCAACAGCTATTTTTTTGTTGTAGCCCGACCCAAGGTTACATTCTCCTATCAGGTATAAAATATCGTTCAAAAGTAGCAGCGATTTGCAAACAGCAGGTGAGCTTCCTGAAAAATCAGTGGGAGAGATTATACGAATACCATCTCCATCAAAAGATGAATGAAGGCTACCATTTATCGCATTTAAACAACAAACTCCCATATTGCCACCCACTTTTCCTGCCACATATATGAGGTTTCCGTCTATTATCATATCCATGGGTTCCTCGTTTTCAGTTGGAACGAGACCTAAATTGACAAGCATTTTTCCTGTTCCTAAAAAGTTAACATCCGGCGTTCCGTTGAATGACAGTTTAGCTACTCCAAAATAATAATCCTGATTTGGCCAAGTTTCATGAACTTCTCCTGCTATCAATATGCCTCCTTCAGGAAGGACTTTGATAATGTTAGCTTTTGCTATAGTAAATGAAGCAGTCCCATCAAAATTGATATATACTATGCCCCCCATGCCAAAAGATGGATCAAGATTGCCATTGGGGAGTAGTCTCACTATGCAAAAATTTCTTGTGGTATCATCAATAGCTAACAGTAATTTGCCATCGTTTTGCACTGCTACACTTGTACATTCAGCATCATTCTCCCTGAAAATATTTTTTAAACGAGCAGGGTTAAAACTCAGCGTATCGTAATTGTAATTTTGGGCTTTCACAAAATTGAATAGTAAAATCCCTATTGTACATATGCATATAGATAAATACCTGTATTGCACCATACAATGCATCGTTTAAGTTATATTTTTACTCAACAAATTTTAAATTTGTTTTCAAAATATTCATACGTTTTAAATACAAAACGTAAATAAAACATATGCATTGATTTCATTAATACAAAATCTCTGCCAAAGTAATTTAAGAGTAATTGATGTTTGATATGGTTCGAATTATTTATACACTGTCTTATTTATATGCTGTTGCATATCAGATATGATTTAAACAAAAGATTTAAGAATAGGCATAATGTCAGGCATTGAGTAAAATGTAAGGTACAATTTTGTTAGATTTGTAAATTAACTTTCCGCAGGTACCGATGGATTATACAATATTCCGAAATATTTTGCCCATGTCGTGGGCATTTTTGGTTACTATATTTGCCATACCGGCTATCATTCACTTGGCACATAAGAAACGATTGCTGGACGAGCCGAACCTGCGCACGATGCATGAGATGAAAACTCCAAGGCTTGGCGGATTGGCAATTTTTGCCGGGTTTATATCGGCCATTACCATTTTTGGAAATATGAATTACAGTGTTCAGCATTTGTTGGCAGGATGTGTCATCATATTCTTTATTGGATTGAAAGATGACATAGAAGCAGTGTCGCCGTTTAAAAAATTTTTTATTCAAGTGCTGGCCACCATAATAGTCATGTTTATGGGCGATACCTATATCACGAATTTTTATGGAGTATTTGGTATAGAAGAGTTAGATCAGGGTATAAGCTATTTGTTTACATTTTTTGTAATCATTGGTATAACAAACGCATTTAACCTGATAGATGGGTTGGATGGTTTGGCCGGAAGTATTGGGGCGATCGCTACAAGTACATTTGCTTTATATTTTGCCTTTAGTGAGGAGGTAAAATACAGTGTATACTCATATGTGGCCTTTTCACTATTGGGAAGTATAGTGGGTTTTTTGAGATACAACATGAGCAAGGCAATAATTTTTATGGGCGACACAGGTTCGTTGCTCATGGGGTTCATACTTTCGGTATTGTCCGTGAAGTTTATAGAAATGAAGCCTACGGCCAATGCACCGGCTATGGCAATGGCCATATTGATCATACCTATCACCGATACGCTGAGGGTTTTTTTTCTCAGGGTCATAAACGGAAAGTCGCCTTTTTCTCCGGATAAAAATCACATACATCATAGGTTGATAGGGCTAGGATTTTCGCAAATAGCCGTTGTAGCTCTGTTGTGTACCATAAATATGATCATAGTAGTTTTGATGTTGTTGTCCAAAGATGTGTATGGTACTATGCCTGTGCTTGGGGTAGTGTTGTATGGGGTTGTGTTAAGTGTTGTGATTGAACTTGTGCACCAGCTAAAGGTAAAAAGACAAAAGCAAAATGTTGCATCATGAAAAGCGGCAAAACATACCATTTGCACGGCTTGCTTTTGGTAATGCTCACATACAATGCATGGGCAGGCCAAGTAAGGGTGATTAAATCGTTTCACTCGGAGTGGTACAGGTTTGACACATCTTACAAAACTTATGTTCCTTTGGCGAAATATCGTTGCGCACACGAAAAGACAGCTTACCTCATCACAGACTTAAGAACATACGAATCTTTTCAGTTAACTTTTTTGGCCCAGCGAGGATTGAATGTATTTTTAAATGGAAAGTTGATATATAATAACCATGATAAAAAAAAGGATACCGATACAGTGCACTTATCAATAAAATCGCTGTTAAGCATCTCGGCTTCTCAGGAAGAGTCGGATGTGATAGCTTTTTACAATGCTGAAAATACAATACCATACCGGCAGGTATGGATTACAAGCATGAGCCCCAACGGCTATTCGATTCAGGAGGAAAAAATTCCATCCGTAATGATGCGCAAAAAGAGAAACGACATGTTGATGGTGTTTTTCCTGATGTGGATTTTAAATTATGTTTTTTTAAAATCAGCGTATTCAAAACAAATGACGGTACATTTTTCTTTGATAAGTGAGGTTGACAGAAAAACAGAAAACACAGATAGTCTACACCAATTTATACCCTTAGCATGGATGTTTGTATTTATAAGTGCGGGCTATGGGCTTATCGAATCATTCAGTTCAACGGAACAAAGTTCCGCAAGATTTGCAGAGAGCTTCATCTTCTTCTCCGTACTGAACCTGGGGAAAATGTCTTTTACGGCATTAGTAAAATTTATGTATCAAATGAAAGATTTACTTCAAATGCAATACAGAATGTTTTACTCCACTCACAATTTGACGGTACTGGCAGTGGGGGTTGCTTCAGCAATGGTGTATTTTTCTCAGATATATTCAATGGGGTACAATGGTAGGTTGTCAGCTTTTTTGTGGGTAATATGCACCATAATCATAGCGATTAGGGTGTCAATAAACATTTTCAGGGAGTCAACTGATAGAAATTTGTATTTATTTTCTTACATTTGTGCCGCAGAAATAGTGCCTATAATATTTTCGGTAAAATTTTTGCTTTTGTAAAAAGTTGATTATACACTAAAGTTTAGTAAATAGATGAGCCAAGTTAAGACAAAAGAGAAAGAAGTTAAAGATAGCAGGCTTACTAAGGTTTCCACAATCTTAATTACCCAACCCAAACCCACTGATGAAAAGTCTCCATATTCTGTATTAGCAGAAAAATATAAGTTAAAAATAGACTTCAGGCCTTTTATTCAGGTAGAAGCACTGGATGTAAAAGAATTTAAAAAGCAAAAGATAGACATACTGGCACATACGGCAGTAATATTTACAAGCCGAAACGCGGTAGATGGCTTTTTCAGAATCTGCAACGAGGCCAAAATCGAAGTGCCTGCCGACATGAAGTATTTTTGCGTAACAAATCAAACAGCCAATTATTTGCAGAAATACATTGTTATACGCAAGCGCAAAATTTTTGTAGGAGAGCGTACGGCAAAAGATTTAGAGGAAATCTTAAAAAAACACAAGGACGAGAAATTTCTTTTTCCCTGTTCTAATATCAGGAAAGATGAACTTCCTATGTTTTTAAAAGAAAATGGATTTCAATTTTCGGAAGCAGTCATATACAAAACTGTAGCCAGCGATCTTTCCGATTTGGCTAACATGAAATATGATATGATTGCTTTTTTCAGTCCCTCGGGAGTGCAATCATTGCTTACTAATTTCCCCGATTTTAAACAAAATAAAACACGTATAGCAGCATTCGGACCTACCACAGCAAAAGCGGTGCTGGAAGCCGGGCTCATACTGGATATAGAAGCACCTTTGCCTAATGCGCCATCTATGGCAGGCGCTATAGAATTATACATAAAAAAAGTAAACCTCACCAAGTAATCATGCCGGTTATGTCACGTATACTTAAAATTGTTTTCATTTTGTGCACTCACAGCTATTTTGTTTTTGCTCAGCAGGATGCGCAATACAGTCATTATATGTTTAATGGCCTTTATAACAGCCCGGGCTACACAGGCATAGAAGGAGTGACCAGAATCACTCTTATATCCAGGCTTCAATGGGCAGGATGGACTAACAATGCTGTGGATAAATATGGAGCGCCTGCCTCTCACATATTAAGTGTAAACTCTCGACTGCCTTTCTTTAACAGGCGCACCGGTGCAGGATGCTACTTTACTTATGACACCAGAGGCCCCATAGTTTCATACGAATTTCAACCTTCGCTTGCATATCATGTAAAAATAGCTCAAGGCACATTAGGCATAGGAGTAAAAACAGGAATTTATACCAATAAACTCAGAACAGATGCGTATAGAGTGGTAGATCCCACCGACCCCATATACCAAAGCCTCATCAATAACAATGCCGATCAGACTCAATTTGACCTGGGAGGAGGCTTATGGTACGAAACTCAAAAATACTACGGTGGGGTGGGGTTGACTCACATCACTAAAAACAAATTTAGTTATGGTACAGATTCCATCAGCTCGGTATTGAACAATCATATGTTCATAACCGGAGGCTACAGGTTTAAACCTGCTCCCAGCCTTGAAATAACGCCAACCGCTATCGTACAAACCGATATGAAACAACTGACCTATCTGTTTGGGCCTATGTTTACATTCAATTCCAAATACTGGGGAGGGCTCAATCTGCGCCAATCCATAGCTCGAAGAGATGTAACCAAAGGCGGAAAAACCCTCTCTAATGATGATCTAGTGTTGCTTATAGGAATGAGCATGCTGAAGAATAACAGTATGAGGCTAGGCTATGCCTTTGATTTGGTAACTAGTGGCAGAAAAGCAAAAGCCGCTACTTCGCATGAAATCATGATTTCGTATATGCTGCCGGCCCCTGGGGCTTCACCTAAACCAAAAGTAAGAACCCCCAGATACAGGCACGATGAAGATTAAAATTATGTTATTTATAAAAAAAAGTTTGCATATCTGATGTAGTGTTACTAAATTTGGGTTTAACTTTGGACTTAAACAAAGTTATTATTGTAATAAAATAATAATTCCTGAGTTTGTCCGTTAGTTAAGTTGAAAAAGAAATTAAACTGTTTTGTGTTATGAATAAAATGTTGTGTGTATTGAAAAGCAGTATGCTGCTTTTAGCAGTTACAGCTATTTTAGCTTTGCAAGGCTGCCGCAAAAAAGGCCCTGGGGGTGGCGGTGGAGACCTCATAGGAGTTCAAGGGAGAGAAGGGTGGGTGCAAACCGTTCCTTACGGTATGGTGGTTTGCCCTTCGGGTACTTTTCACATGGGGCAAACTGATCAAGATGTGCCTGCTACACAAATCAACTTTAACAAACAAGTAACTATAGGTGGTTTCTATATGGATGAAACCGAAATTACCAACAACGAATACCGCCAATTCATTGATGAAATGCTTAATGACTCGGTTAATGTGCTCACGTTGGACTATATAATGAGAGAGTTATATCCCGATACAACAGTATGGCAAAGGGATTTTATTCATCACATGGGCGACCCCATGATGGAGTATTACTACCAACACCCTGCTTTTGATGAGTACCCTGTGGTGGGCATTGATTGGTGGGCAGCAAAATATTTTTGTACATGGAGAACCAAACACATGAACGATTGGAGAGCATCTCAAGGGCTATGGCAAATGCCACGCTTCCGGTTACCTTCCGAAGCAGAATGGGAATACGCTGCGCGTGGAGGACGTGACATGGCTAAGTATCCATGGGGAAATCCATACATACGTAACTCAAGAGGTTGTATGCTTGCCAACCTTAAGCCTGGAAGAGGAAACTATTATGATGATGGGTTTATGTATACTTCTCCGGTTGCTTCTTATTTCTCCAACGACTACGGCTTGTATGATATGGCCGGTAACGTAGCTGAATGGTGTGAAGATGCGTACTATGATGCTGCAGTTCCTATCGTTTGGGATTTGAACCCTACTTATTATAATGATAACGAGCCAAGAAAAATCATTAGAGGTGGCTCGTGGAAAGATATAGCCTATTATTTAGAAACCGGAACCAGAACCTTTGAATATCAAGACACTACCAAATCATACATAGGCTTCCGTTGCGTGATGACTTACCTTGGAAGATCTTCGGGATATGAGTTCTAAAAACTTGTTAAAATAATCATATAATTTTTAATTTAAAATTTTAAAATTTCGGAAAACAATTGTTAAACACTTAAACTTTTTACTAAAATGAGTTCAAAAAAAGGCGGTTTCATTGAAACATTCGAATTTGGTATCATGCCAAAAGTTTATGGTATAGGTGCAGCCATAGTAATTTGTGGAGCTATGTTTAAAATCATGCACTGGCCATTTGCGGGTCCTATGTTAGTTGTAGGATTGAGTACCGAAGCACTCATATTCCTTGCATCAGCATTCCTTCCTCCACATAGAGAGCCGGCTTGGGAAAGAGTATATCCGCAACTTGCTGAAGACTATCCATATGAAGAACCTGCTGAGGAACCCACTGCAGAAGGACTCACACAAAGCCTTTCTACTATGATGAACAATGCCAATATCAATCAAGACGTAATAAATAAACTTGGAACTGGCCTTGCTAATCTTACTCAAACGGTGCATAATTTGGGTGACCTTACAAACGCTGCTATAGCTACTAACGAATATTCAGAAAATGTGAAAGCAGCTTCCAAGTCTTTGGTAGAGATGAATAAATCATACTCTAAAACTGTGGAAGCTATGAGCGAAATGGCAAATGCTACACAAGATGCAAGAGAGTATCACTCTCAGGTGCAAAACATAACTAAGAATCTTGGTGCGTTGAATGCCGTTTATGAAATGGAACTACAGGATGCAAACAACCATCTGAAAGCAATGAACAAATTTTACGCTAACCTTTCTACGGCTATGGATAGCATGGCAGAAGCTAGCAAAGATACTCAAACATTGAGAGAGGAAGTTGCTAAACTCTCTAAAAACTTAGCTTCTCTCAATGTAGTATATGGTAATATGCTTTCAGCTATGAAAGGATAATCTGTCTGAAAAATAATAATTGTTTAACTATAAAATATAAAAGACATGGCAGGCGGTAAAGAAACACCAAGACAGAAGATGATAGGTATGATGTACCTGGTGTTAACAGCTCTCTTAGCATTACAGGTAAGTTCAGCCATAATGGAAAAGTTCAAATTTCTAGATGACAGCCTTCAATATGCTAATGATGCTATGGAGCACGATGCTACTATCTTATTGGATAAAATTAAAAAGGCAGTAGCTGATGCCGGAGGCAAGGCAAGTGATCTTGCAATTCAGAGCAAAGCTGAAGCTGTAAGAAAAGAAGCTAAGGAAATTAAAGAATACATAGACAATCTTCGTAAAGAAATTGTTACTGAAACCGGTGGATACGAGGATAATGATCCCAAAAAAATGTACAAAGGAGCTAAAGAGGAAACCAAAATTGAGGTGATGCTCATTGGTACAGAGGGAGCTAAAAACGGAAAAGGATACAAACTTAAAGAGGAAGTAAATAAGTTTGTTGATGACTTAAACAAAGCGCTTCCTAATAGGAAAGAAAAATTCGCATATTTGGCATTGGATGCTAAAGACGACCCTCGTATAACAAGTGAGGAACAAAAAACAAAAGATTTTGCACAACTAAATTTCGGTCAAACCCCAATGGTGGCTGCGATGGCAGTATTGAGCAATCTTGAGTCTGAAGTACTTCGGTATGAAACTACTGCTCTTGAAGAATTAGCTCAAGAAATTGGTGCTTCAGACCTTAAGTTTGACCAGGTGGTGGCTATGGTGAGGCCTTACTCTAAAGTAGTAGCTTCCGGTACTAAGTATGAAGCTGATATGTTCTTGGCTGCTTCATCTTCAGCAATCACTCCTACAATGACTTGCCGTGGACAGGCCATAAAAGTAGACCCCAAAACAAAAATTGGTAAGGTTGAATTTAAAGCTACCATAGGAGGATCTTTTGACCCAAAGATGAACGCCTACAAAAACCAATGGGAAGGGAAAATTTCTTTTAAATTCAAAGGAAAAGATACCACTTTTACAGTTAAAGAGGAGTACTATGTAGCTAAACCCGTTGTACAAGTAGAGTCAGGCACTGTAGTAGCACTTTACAGAAACTGTGGAAACGAGTTGAACGTGCAAGTACCTGCGCTGGGTACTGCTTACAATCCAAAGTTTACAGCGGATGGGGCAGAGGTTATTACTACTCCAGGTAAAAAAGGTGTTGTTACTCTTGTACCTACAGGTACGTCAGTTAAACTAAAAGTATACAGCAACGGTGAATATATAGATGATGTGAATTTCAAAGTAAGGCTCATACCTAAGCCTACTATAGAAGCTATAAGCAATGGTAGACCAGTAGATGAAAAACTAGGAATGCCAGCTCCAGGGCCTAGGTCCATTACAATGAAGGCCATTGCTGATGAAGGATTCAAAAATTCCCTTCCTAATGATGCCAGATACAAAGTTACTGAGTGGGAGTGTACACTCGTGCGAGGAAAGCGTCCTCTTGCCACACAGAAAGTAACGGGTGAAACAGCTAACCTTGCCTCATTTGCAGCTCAGGCGCAACCCGGTGACAGGATTTCAATAGAGGTAAAAAATGTAGTTCGTACAAACTATCTCAATAAAACTGAGTCTGTAAATTTAGGTTCGGTTGTAAAAAACATAACGTTGCATTAAGATTTTAAACAAATAAAAAAGGGT
>JANWYS010000090.1 GCA_025054875.1 Cytophagaceae bacterium | reverse complement strand
GTGCGGAGCTTTAGCGGAGCACCGAAGCGACAGCGGAGTGGCGGACAGCCCGGCCCCGCAGGGGCGCGCCCAACATATAAGATAGTTCATCATACTTTCCTGCTGATGTGTAATCCGGATTGAAGCCATTTAGTGCACAATTGGAATGAGACATTGAGGTTTCGTCAGGAGTAAACAGCCATCATTGTTGTTTCCTCTTCTTTAAGTATTTCAGAACATTTTCCATCAACTCCATATATATGGCCAGCACAAGTATGGTAATGTGTATGTTAAAAAGGAAATAACAGATAATGGAAAGTAGCAAAAAATAAATCAAATACCCCATGAAACCTATGATATATTTACGGAATGATACATTTGGTATGATGCGTGCTATGAAGGTTTCGATAATGTCATTATGAGTGTAGCACTTGTAAGACAACAATAAAAATCCGGTGAACAAAAAAATCAAAAATCCAAAGTGAAAAATATTATCTCCGGCTTTCAGAGCCAGATAAATATTCAATAAAATGAGCGGACCTGCTGTAGGGCCATAAATGGTTTCGTGGATATCTGTATCGGAGAAATCACCAATAACGATGATTCGGTCTTTGGAAAAATTTTTTACCTGCTCGGCTACATACTCAGAAAGGATGTTTTCTTTCATGGCATGGGCAACTTCTGGTGGCATATTGGGGTCAACAGGTAAGTGGCGAGCCAGGTTGTCGCCAAGGATATCAGAGAGGTAGAGCTTGGTATATCTCGTTGTATCTATGGCATTCAAATCGCTCTGTTCGTCGGCAGTGATGTTGTATGTCCATATGCGAAAGTCAAGAATGAAAGAGTTCATAGCAGGCCGGTTTTGCATGGTATGTATCCACCCGTTGCTTTTAAACTCATCATTGTGCAACATTTCATACATCACGAGTGGAGTGGTCTTGTAATTTGTGCCGTGCATCAGTTTAAATTTCATAAACTTATTTTCTACCACATGTTTTTCATAGTCGGACAATGCCATAGGGGCCTTGAAAATGGGATATTGCGGCTTGCTGAATGTTTCGGCATCCATATGGTAAGGGATGAGTATGTTTTTCGTTTTATTTAAGGCGTCTTGCAACATCTTATCCGATTCATAATCGGATGAATCTTTGAAGTACACATCGAGTATTATGAATTTATGATGATTGAGTTTGTTTAGTTCATTAAGGTATTGTGCTATCCTTTTTCGGTTAGTGATTGCTCGTTTTCCGATTATCTGGCCGTTGTTATCTTTGATGTCGTTGAGTTGTTTTTCCCATGCGATGTCTACAAAGAGAAGCTCGTTTGAAGATGGTCTTTCAGAAAGTTTGAAAAAGGTATTTTTTATACCTGAAGTAATGCGAATGAGTTGTTCCTCGTCTCCGGTTATGAAATAAGAGTGATTTAACCACAAAAAAGAAAATAATGTGAGGAAAAGTGCATTGCCCACACAAAACAATATTAGTTTTAAATGGATTTTACTTTTCATATAAAAAGTTATGGTAAAAAGGTTGGGAAACGGATAAAAATCCTCCCATCAGATTTTTCAGTTTAAAGTTATGCTTTTTTTTCTACTTTTAAATGGTATGCTGTTCTCAGTGCAGCATTTTTCGCATATCCGGAGTTGAAAGATACAGTTGTCACTTTGTTTGAAAACACCTCATCATGTGTGGAATATTTTATTGCTTTGAAGGTTCTTTTGAATATAATCCCATTTTATGTATTAGAATTAAGACTGGAAATCAAACAGCAGAAAAGCCTTTGCAGATGAAATACATGTTGGTTGAGTTTTCTAATGCTATGCAATAGAAACAACTCTTTGATGTTTAAACCACAATATCTCTAAATGCATGAAATCACTTCATGGATATGTTGTATTCCGATTGTGCAGGAGGTTACTTTTCAGTTCCCCCATCCGTCGTTGGGAGCATTTTCCTGATTTTGCTCTTCTTCCGGAGGAGTTTCGTTGTTGTTTTCCTGAATGGGCTGTTCCTCATTTTGAGGGGGTTGTTGTTCTGGTTTTTTCTTTTTGCGCCATTCCTGATGCTCTTGCCTGTTCGGGTTTGGCGAGGCAGGATCGCCTATTGTTTTTTTCTTACGCTTCGGTGCAAACGGGCTGTATTGCACGCGTACACTGAACATGCCATATGAATCTTTTTGGGGTGGACTGTATCTTATACCATCTAAACGGTCAGAGAGAGTAAATTTGTGAGCATATTCTACACTGCCCGATAAGCGGGGAGAGATGCTGTATTGCAAGCCTAAACCAGCAGGAAATTGTGGTATGAATGCCGGCTGCATCAACACTCCGGCTCCTGCCAGAATGTAAAACTTCAGAGGCCTGAATTTTCGCCTGTCTGCTGCTTTGCGCACAATGTCGTCCACAAGAAATAACCGTCCAAACAACTCCAACGATAGTGCAGAAGATGAATATCTTACGGTTGTAACGGAGTCTATCTGACGAGAGGAAGATAAGCCCGCATAGGTAAACTCCACTCCCAAAACCGTGCGAGGCCATACGCGATAATGTGCACCTACATTGAATCCCACACCTGCCGGAAATTTTATGAATCCCTTTGCGGCATCTCCCCTGTACGATGCAGGGCCAATGCCAAGGCTGAAAGTAAGCGGCCCCCTGTAGTAATATGAATCAAAAAATCCTGAATACTCTATCTGCGGTTTTTTTTGGGCTAAACTGTAATCTGCCCATACCAACATCGTACATATTATAGTCAAAATGTTTGTTGTTCTTATCATTTTCAAAACCTGTTTATTTCTTATTCAAGCTAAAATAGTCAAATCCTTGTCAAAAATCATGCAAATATTTGTTTATCCCAAATCATATTTTATCTATATTTATGATGCCATCAAGATCATGTAATAAACCCATGGAAACAAGAGACAAAATCACCGAAAAACTCAACAAAACTTTTTCGGAAATCACTCAAAAAGTGGAGCATCTTATAGATAAGATGACAGACAACACCGAAGGCATATATTTAGGGCAAGGAAGCCGTGGCGACCTGGTAAAATCATTGCAGTCAGAATTATTCAAATTGGGGCTACTCTCGGAAGAATGTATAAGTGGGGTGTTTGGAGAAATGACTAAGTCAGCATTAGTTAAAGCCATTGGAGAACACTCCATCAAAGCCTCACATATCAAACTTCTGAAAAATTTAAAACCTTTTATAGATGCAGGCCGCATGCAAGATCCTTTTTTTGTGTGGGCTATAGTCGTAGCACGTGATCAAAACGTTGACGCAATAGAATACAAAGGCGCTAAGTATTCGGTAGAAACTTTACAAAAATTAGAATAACTCATGCCTTTTTTGATAAAGGTTGCCCCTCATACACTTTATTTCAACTTTGCAGCAGGCACTTCGAGAGGAACACTTCGGGAAAAAAAAATTTTTTACCTCCAACTTCGGCATACTCAGCTGCCGCATCGTATCGGCATCGGAGAGTGCGGCCCTATAGAGGGATTAAGTCCGGAAACTCTGAATGATATATCCCAAAAATTAACAAGCCTCTCTGTTGCACTAAAAAAAACAGACGACCTGAATTTTTTTCTTCTGCCTGAATGGAAATATGAACTGAGCTTGCAGCATTATCCATCTCTCATATTTGCCATTGAAATGGCCTGCATGGGATTGTGCAAAGAAAACCCTTATCAACTCTTTCTCAATACCGACCATCCTGAGCAGGCCATACCCATAAACGGATTGATATGGATGGGACAAGAATCTTTTTTAAGAGAACAAATACAAGAAAAATTGCAGCAGGGCTATCAATGCATTAAAATGAAAATCGGCGGCGACCAGACCCAACAAGTGCTATCCATCATAAGAGAACTAAGGCGTGAATATTCTGCCGAAAAGCTCATGATACGCGTTGATGCCAATGGTTATTTTGATGTTCAAAGAGCCATTCAGTTATCCAAAGAATTGAAAAACCTGGATGTACACAGCATCGAACAGCCGTTAGCGCCGGGAAACATTGCACACACAAAAGCTCTCATATCCGAAAAGTTGTGTCCGGTAGCGCTTGATGAAGAGCTTATATCATATCACTTACCGGAGGAAAAAGAACGTTTTCTGCAACAGGTGAAGCCGGCTTACCTTGTATTGAAACCCTCCCTGCACGGTGGCTTTTCCGGATGTATGGAGTGGATTGAACTTTGTAAAAAATACAACATAGGCTGGTGGATAACCAGCATGCTGGAATCAAACCTTGGTCTCAATGCCATTGCAAGATTCGCATTACACGTAAACGCCAAAGGCTATCAAGGCCTGGGCACAGGAGGATTATATACGAACAACATTCACTCTCCGATTACCATAAAACATTCAGGTATGTTATCGTTCGATTCATCCAAACAATGGGACGAGAGCTTTTGGCAAAAACTAAACTGGCAGCAAGTAACTTAAGGTTTTCAGCTCTGCAACATTAATCTGGGTTTTGTACTAACTCTTTATTTCATGGAAATGATAATACAACAACAACAACATAAAAATTAAGCCACACGTATTTCTGAACTGACCTATGATTTGCTATACAAATGCGAAATCTTTTTTTGAACAATTATCTGTTAGTGAAAAAAATTAGTTAATGAGTGAGCTACTAATCACTGCAGGAAGTTCAAAAAAAAATTTTAAATATTAAGTCTTATTTGACCGTAAAGGTTGCTTCACCGATTAAGTAATTTTCTGCATACAGCTCTACTTTATGTACGCCAGATTTGTAAGGAGTACCTTTGATGTAGACAAAAGTTATAGTTTGTTTTGTGTTATCATACTTGATGACCTTTTTGTCGGTATATGGAATTTCCTTGCCTTCATTAGTAGTAAAAAATCCTCCTCCTGTTGCCTTGTCAAATATTACAGTGCCGCTGGGTTCAATGAGGCGAAACATGATTTGCTTTTCATTCTTGCGTGCTACTTTGTTTTCCGCCAAAGTAGCCACAATTTTTAGCTTTACTATATGTTTTGCTTTGTATTCCTCTTTGTCGAGTTCTTTGTCTTTTTTATTGAGAGCTGTGATTTTTATGTTTTCAGCTTTGAGCATGGAGGCTATGGCCACCTGCTTTTCAAGCTCTGTTTTTGCTGATTTCATTGCAGTCAAGCTATCGTCCATCATAGCTTTTTCCTTAGAGAGATCATCAACACGGGAAGAAAGCGAAAGATTTTTTTCGCGCAACTGAGCTATTTCAACGTCTTTAATTTCGAGTAACTTTTTAAACTCGGCTATTTGAGCGTTGAGCCTGGCTATGTTTCTCTGATTTCCTTTTTTTACATCGTCCAGTAATTTATTGAGCGCAATAATTTTCATCTGTAAAGAATCGCTCTTTTCGCCCAACTCTTCTACTTCCATTTTAGCTCTGTTGAGGGCTAGATTTAATTCCTCCAGCTCTCTTATCTTTTCATTTATGGTAGCGCTATCGGCTTCGATTTGATCTTTTTGTCTTGTTATGACCTCTTGGTTTTGAGAGTTATTGTAGATAAGATAAATCACAAGTGCACATAGCACTACAATCAATGCCACCAGTAAGGGGACCAAAGGACTCTTGCTTCGGGTATTCATAGGTTTAGGATTTGTTTGGCAAGATAAGTAGAAATTTATACAAAGCAAACGCTATCGTGCCACTGCTATGGAGGCCACACTCACTTCCAGAACGTTGTTTTTATATAGCTCTTCTGCACAACTTTCTATGGTGGCTCCTGTGGTGATGATATCATCTACCAATAAAATTTTTTTGTTTTTAATTTCATCCGGTTCTACAGCGGCATAGGTGTTGTGTGTGTTTATCCATCTTTCAATCCTGTTTTTATGGGTTTGCGAATCACTGTTTTTTGTGCGTATTAAAATCCTATTACTGAACGGAATTTGTAAAACACTAGCCAGGGCTTCGCCAAATATTGCACTTTGGTTGTATCCTCGTTTTTTTTCTTTGTTCTTGTGAATTGGCACGGGCAATATCACATCAAAACATTTTGAATATCCGTATTCTAGCAATTCATGTCCATACAGATTTCCGAGTAATGTTGCCGTCTGTTTTGACTGGTTGTATTTTATGTTGTGCAAAAGGTTTTGCACTATGCCACCTTTTGTAAAGTATAGAAATGAAAATGCATATTTCACGGGTATTCTCCCTTTAAGTCTATCGAGCAAAATGCTGTTTCGGCCGGTATGAAAATTTGTTCTGGGCAAATTATTGAGGCAATGCAAGCAAATGGCTTGTTCATTTTTATATAAGGCATTGCCGCAACCTGTGCAGCAATCGGGAAACAATATATCCAGCAGATCTCTGAACATTACTTCTCTAACCAGTTTTTTAATATGGTTTCTCCATGAGGAGTGAGTATAGATTCCGGATGGAATTGTACTCCGCGAACATCATACTCTTTATGACGCAATGCCATGATGTGGCCATTTTCATCTACGGCAGTCACCTCCAACACGTTGGGAAAATCTGTATGGTCTACTACCCATGAATGGTAGCGCCCGATTTCCATAGTTGAAGGTAATCCGGAGAAAATATAATCTTGTTTAGTTACTGTCATAGGAGTGGCTACACCGTGATAAACAGAGCTTAGGTTTACCAATCTGCCTCCAAATACTTCTCCTATGCCTTGATGCCCTAAACATACTCCGAGTATGGATTTTTCTGCAGCATATCTGCTGATGATGGATAGCATCAATCCTGCTTCGGAAGGGATACCCGGTCCTGGAGAGAGAATAATTTTATCATATTGATCTACCTGCTCTATCTGTATTTTGTCGTTTCTGTATACATCTATCTCGTAGCCTAATTTTCTTACAATGTGAACCAGATTGTAAGTAAACGAATCGTAGTTATCTATCATCAATATCTTTGCCATGGCTTTTTTTTTCAAAGGTAAAAAACAGCATTCAAAAAAAAACTATCCTCTTTCTAGCCTTATCAATTCATTGTTTTATGAGAGGTAATGTATGTACGGTATGTGAAGAGTAAATTTTCAATATATAGCATCCGGGCATCATTGAATGTGGAGATACAAACGTATCTTCCCGGCATGTGCCACTGTAGATCACATCTCCGGTCAAGTTGTATATGTGAAAACGGAAGGGTTCTGTTGATTGTATGTAGAAACCATCTGAAAAAGGATTAGGATATGTAGAAATGTAAGAACTATTGCCTGAAGAGTGGATTAGGCTAACAACATCACTGTATGAATAATAGCCATTTTTATCAGTTTGTTTAATTCTGTAAAACACTTTTCCAGCGGGAACAGTGTAATCTGTATAAGAATAAGCAACGCCATGCCCATCGCTTGAATAAGCGGTCACCGTATGAATAGAATCAAAATGAAGTTCGTCATCCGCTCGCTCTATGGTATAATGCGCCACATTTACCTGATTATATACTTGCCACTGAATAAGTGCGTTACCATGCCTTGTGTAGGATGCATGCAGATACAAAAAGGACACGGGCAAAGGCAGATCGCGCAGTATGATGGTACCCATATAAGAGGGATCAGTCCAGGCCATATCAGCAGAGGCAGACCATGATAACTTGCCATCACGTGCGCCATTGTCGTCATCATCATTGATGTGCACATCAAGGCCAACTAATGTTCCGGGGGATGGAGAAGCGAGCCCCAGAGTGCTCCAGGGCATTCGTATCTCCATGATGTACCCTGTAGGATTGTCGGTTTTGGCAAATTGAATACCTGCTGTAGAATGGCCATGCGGCTCTGTAACTACAGGATCGTTCCAGCGAAACACATATTGGTGATCATTGGCTCCATAAGTATTGGCATTGTCGTTTCCTATGTCAATATAAATTTCTATGCCATCATCATTATAAGAATCAGAGCCGCCGTTGTTGATTTTCACATCATCCGTAACAACCACCAGAAAATATAGATACGTGTTGTCCCACATAGCTTTCCACTGTCCTGATAAATCTGAAGAATTGGTTACCGTGCCACCGATAAGTTTGGTTATGGGTGCAAATGAATAAGAAGACCATATAGCGTCAGCATTTGCGTCTATTGTGGGGGGAGTGTTAGTTCGATAGATGGCCTTTCGCACTTCTATGTTTACGGGTGAAGAGTTGCCACTTTCGGATGCGGAATTGTAAGCTGTAGCCTGCAGGGCATATTCACCGGGAGCTACATTATTCCACGCAAAAGAATAGGGAGATGTAGCATCAGAACCCAACAAGGAGGCATTAGCATAAAATTCTACATTAGTAATAGTGCCGTTAGTAGTGGTAGCATTAGCAGTGATGTTTATGTTATCTCCTTCATAGAAAACCGCTCCGTTAGTAGGATTAGTTATGTTGACGTTTATAGATGGAGGGGTAGAAGGAGGACATGGCTTCCAGAAATTTCCGGTAAGCATAAACAGAGAAAGTACACGTAGTGTGTTGCCAAAATATCTGGGCAGGGCATCTACCACGGCAACTGTTTCTGTGTACATGTTGTTGAGATGAGTCTGATAGGTAGAGCTCGCAGCCATTACGGCACAAGCATAGGTAGAGACAAAGGTAGCTCCGTGTTCAAATCCAGCGGCATTTGTACCGTTTTGGTTCACAGGGCCGCCGCAATTTGCAGCTCCCACTCCTTGTGTATAGGCTGCTATGGGTGTGCAAAAATTAGTTTGAGCCATTGTTGTACCATACCACAAATAATCTGTTGCCATGCGCCATGGATTGCGGCATGCATCATATCCGTAATTAAAGGGGCCGTTGCAGGAGTTGGGCACACCATTGGGGTCTGACCAATTGCTCACCAGTCCGGTAGTAGTATGGCGATTGGCATTCAGCAAAGCATAAGAAGCGGTGACCGCGTTATTCCAGAAAGCAGCTTGCGATGGCACGTGAATAGCAAACTCGCGGTAATATGCCGGCGACTGATAGCTGGGGTTGCGGCAGTTGTTGCCAAATCCCCATCCGTCTCCATTTATCGCCTGATATGAGGTAGGATGTATTTCCCAATCTCGTATGGCGGTAATCAGATTCGTAGCTTCTGTGGCATAGTTGTAGGGAGTATTTATGGTAGGCCATTGGCATTCGGCTACTATCAGAGCCATAGCTGCATCAAGGTCAGCATCGGTAGCAGCACCGCCATCTAACACAGCCCCGCAGCCGTTTACATTCCAACCCATGAGGCCACGTCCGGATACAGATTTAGCTTTATAATAAGCCCACAGACCATCAAACAAGGGTTTATCTGCTGCATATGCTGCCAGCAACATTCCATAGGCTATTCCCTCCGATACAGTACGAGCAGGATCATCAAACTTGATACGCCATTGGCCTCCGCCGCAATTTTCTGCATAATTTGCTTTCCATGTTACGTAGGCATTGTAGGCATCTTGCGACTTGCCGAATTGATTGGCAGAAGGATTGTATGGACCCGTGGGTAGATTTGTCGGAAGCATCCCATAATCATATGGTGTAGGATCATTGACAATTCTGGAACCAAATGGATGAGATGCGCCTGAGGGAGTGTTAACCTGAGCAAAAAAGAAACCTGACAAAAAAATTAAAACTAAAGAAATTGTTATTTTTTTCATATCGTTTATTAAAATGTTAATTAAAAATATTCAATACATTTTAATATGTCAAATGGAAATAAATAAAATATAAATATGTTTATTTTGCATGGGGCAAAAAATTAAAACTTCGGGATTTTTGAAGCTATTATCCCAAAATTGTCATTAGGATTTTTGGGGAGTAACGATTGGCAATTCAATAATTTGATAGTTTTTTTCTTTCAAAAAATCCTACTCTTTTTGAATAAGAAAATCTTACTCAAAAAATGGATTACAAAATTGAGTTTACCAATAAAGAAATATCTCCATGGTCGGGGATATTGATGATGATACGCATGTTGGAAAGAATGGATTTTGAGGCTTCTTTAAATCGGTTATCTCTTCCTCCACAAGGCAGTAATAGAGGATATTCGCCCGCTCAGCTTGTGAAACAGTTTATGACCAGCGTTTGGTGCGGTGCCAATAAATTTGAGCATACAGAAGTTACGCGGCAGGATGAGGTAATCAGAAAGTTTTGGAACTTTAAGCGTATGGCAAGACACAAAGCTTTTCAGCGTTTTTTTAATAAGTTCAATCAAGCTACCCATCAGCGGGTATTACGGAGTTGTTTCAATGGTTTTTTAAGAATCTGCATTTTGACAATTTTACCTTAGACATTGATAGCAGTATTCTTACGCGCTATGACAGTCAGCAAGGAGCTAAGAAAGGCTATAATCCGAAGAAGCCGGGCCGGGCTTCGCATCATCCATTGATAGCATTTGTATCGGATGGCAGGATGGTAGCTAACTTTCGTTTGCGTAGCGGGGATTGCTACACATCGAATGATTTTGAAGGATTTTTAGAGGATACGTTAGAGAAGCTGTCGGGCAAGCGGATAGGGCTGCTTGGTGCCCATAACGGTTTTTACGACAAAAAGATATTTGATTATTAAGAGTCGAAACCAATCCATTACATTATTGCTGCCCGCTTGTATGCTCCTATACAACAAGCATGTGGCGGTTCCAAGACTTGGTTATCGGTTGGCCAGGATATGGAGATTGGAGAATGTATCTATCAAAGTCCGATGTGGGATACAAGCAGGCGATTGATTATGGTTCGTCAGTACGTACGGCAAAGGCCTAAGGCAAACCGGTAAAATGTTAAGGCTGTTTGAAGACGAGGGGATATACAAGCAATATCGTTACAGTTGCTTTATCAGGAATGTAACCTTACCGGCTACCGTTGTTTGGGAATTATATCGAAAGCGTGCAGATTCAGAAAACCGAATTAAAGAACTTAAATATGACTTTGGTGCAGATAGTTTCAATTTGAGAAGCTTTTATGCAACCGAAGCGGCTTTGAGTTTCGTTATGATAGCCTACAATTTTATCAGTTTGTTCCGTCAGATGATCATGAAAACCAAAGTACAGGAACAGATGAAAACGCTCCGCTTGAAGCTATTTGCCATTGGTGCCATCTCATTAAAGAAGGAAACCAAAGTATTCTCAAACTCTCATTAGCTATGAAACGCAGAGAGTGGTTTACCGGACTCTGGACAAATACTTGTAATGCTAAACCACCATTCGTTTGTGCTTCCTAATGACAATTTTGGGATAAATTACGATTGAGAAAGATAAGTAATTCAATGCTTATACTAGGTTGTAGTTATAAAGCTACATTTAGTTGCATCAAAAAAATATACTAAGTTTACAAGAAAACAACTTCACTTCATACACACAGTTTAGTATACTACCACCTACTCATAGAATTTGGTGCTATTTATTCAACTTAAACTTTGCGTAGCATATTTTGCTTCCCATTTGGC
>JANWYS010000008.1 GCA_025054875.1 Cytophagaceae bacterium | reverse complement strand
GGAAGGGAGCGAAGGCGTAGCCGTAGCGAAGTTCCCATTCATGCAAGTATGTAACAAGTAAAAGTACTATGTTTGTAAAAAAAACAACTACACTTCATACACACTTATTGAGATACTACCGAAATATTTCACACATAGGCGCTGAAAATTAATGGATCTAATGCTTATAATAGGGTTAAGCACAATACGTTTGTTCATGATAACACCCTGAAATTTACAACACATTTGATTCAGAAATAATAATTATGAGTTTAGTTGCAGAAAGTCTGTTGAGTTTTTGGGTTTAAATAAAAATTGGTAAATTGCCCGTTATATGTGTAACTTAAATTTTACAATACACATAAATTAGTATCGAGATATAAATTTTTTAACCTAAGATGAGACGTTTAATAATTTATTTCATTTCTGCTACGTTAGTATTGTCTGCTTGCAAATCAAGCACTGATTCAACTGAAGATCAGGATGCGCTTACGGAGGCAAAGGGAGGAAAATACTATGGGGGTATTTTCATTCTTAATGAATCAGATTATATCAAAAATCTCTTCCCTCACAACATCGTAGATGCGATATCTTACAGAGTAGCTAATCAGGTATATGAGGGATTGATGAAGTTTGATCAAAAAGATCTGTCTCTGAAAACCGGATTAGCAGAAAGCTTCACCGTTGATTCTACACAGACCGTATATACATTTAAACTCAGGAAAGGAGTGAAGTTTCACGACAACAAATGTTTTCCCGGAGGAAAAGGCAGGGAAGTAACGGCTGAAGATGTTAAGTATTGCTTCACTTTGTTATGTACGCCAAATACAAATAATCAAGGATTCTCTTGTTTTGACAAAATATTGAAAGGAGCCAACGCCTACTATGAAGCAGCAAAAAAAGGAAAGCCCGATTTTGAAGTAGAAGGCATGAAAGTACTAGACAAATACACTATTCAATTTACCTTAGTGGAGCCCAACTCCATATTCCTGTACAATCTGGCAAGGCCTTTTACTTACATATTCCCCAGAGAGGCATATGAAATGTATGGTCTGGAAATGCGTGTAAATGCTGTAGGTACAGGACCTTTCATGATCACTGATATACAAGAAAACAACGTGATCGTGATGAAAAGAAATAACTCTTATTACCTGACTGATAAGGATGGTAACCAACTTCCATACTTGAATGGCTTACGTGTGCGGTTTTTGAAAGATAAAAAATCGGAACTGCTCGAATTCAAAAAAGGCAAACTGAATATGATGTATCGCATGCCAACAGATTATATCATAGAAATAGAGGAATCAACCGCACAAAACAAAGGAGAGTATGGTGAATATGAATTGCAACGCACTCCTGAAATGGCAACACATTTTTTGGCTTTTGTGCACAACAAAAACAATGTCTTCAGTAACATTAATTTCAGAAAGGCTTTGTCTTTCGCCATTGATAGGAAAAAAATACTAGATGCTGTTTTGAATGGTGAGGGATTCTCACATGGAATATACGGAATCACCCCACTGGAGGCTTTCCCCGGATATGATGTTAAGAAAATAAAAGGGTATGATTTTAACTTAGACTCAGCAAACTATTATTTGAAAAAAGCAGGATTTAAAAAAGGTTCGCAAGTGCCCAAGCTGACTTTACAGATTAATCCTGATGGCGACAGAAACATAGCTGTAGCAGAGGAAATCAGAAAACAACTTAGCGAAAACTTAGATATAAAGATGGATATTGAAGTGGTCACTACAGCTCAACTGGTAGAAAACACTCAAACAGGAAAGAGCGATTTTTTCCGCTTGGGATGGTTTGCCGACTATCCAAGTCCTGAAAACTTTTTGTGGTTTTTCTATGGAAAAAATGTTCCCCCTTCATTCGATCAAAAATCTTATCCGAATCTGACCAGATATGTAAACCCTAAGTTTGATCAGCTATATGAAGCAGGCTTGAAAGCAAAAACTCAGGAAGAAGCCTATTCACATTTTCTGAAAGCAGAGCAAATTGCAATGAATGATGCCCCCATCATAGTACTCTGGTATGACGAGGGATATAGATTACTTCAGGCTAACGTAAGAGGATTAGACAACAATGCTATGCAATATCGTGACTTTACAAGCGTATTTTTTGTACCAAAAGCAAAAAAATAACTGCTCATAAACTTTGTATGTCACAATATTCTTTGAGAGACCTCATTCCGAAAATGGGTTTGTTGTATCTAATCCCATGCAGCAACGTACAACGCCTTTTGAGAGTTGATAAATTTCATCGGAATTTTATTCAGCACATGTAGCAAAATAAATTTGTATATTCTAAACCAATTTGAAAGATTAAGTATGGTATCATACATTACGTATTGTATTAAAACGAATGGACCATGGCAAAATCACATGATGCTAAAAAAGAAGTAAAGAAAAAGCCCACCAAAACACTGAAAGAAAAAAGGGCAGAAAAGAGAGAAAAGAAAAATAAAAGTGGTGAGTAAAATCAAGCCAATATATGCAATAGAATGGTTACCACCGAAAACTCAACGAAATTGTCTTTAACGGATTGCAACACAATTGCTCTGATTAACAATTTTCTCCGCAATAATCGTAGTGTTTTGCGAACTCATTTTTTTTTCATGAAAATAAGATAAAACCAACTCCTGTAATATGCAGTATTCTTTAAAAAATAAGGTAATATTGCACAAACATAATCAGTATGATTCCATTTGAGCATTTCATTTTGAAAAATGGCTTAGAAGTTTATGTGCATGAAGACCACTCTAATTCTATTGCCGTGCTAAACCTACTCTACCGCGTAGGTTCCCGTGATGAAGACCCGGACAAAACAGGATTTGCTCACCTGTTTGAGCATCTGATGTTTGGTGGGTCAAAACATATACCTAACTATGACCTGGAGTTGCAAAGAGTAGGAGGAGAGAATAATGCTTTCACCTCGCCTGATATTACCAACTACTACATTACCTTGCCTTCAGCCAACTTGGAGACAGCATTCTGGCTTGAATCAGACCGCATGTTGTCTCTTTCTTTTGATCCACAAGTCTTGCATATACAGCAAAATGTAGTGGTAGAGGAATACAAGCAGCGTTATCTCAACCAACCTTACGGAGACGCATGGCTCAGGTTGCGGCCTCTGGCGTATACTGTCCATCCTTACCGATGGCCTACTATTGGAAAAGATATTTCCCACATAGAACATGCAACTATGGACGATGTAAAAAATTTTTTCTATACCTATTATATACCGAATAATGCCATATTGGTCGTAGCCGGCAATGTACACACAAAACAGGTAGTACACCTGGCAGAAAAGTGGTTTGAACCGATACCGCCGGGAAGACATGTCGTACGTAACATTCCTGCTGAACCCCCCCAGATTCATCCGCGCAAACAAGAAGCCGTAGGCGATGTACCTGCGCATGCCATATTCAAAGCCTATCATATGTGTGGCCGCACACATGCCCGATATAATGCCACTGAGCTCATGTGCGACTTGCTCGGAAGAGGAAAATCTTCTCGACTATATCAGTCTCTTGTGAAAGAAAAAAAAATATTTTCTTCGCTGCATGCTTACACTACTTCATCTGTAGATCCCGGCCTTTTGGTTATAGAAGGTAAACTGAACAAAGGTTATACATTAGAACAAGCCGATGCGGAAATTCAAGCCCTCACACAAAATTTAATAAAGGAAGGCCCCTCGCAAAAAGAATTGCAAAGGGCAAAAAACCAATCAATATCTACCCTTGAATTTGGCGAAGTGGAAATATTGGAGCGTGCCATGGCAATTGCTTTTGCTGCCAACCTTGGCGATGCTAATCTTGTAAATCTTGAAACAAATAAAATTGAATCAGTAAATGTAGACGATATTAACTCGCTGAGTGCTGAAATACTGAGAGAGGATAATTGCTCCACCCTTTATTATCGTTCTGCAACATCTACATAACACATGAAAATAAAAGTAGGATTTGGATATGATGTACACCCGCTCAAAGAGGGCTATCCCCTTCATTTGGGTGGTATTCGCCTGGAGCACAGTAAAGGTGCTGTAGGGCACTCTGATGCCGATGTATTGATACATGCCATATGCGATGCGCTCTTGGGCGCTGCAAACCTCAGAGACATCGGCTTTCATTTTTCTGACACTGACCCCCGATGGAAAAATGCCGACAGCAAAATATTATTGCGAGAAGTGTGCCGCCTATTGAAAGAACATTATTGGGATATCGGAAACATAGATGCCACTCTCGTTTTGGAAAAACCTAAAATTAGCCCCCATATTGACAACATGAAGAAAACATTAGCCGATATAATGAGAATTGACATGGATGACATCTCCATAAAAGCCACCACAAATGAAAAACTTGGCTACGTAGGCAGGGAAGAGGGAGTAAATGCTTTCGCTGTAGCATTGATCTACAAGGGATTCAAAGATCAGCAACAATAATATTACTTAAGTTTAACCTTGTATTAACAACCTTACTCACGACACCGCAGTATATTATACTGTATGGGTAAATGTTGTTATTCATTCCTATTAATATTCGCTCTTGTTTCCTGTCAGATAAGAGTGAAAGTAGGGCAAAAATCTGAAAAGGTAATTGTGGATGGAAGCGAAACCTTGTATCCGCTTTTAAAAAAAATAATAGATGCCTATGTAAGCGAAAAGGAAAATCTTTACTTCGACATCAAGTCACATGGCACCAATGTAGGCATTCAAATGTTACAATCAGGAAAAATAGATATGGCCATGGCTTCCCGTGCCATGAATGATAATGAAGTAAAGTATTTCATTAATTCCCGGAAAAAGATCATTGAAAAAGTCATTGCTTACGATGCTCTGGCCATCATCGTAAACAAAAGCAATCCTATAGAATTTTTAAGCTTGGAGCAATTGTCCAAAATATACTCCGGCGAAATCACCAACTGGGCAGACCTGGGAGGTGAAAACATGGAAATAAAAGTTATTTCCAGAAATGCAAAAAGCGGAACGTACGACTTTTTCAATAAATTGATTTTGAAAGGAAGGTCTCCAGACGCTAAACTCCTGGTAGAAAAGGAAAACGACAAAATCATACCCGCTGTAGAATCCGATCCCGCAGCTATTGCCTACATCGGATTGGGTTATCTCAACAATCAAGTTAAAGCCGTAAAAATTTCCTGCGACAAAGGTTGTACCTACATAGAACCCACACAGCGTAACGTACAGACACAAATCTATCCCATCATTCGTCCCCTTTACCTTTATTACCTCGAGGAAACTCAACCTAAAATAGAATCGTTCATAAAATATATCCTTTCCGAAACAGGTCAGAGAATAGTGCTACAATCCAATTACATACCATTAAAAAACTATAAAAAGGTAGGCATACACCTCTCGCCCATATGAGTTGCATCCGCACAACAGAGCTTTAAATGATACAGCACCCCGCACGATTACAATTGTTGTATCATCAATCTCATTTTGTGCACAAGGAAAAATTAGGAGTTAGTCAAACCCGCATTCCGCATCAGCAGCAAAGAATGATGAAATGTTTTTTATGTTGGGCGCGCCCCTGCGGGGCCGGGCTGTCCGCCACTCCGCTATCGCTCCGGTGCTCCGCTAAAGCTCCGCACTGGCCGTTCCGGCCATGGCTCCCATCCCTCGCGCAGGTTCTCCCGAAATTTTTCAGCTTCATAAGAGAATGTGAAACTTCGAAGAATTCTTTCAAGTAAAAACTACCCCATCGTACTTTGCCGGTGAGCCCCATCCACAGCGAAGATCCAAACCTAAGGCTGAACTTTTTCTCTAACGCTGAATCCGTGGTTAGCTCTCCTAAGCGAGTTTATTACTAAATATTTATACCTTTGCAACAAACTCTCTTCCATGAAAGAAGAATTTATCCGATATCTATGGCAGTGCCAATATTTCAGAAAGAGCAACTTAAAAACTACTGAAGGCAAACCCCTTACTATATACCATACAGGCTATGCCAACTACGATGCTGGCCCTGATTTTTATGAGGCCAAAATAAAAATAGATGATTTAGAGTGGATAGGCAGCGTTGAAATACACGTACGATCTTCAGACTGGCTAAAGCACAAGCACGATTATGACACCGCTTATGGCAATGTAGTGCTACACGTGGTATGGGAAAATGACCTTCCTATACATGACCAACAAAACCGTCTGATACCTACGCTTGAACTTAAAAATATAGCTGACAAAAACCGTATAATGCACTATGAACGATTCATGCAAAATGATAACGATATTCTATGTGGTCAACACTTACAAGAAGCAGAACCGATAATAAAAGCCAGCATGTTTGAAAAAGTTCTGATTGAACGCCTTCATAAGAAGGCTAATAACGTTTTAGAGCAATACCAACAAAATGATCAGCAGTGGGAACAAACGGCATACAACCTGCTGGCGTATGCTATGGGACTTAAAATAAACGCTGAACCCATGCTTCAACTTAGTAAAATAACTCCATATTACCTTATCCAGAAATTACGGCATACTCCCACTTTGGTAGAGGCTTTACTTTTCGGACAAGCAGGCATGTTATCAGAAAAATATCAGGATGATTATCCTGCTTTTTTACTGAGGGAATATAATTATCTTTGCCACAAGCATAACTTGAGTTCTTTAAAAGCACATCGGCTTTCATGGAAATTTCTGCGTACAAGGCCTGCAAACTTTCCGAGCGTTCGTATAGCTCAGCTTTGTGCCATACTCACGTACACTCAAAATATATTTTCTCTTTTTACCGACACGGAGTCTTATCTTGACATTATGCCTCATTTTTACCGACTACCTACCAATTATTGGCATACTCATTATATGTTTGACAAATCTTATCCATCTCAAACCCGTCCTGTACTGGGTCAGCAAACGGCTCATTCCTTACTAATCAATGCCGTAATCCCTGTTTTAGCGGCCTACAGCCTGCACACCAAAGATGATACCTACTTGCAACGTGCATTGTCCTGGCTTTCAGAGTTATCTCCGGAGAAAAACAGTATCACAAAAAAATGGCAACTTTGCGGAGAAAAAATAAAAACAGCTTTTGATGCACAAGCCCTGATAGGCTTATACAATGATTATTGTAAAGAACATAAATGCTTGCGCTGTGAAATAGGAAACTACATACTCAAAAAATAAACTCATGGAAGCAATCCATTACATCATCCATTTTTTCATTCTTACTTTCCTGATCTTATGGTTTTACAGAAAAAATAAATCCTCTCAGATAAAATCATTTTACTGGCCTGCAGTTGTATTTAAATTGTTGTGTGGAGTGTTATATGGATTGCTTTACAAGTATGTGTATCTTATAAACGATACTTTTTCTTTTTACCACTCATCATTAGAACTTGCAAACATCGCTCTTACTAATTTAGATGAATACATCAAAGTTGAATTTTCAGGAAAAGCATATCATGAAGGAACGATGGCTGAAGTTGTCTACAACAGCTCAGATTATCGCTATTTTTATTTTGTTAGACTTATCAATCCTTTGTTTATTTTTTGCGGTATGAATTACTGGATATGCAGTGCGTATCTATCTTTTCTCTCTTTTTTGGCTTGTTGGAAACTGGCAAATACGCTCATCAAACTATATCAGCTAAACACATATTCCACAGTGTTTGCCTTTCTATTTTTTCCAAGTTTTGTATTTTCTTCTTGTGGCTTGTCGAAAGAATCTGTTACCATAGCAGCGTTATTTTACTTCATATCAGAAGCTTTATTATTGATGCATGATCCGTGTATCAAAAACAAAGTAAGTTTCTTTATATCACTGCTATTTTTACTACTCATCGCTAAACTGAAATATTATTACGTAGCAATGGTACTGATTTGCGTGGCGATTTTGTGGTTGTACCTGTTTCTAAAAAAATTTTTTTCTCGTATATCTCTGCAAAAAATATTTTTAATTATTTCCCTGGCCTTACCTGTAATGATATATTTTGCTTCTTTCATCCATCCGGTGCTTTCTTATGAGAGGTTGTTAATTTTTTTACATAGAAATTATATCATGATGCTTTTATTTTCAGAAAAAGGCCATTATTACACCTATTCATTATTCACTCCCGATTGGAAAGGATTTTTACTCTCTGTTCCGGAAGCTTTGTTCAATGGCCTGTTTGGCCCAATGCTGTGGCATGCATATAATTTTTTTACATACACATACTCTATGGAAAATTTAATTGTATTTCTGTTTTGCTCATCTTCATTAATTGAGTTGTTCAGAAAACATAAATACAGAATTGATGACAGCACAATGATAGCATATGTAGTATGTGTTTTTTACACCTTGATATTAGCGGTATTTATGGCACTTTCAGCGCCTAACTGGGGCACACTGATTCGCTATAAAGTGGCCTATATGCCATTTTTTATACTGCTCATCACCCATTCAAATCCGTTATTTTTATTTTGTGTTGAGAAGAAAAACGATCTTTTTGACAGAAAATCGGGTAGAATATAATTTTACATGTGCTGATTTATGAATTGCATAGCTCTCAGATCAGACCAATAAAGTTTATTCTTATTTTTTTGGTAAAACCCACAGTGGCCACCGGTTTCGGGCATCTCCAGAAATAAATAAGAATTTTGCTCAGCTTCTTTTATGGGATAACAATCGGGTGTCAAAAAAGGATCGTTGAGAGCGTTTATCAGCAAAGTAGGAACCCTTACAGCATGCAGATAGTATTTACTGCTGCATACCTTCCAGTACTGTTCAGCGTCTGCGAAGCCGTGCATCGGAGCTGTGTAGCGCTCATCAAAATCGTGAAAGTTCTTTATTTTATGAAATCCTTCAAGATTTATTTTATCCGGATATTGAGCTTGTTTTGCTTTCAGCTTTTTATGCAGGCTATTTAAAAAACGAATCATGTATATTTTGGATTTACGTTTGGCGAAATGCTCTGCTCCGCTTTTCAAATCGCAAGGCACAGAAAAACATACAGAAGCCCGTATGGACGGATGTACGTCATTTGATTGTTCTCCCAGATATTTTAATGTGATGTTTCCACCAATACTGAAACCGATGAGATATATTTTTTTATACCGTTTCTGATCAATAGCATGATGTATAACATGGTGCAAGTCGGATGTTTCGCCGCTGTGATAAAGACGGTACAAACGGTTCATTACACCACTACATCCTCGCATGTTCCAGGCCAAAGCATCGCATCCGTTCAGATTTGCTGCGCGCACCATGCCTCGTGAGTAGTTGCTGTTTGCACTACCTTCAAGGCCATGCGTTATGATTACCAATCTGTCATGACCTTTTCTGCTCCAATCTAAATGCAAAAAATCTCCATCCGGCAATTCTATCTGCTCACGTTCATACATCACATCAGAAGTATTGCGTAAAAATACATGATGTATGGTTTCTATGTGTTTTGAAAAAAGATAAAAGGGCCGCTTATAGTTGCTGGAAATTACGGGCATTAGTTTTCTGCAATTACAATGATTTTATCTCCTTCAACAAATTGTATTCGCTGAGACTTCGGCGGGTTAAGTACTATACCATAGTTTTGCTCAGGGTCATTGGCATGCTCGCTCAGCATGTATCCGATAGCGATTTCATTTTTTTGAATACAGGCTTGTATCACTGAATAAAAATTAATGAATGCAGGAGCATTAAAATAATGAGTGCAGGACTTTAAATATATTTCCTTTCCATCGGCATCAAACAAATCGTCAAAAAGTAAAGCCAGCTCTTTGTTTTCAGAAATTTGTGCCAGCAGCAAACTGATGATGCGGTCGCTGATGATGAAGTCATCTGCTTTATTAAGGTTGGCAAGAGCTCGGTTTTTCATATCCAAAATTTCAGTAACAAGGCTTACTTTTGTGGTAAGCTTGTTTTTTTGTATGATGTCTCTCAGATGCATTAACGCTATGAGCGTTATAGCATCTGCTTCTTGCATGGAGTAATCG
Source organism: Cytophagaceae bacterium (assembly GCA_025054875.1). GTDB lineage: Bacteria > Bacteroidota > Bacteroidia > Cytophagales > Cytophagaceae > JANWYS01. The sequence continues at coordinate 35,595 of JANWYS010000008.1, read as the reverse complement.
TCTGAATAGCTCAACAGTATTATGTGTCGGAATTTATTAAAGTCTATTTTCTCCAACAATGCACGATCGTTGATATCGCCTTTCACATATTTTATAGTTTGATTAGATAATTGATATTTCAAGTGATTCAATTTATCTTCCAGCTCTTCACTTTCGGCAATTACCATCAATTCAGAACCTCGCATCACATAATTGTCAGATTCTTTTATGATGATATGCGCATTGCTGTTCCACCCCAATATAAGAGTGTTGTGCAATTCTAGCCGGGTTTCTGAAAGTGAAGATTTACTCAAAGATACATCCTCTATATGTAATTCTGTGGGAACAAAGCGGAGGTTTTCGTCATCTTCAGCCAAAACAATCAATTTGTCATTTTCCTCTATTACCCTGTTCAGGGGCGGCGCTATGATTAGCTCTCCTGATGCTGTACGTATTCCTATTACGCATACATTTTCAAATCCATAAAGCATATCTTCAAAAGTATAACCTGCGGAGTTTTCAACATCAAGTATATAGAATTCATTTTCCTTGAATCCGAGCAAACTGTCGTATACGATGCTGAGGTGTCGTTGACGACTGGTTTGCACCATTATTTTAGAAATAACCTCGTTGTTGATGAGTACAGTGAGCTCATCACCGCCTACAAGTTGGGCTATTTCTTTGTTGTTGTCGTTTGATATTTCGGCTACAATGTTATACCGTCCCTCTTTACGGTTGGGGTTATTCACTATAGCCATAATAGTTTTTATCACATGTGTGTCGGGGCGATCTTGCTCAGGAGCGAGCACAATAATAGATTTTGAATCGTTGAGGTTAGCAATTTTTATATCATCCAAATCAATGGGATTTCCACTGCGGCATATTATTTTAGTTTTTCCGAAAAAGCCGACTTTGGTTTTTATCTCGTCTTCCATTTCGGTTTTGTCTTTATTCGCCAGCACAACAATACAGGATTTGGGCTGATTGAGATTGGCTTCTACTAATTCGGATATTATGGAGAAAATTTTTGATGACCAGCCCAGGATAACGGTATGATTTTCTTCAACCACAATGCTCTTGCCTTTTTTGAGTTCATCAATTTTTTCCTGAAAGCCGGCATTAAGAATACTCACCAGGGTACTAACCAGCAAAATTCCCGCAATGGACACAGGAAGCATAATAAGCCTAAACTTCCAACCTGTTTCATCAGTTATAGTTCCCTGATCCATTACATGCATCAAGCTTTGCCAGTATGATTCAGCGAAATTCAACCTGCCACCATCGCCCTCCGAAAGTCCCCATATAAAGATGATGAGAGAGGCAATCAAAGCCACACCTAAAAAAGCTATACCAATCGCTATGACCAATACAAAGGTGCCTTTCACGATGGTATTGTCTATCCAGTATCTTAAACGATTTTTCAACGATGTGCTCATCGGATGTAACATTTTATGTTATGTCATCCAAATATACACATCCTCACGAAGCATTTAGAATGATAAATAAACTTTATTAACTTCGGCCACGATAATTTTGTTACGAATGAAATCAATACTTAGGATTGCAATTCAAAAATCCGGCAGGCTGAGTGAAGACTCAATAAAACTAATAAAGGAATGTAGTATTGACTTTAGCAGCAACGGAGCCACACTGAAATCTACTGCATATAACTTTCCCATGGAAATATTATTTCTGCGTGACGATGACATACCCGGTTATGTAGCTGATGGCACGGCAGATGTAGGAATAATCGGAGAAAATGTAGCCGCAGAGCAACGCAAAAATGTAACGATAGTAGATAAGCTGGGGTTTTCCAAATGTCGTCTCTCCATAGGTGTCCCCCGAGCCTTTGACTACAAAGACTGTCAAAGCCTGAATGGCCTGAAAATAGCTACTTCTTACCCCAACATATTGTCTGATTTTCTTTTTGACCGACAAATCAAAGCTACCATACATGAAATAAGCGGCTCAGTAGAAATTGCTCCAAGCATAGGATTGGCCGATGCTGTATGCGATATAGTAAGTTCAGGCAGCACACTTATAAGTAATGGATTGAAAGAAGTAGAAACCGTGTTTCATTCGGAAGCCATTCTTATTGCTCATCCCAATCTTTCTTCTGAAAAAAAGGAAATACTCAATGATTTGTTGTTTCGTATCAGTTCAATCAAGAATGCGAAAAATACCAAATACATTTTATTAAACGCTCCGGATGAATCGTTGGAAAAAATCATCCAACTTCTTCCCGGTGTGAAAAGTCCTACCATCATGCCTTTGGCTCAGAAGGGGTGGAGTTCATTGCATTCGGTAGTAAAAGAAGACGAGTTCTGGGAAGTAATAGGTAAACTGAGAGATGCCGGCGCAGAGGGTATACTCGTATTACCGATAGAAAAAATCATAAAATAAACTATTCATGAATTACATAGAATACCCGGAAAGAGATTCATGGAAATCCTTGTGTATACGCCCATCCATGAATATTTATGAGATAGAGCAAAAAGTTTTACCGATTCTAAAGGAAGTAAAAACACAAGGCGATGAAGCTCTGTATAAGTTTACTTTGGTTTTTGACAAAGTATCTTTATCATCTTTACGTGTAACCGATGAAGAGCTGAGCTCTGCATACAGAGCAATACCTGAAATTCTGAAACGGGCTATAAATGAAGCAAAGAAGAATATAGAAAAATTTCATATTGCCCAGAAAGAAGAAGTAAAAATAATAGAAACTACCCCTGGAGTTACCTGCTGGCGCAACAGCGTACCTATAGAACGGGTAGGGCTGTACATTCCCGGAGGGTCGGCTCCTCTTTTCTCTACTCTTCTGATGCTCGCCGTTCCCTCTAAAATAGCCGGATGTGAGCAAATCGTACTTTGTACCCCTCCCGACGACAAAGGACAAATACACCCTGCTATACTATATACGGCTCATATGCTGGGCATAAAACACGTATACAAATTGGGGGGTGCACAAGCCATAGCTGCCATGGCTTACGGAACAGCCACCGTGCCGCAGGTATATAAAATTTTCGGGCCGGGGAATCAGTATGTAACGGCAGCCAAGCAACTTGTAAGCCGGGAAGGGGTTGCCATAGATATGCCCGCCGGGCCATCTGAAGTAGCTGTATTAGCCAACAACACATCAAAACCTGCATTTGTAGCAGCAGACCTGCTCTCGCAGGCAGAACATGGTGCCGACAGCCAGGTGATACTTGCTTCGGACAATAAAGATGTAATACATGCCATACATGAACAAATAGAAAAACAAAGCATAGCACTACCCCGCCGCCACCTGGTTGAGAAAGCCTTGCAAAACAGCTGTAGCATACTCTTTGCTTCATTGAATGAAGCCATGGACTTTTTGAACGAATATGCTCCCGAACATCTCATCATAGCCGTAGATAATTTTGACCAATATGCAGCGCAGGTAAAAAACGCAGGTTCGGTATTTCTTGGGCATTACACACCGGAGGCTGCCGGCGATTATGCTTCGGGCACCAACCACACACTACCCACTTATGGCTTTGCCAAAGCTTACTCCGGCGTGTCGCTCGATTCTTTTATAAAAAAAATTACCTTCCAGCACATTTCACAAGAAGGCATAAGGATGTTAGGCGCCACAATAGAAACTATGGCTGAAGCCGAACAATTAGAGGCTCATAAAAAAGCTGTACGCATCCGATACGATAACAAGTAGAGAACTATTTACGTATTAAATTTGTTAATTTCCGTTGATGCAAACGTTATCCGTGAGTACTTTTGCGTTCTTCGTTCTTTGATTCATGGGGCTGACCGGAATTGACAGGTTGAGTGGCTATGTGTAAGCATGCAGGCTCATGGGATGAGAGCCTTGAAAAATAGTCCCGAACAATAACTGGCGAAACTTCTTACGCCATGGCTGCCTAATCCTGAAGTATAGTAGGGATTACTAAGTGCATCCATAGGATGGATGCCCAGCCACATCGCTCCGCACCTACGTTTTGCGGGAGCGGATATAGCGGTGTCGAAAAGCAAAACTAGCTGCCTCTGTTCTGCTCAGATGCAGTGAATCTCTAACGCAGATAAGGAAGTGTGTTGGTTGTCTTTCACCTGCCACTTCCCGACAATCAAGAAAGAATAAGCATGTAGAAAGCACAATGGTTGCCTTCGCTGGACCAGGGTTCGAATCCCTGCAGCTCCACGTTATATTAAAATTCACTCTGTTTTCATTACTAAAGAAGCTTGCACAAGCGCTTCTTTGATCAAATTCTACTACTAAACAATTTTACGCACAGAGCGGTTGTGGTCCTGTCACACCAAATGGATGACCAATGCATGCCTCGTCCTGAGAAAATTTTAATGGAAACCAAACAACATAGCTCTTTGTTTTAAAATTGGTATTTTTGAAGTTTATCGAAGTAAATTTTGAACACGCAGGAGCAACACATTTTAGAGAAGAAACACGAGGCTACCGGATATGAATACTTGGAAGTATATGGAGCACGTGAGCACAATCTGAAGAATATTGATGTAACAATTCCCAGAAATAAACTAATCGTGCTCACCGGCATAAGCGGTAGTGGAAAATCATCATTAGCATTTGACACATTGTATGCAGAGGGACAAAGGCGCTACATGGAAAGTTTTTCTGCTTATGCCCGCTCTTTTATAGGCAACATGGAGCGTCCGGATGTAGACAAAATTGAAGGGCTCAGCCCTGTAATTTCCATAGAACAAAAAACAACTACCCGAAACCCCCGATCTACAGTGGGTACCATGACTGAGGTATATGATTTTCTAAGACTGCTATATGCACGAGCCGCCGATGCTTATTCATATGTGACGGGGGAAAAAATGTGTAGGCAATCGGAAGACCAGATTGTAGACCATATTCTTCGAACTTTCAATAACAAGAAAATAACTCTGCTTGCACCTGTCGTAAAAGGAAGAAAAGGCCACTATCATGAATTATTTTTTGAGCTCAGGAAAAGAGGATTCACCAAGGTACGTGTAGATGGCGTTATTAAAGAGCTTGTGCCCAGAATGATGGTAGATCGGTTTAAAACACATGACATAGAAATCGTCATTGACAATATACATGTATCTGTTCAAGATAGATTACGCTTGTCCCGGTCTGTATCTACAGCCATGACACATGGCAAAGGTGTAATTATGGTGCTCTATCATGATAGTCAAAAACATGAAGATAAAACTTTTTATTATTCAAAATTTTTGATGGATCCTGTGTCGGGGATATCCTATGATGAACCTGCCCCCAACATGTTTTCTTTCAACTCTCCTTATGGCGCCTGTCCTTTATGCGATGGACTGGGGATAATTGAAGAATTTACGATAGATTCAATTATCCCTGAGAAGAACCTAAGCATAAGTCGCGGAGCGATAGTGCCCTTAGGCGAATACAGAGATATCTGGATATACAGACAGATAGAAAGCTTCCTGAAGAAAAACGGTGCTAAAATCAGTACACCCATAAAAAACCTCTCTCAGGAAGTATTGAACATGTTGTTGTACGGTAACAAAGAGGGTATAGACACACTGTCTACATTTGATTACAAGTTTAATGGAGTATTTAATTATTTGAGGCACCTCAAAGAAACGGATGAACATGCTGCTGAGTTGCTCAGCAACTTTATGGTTACGCGTACCTGCAGAGAGTGTGGAGGGTATAGACTAAAAAAAGAGTCTCTTCATTTTAAGATAGACGGCAAAAACATCTCTGAGTTAGCCCAAATGGATATAGCGGAGTTGTACAGGTGGTTTGAGGGTATAGAAGAGAGGCTTAGTGAAAGGCAAAATATAATAGCGGCTGAAATTTTGAAGGAGATACGCAAGCGTTTGCGATTTTTGCTGGACATAGGGCTAGACTACCTCACACTAGACCGCCCCTTGCGTGCGCTCTCAGGGGGAGAATCGCAGCGTATACGCTTGGCCACACAAATCGGTACACAGTTGGTAGGAGTGTTGTATATACTTGACGAGCCAAGCATAGGACTTCATCAACGCGACAACATGAAGCTGATAGAAGCCTTAAAATCGCTGAGAGACCTTGGGAACACGGTTATTGTAGTAGAGCATGATAAAGATATGATGCTGCATGCAGACTATATCATAGATATAGGACCCGGTGCAGGTATACATGGGGGCCGTATAGTGGCACAAGGACCTCCTGAAGTATTTAAAAATAGCGATAGCCTTACAGCTCGCTATTTGAAAGGCGTTGAAAAAATAGAAATACCTGCACAAAGGCGCAAAGGTAACGGCAATTATCTGACTCTGAAAGGCGCAAAAGGAAACAATCTCAAAAACGTAACGTTGCGTTTGCCACTGGGAAAAATGATTTGTATAACGGGAGTGTCGGGAAGCGGCAAATCATCGTTGATACATGACACGTTGTTTCCCATACTGAATCGCCACTTTTATGGGGCGCATAGAGAGCCTCTTCCTTACGAGGCCATTGAAGGACTTAATCACATTGATAAGGTAATAGAAATAGACCAATCGCCTATAGGGCGTACGCCTCGCTCCAATCCGGCTACATACACAGAAGTGTTTACTGATATTCGTAACTTATTTGCTCAAATTCCGGAATCGAAGATAAGAGGATATAAACCCGGCCGCTTTTCTTTCAACGTGAAAGGTGGACGCTGCGAGGCCTGTGAAGGCGCCGGTATAAAAAAAATTGAAATGGATTTTTTGCCCGATGTATATATACCTTGTGACATCTGTAAAGGCAAACGCTACAACCGCGAAACCCTCGAAATACGATATAAAAGTAAATCCATTGCCGATGTACTGGATATGACCGTAGAACAAGCGGTTGTTTTTTTTGAGAATCATCCTTCTATTTTACGAAAAATTGAAACACTAAACGATGTAGGATTGAGCTACATAACGCTTGGACAGCATGCTACTACACTCTCCGGAGGCGAAGCACAACGCGTGAAACTAGCCACCGAGCTGTCTCGCAAAGATACCGGAAATACATTGTACATACTTGACGAGCCTACTACCGGACTTCACTTTGAAGATATACAACATCTACTTAATGTACTGAACAAACTCGTAGACAAAGGCAATACCGTGCTGATAATAGAGCACAACCTGGATTTAATAAAAGTTGCAGATTACATCATAGACATGGGGCCTGAAGGTGGGCTCAGAGGTGGGAATATCGTATGTGAAGGCACTCCGGAAGAAATTGCAGGCTACGAGCATAGCTACACAGGAAAATTTTTACGTTACGAACTGAGCAACAACTGAACCCCTCATGCGGATTTTCCAAATCTTATGAAATCCTTTAAATAATAGGGTTCAAAATAGGCAACATCTTCAAACTTACTTTCCTGAAAACTTTCCCATGCTAACTGACCTACATCTTTGGCAGAGGGATACTGGCCACCTACAAACAATGCATTAGGCTGCCCTTGCAGTAAGGATTTACACTTTGCTGAACCATTCCCAAAAAAAATGATTTTGTTTTTTTGCAGCAGTTCATGGTAAGTATGTTCATCTATTATTTTTGCATTCACATCTTCTACAACATTTAGATCAGCATCCAACAGCATAGTATATACTTCCATGCGACGAGCATCAATCATGGGTGCAAGAAAATATTTTTCAGTATTAAAAGCCGCCTGTCCATGTGCCATGCTTAACAGAGTAGATACGCCTATCAGCGGCTTATCTAAAGCAAAACAAATTCCTTTCGCAGTAGACACTCCTATGCGAAGTCCGGTGTATGAACCAGGGCCTTTTGATACGGCCACCGCATCTATACTTTGTATGTTGTGGCCGGTTTGTTTGAATAATTGCTCAATAAGAACAGTAATATATTTTGCGTGAGACTTTTCTATGTGTATTTCCGTATAAGCACACAGCACTCCTTTTTCATGCAATGCTGCCGAACAAACATCTGTAGAAGTTTCTATACTTAAAATGAGTGCCATGGTGGCAAAGTTATGCAAGCTCAGTTATTTTTTTAGTAATTATCAATAAAAGGATTACCGCATAAATGTAGCTTATGGTTTTTGAAGGTAATTTATGAGCCAATTTTACTCCTTGAGGAGAAGCGATGACAACACCTGCAGAAAGGGCAAACACTATGGGAAAAATTATATATCCTATAGAATAGTAATGAAATTTACTTTCGGGAACATCATACATATTATAAACAGTCATGATTGCTGATGAGATCATGATAACACCTGAAGATACAGAGCCCGCTGCTTTGATGTTGATTTTGAAGATAGAGTTTAGCATGGGTATCACTATTATGCCTCCACCTAATCCGCTTACGGAGGCTACTACTCCGCTACATAGTCCGGTAAATGCGAGCTTGCCGGAAGAGAGATTTTCTACAGAGTTCTTGTATTCTTTTCGTGCATTTAATAAGGTAAAAATGAGCATATAGGTCAGAAGAAGTATGAGTACTATGTTAAACAACTTCACTGAATAGATAGATGTGTTGACCAGATACTTTAACAAGAGGAGAGATGATAAGCAAGCCGTACCTCCTGCAATGAGTACGGGTTTTAAGAAAAAAAATTTCATTTTTATAAGGCTGATGTTGGCTGTTGCAGATGCGACAAATATGGACGCTATGGAATTAGCGATAGTGTACTGAGCTATTTCCTGATGTGGCACACCTATGGAATGCAAAAATAACGGTATCACAAACACATAGATAGTGCCTCCCCCAATGCCGATGAGGCCTGCTATAAACCCACCTGCAAGCCCTGCAATGATCAATAGCAGAGTCTCCATGTCAGGCAAATCTGTTTTTATTTTGCATAAATTTATTTATTGCTAGCGGTAAGTATTCTGTTGAATTCGTCTTTATTTTTTAAAATATTCACGGCAGCGAGTATATCTTCATCTGTATCGAAGGTAGCTTCTATGAGGCCTTTTTGGAGATAGTAGCGCGATACGATTTCCTGTTTGAGCTGTACTTTTATTTCATCTTTAAAGGTAATGAGATCTTTCTCTTTATTGTGGCTTACTTGTTTTTTTAAAGATTCAATTTGATCTTTGATACCATCATAATATTTTTCAGTCTTTGAATGTTTCTCAAGTTCGGCTATGGTGCTTTCTACTTTAGTAGTGTAGTCATAATCTTTGTCTTTCAGAAAATTTATGAAATCATTGTATTCTGCGTCTGAAATTTCAAACAAACGGGCAGGCTTTATGGTTTTATTTTTCGATACATAAAGAGAAGCATAGTCAAAGATTAAGTTTTTGGAAAGCAAACTTGAAACTATGGGGTGTAAATTTTTTTTGGTTACTTCTATATCCGGTGTTATGCCTCCACCGTCGTATACGGTGCGTCCGTTTTTCGTTTTAAAAGAATTGCGCAGCGAATCGGGAATTTTTGTGGCGTCGCCATCTTCATTTTTTTTGCTGTAATCAATGGCTTGTATGCATCGCCCGGAAGGGGTGTAGTATTTAGCCACCGTAATTTTCAATTGAGCATTGTATGAAAGTTGATGCGTGGCCTGTACCAAACCCTTGCCAAAAGTACGTTGCCCGATTATAACACCTCTGTCATAATCCTGTATCACTCCGGATACAATTTCGGATGCAGAGGCACTTCGAGAGCTGGTAAGTACAGCTATGGGAATTTCCGTATCGGTGGGTGCGTTGGTGGCGTAGTATACCTTATTCCAGCTGGAGGTTTTTCCTTTTGTGCTCACAATAGGTTTGTCTTTATGAATAAATATGTTCGATATATTTATGGCTTCTTGCAACAATCCGCCCGGGTTGTCGCGCAAATCCAGAATGATGCTGGACGCCCCTTTTTCTTTAAGAGAAATGAGAGCATTTTTTACATCTTTCGATGCATTAGCAGTGAATTCAGAGAGTTTTATGTAGCCTATCTTACTATCTATCATACCGTAGTAAGGCACGTTTTCGATTTTAATTTTTTCTCTTTTTAAAATTATATCAAACTTATCCGCAACACCTACTCTCCGAATCGTAACTCTTACTTCAGTGCCCGCTTGTCCTTTTAGCAACTTACTTATGTCGGTGGTGCTTTTTTTAGAGACGTCTATGCCGTCAACAGCTACAATTTCGTCTCCAATCATCAACCCGCTCTTATGTGCAGGAAATCCCTCATAGGGCATCAGAATCATGGGTTTGTTGTTTTTTGTGCCAATGATAGCGCCTATGCCACCGTATTGCCCTGTCATTTGAGTGCGATAATCTTCGATTTCATCTTCCGGGATGTAATTAGTATAGGGGTCTAAATTGTCGAGCATGGCATCTATGCCCTCTCTCATAAATTTGCTCGGGTTTATTTCATCTACATAATAAGCGTTTATCTCTTTGAACAGAGTGGCAAATATGTCCAGGTTTTTAGCTATCTCGAAGTATTTATCGGAGCGATTGGTTGTGAAAAAACTGAAAAGTACAACCGTAAGTATAGCTAAAAAGAATGTTGACTTGCGTGATGTATTCATATGTCTTGCGTCAATAGTTTATTTTGTTCACAATATTAACCGGATGTAAGCATGAGCTTGTTAATTAAACGTACAATGCCTGAATTTAGTTTTTTTTTCGCTAAGGCAAAGGATATTTTTTCTTTTCCTGTGTAGACAACAACCACCTGGATTGTGGTGTTAGGTTCTGAGATCAGGGTATCCCAATCTTGTGTAAGGAGTCTGCATATTTCGCGCATTTGTCTTTTTATGCGGTTACGCTCAACAGCTTTTCTGATTTTTTTTTTCGATACAGAAAAAATGTATTGTATGCGTGGCAATGCATTTTCACTGGACTTTCTCATTCCTCTGATGTGAAAAGGGGAAACCAATACATGCTCACCCTTTTCAAAAATTGAATTTATATTTTTACGGCTTTTTATCTTTCTGTCTTTCTTAAAAGAATATTTGTGGGCATTCATGCTACCTACGTCAGAGTAATCGAAAGTAAATAAAAGTTCGCAGAAAATGAATTTTTTAAACAACACGACCCAATCTGTTATGCTCTATCAAAAACTAATGATGGTTTATCATGGCAGATAAGGGATAAAGGATAAACGCAGGAAATAAGCTGATTTCTCCATGCTTTAGTTAATCCTGTGGGCATAGTTTTGTTGGTGTTATCTTTGAAGTAAAAAAATAAAGTCTGCATAACCTAATATTGCAACTAATTCATTAGTTTTGGTCAATGAAATAAAGAGTAACCTTAACCCTTACTAAAATGAAAAAAATACATTTACCCAACTTAACTCGTATTCTGTTTTTTGGTCTGGTCGTATCATTGTACACAGCATGCTCGAACAAAAAAGAAAAACAACTGAGCACAATACCCAACGATGCAGCTTATGTGGTAGCAGCCAATGTAAAATCTATGGCTGTAAAAAGCCTGGAATTGAAAGATATTCTAAACATTTTAAAAGTGGATGATCAAAAAGACAGCCTGAAGAATTTGATAAAAAATTCAGGTATTGACTTCATGAGTTCCATATATGTGTTTGGAAATGCAGATAAAGACCAAAGTAAGATGTATGTCGCTGTAGTTGCGTTATTGAGCGATACAAAAAAGTTTGAACAAACTCTGAAAGACAACATTAAGGATGTTCAAATAAAAGAAGAAAGCGGCTTGAAATATCTGATTCAAGATAAGATGTCTCTTGGATGGAAAAACGACTTGGCTCTCGCAGTGTTTTCACAATCGTCAGGAGATGCAGCAAAAGCTAAGCTTGTAGAACTGTTCAACACCAAAGAGGAAAATACGTTGGCAAAACAAAATACAAAGTTCAATGAATTTATTAATCAAAAGAATGATATCCTTGCGTGGGTAAACTACGAAAAAATCAACGACATCTCAATTGAAGGAAACCCATATAGCTCCATACTTAAGGACGCTTCCTTAAAGGATACCTATTTAGGTATCAACGTTGATTTTGAGAAAGGTAAAATTGTGGGTGGTGTGCAGACCTTCTACAACAAAGAAACATTCGATAAATACAAAGCGTTGAATAAAGCATCTATCAGTTCTGATGTTGTAAAAGAGCATCCCGGAGGAGATGTAATCGCAATATTAGGTTTGGCATTTAATACGGAAGCGTTAGTTGCCATGCTTAAAGAAATGGGGCTTACCTCGGGAGTTGACCAAAACATGGCGGCTATGCTCGGAAGCGAATACAATGTAGATTATCTGGCTTCAGCTTTGTCTGGAGATTTTGTGGCTACTGTGAACAAAGTAAACATTGGCGACGTGTCTAAATATAACTTTGAAACCGGACAAATGTCTACAGAAAAAGGAGTAAAAAATGCTGACTATGCTATATCTCTTGGCATAAAAGATCAATCTAAAATAAATAAACTGCTCGAAGTCATGGCACAAAAACAGATGTTGTCCAAAAACGGAAATACTTACTCTTTGATGGATCAAGCATGGTTAGTATTGAACGACAAATCGCTCATCATGATAGGTGGCTCTAAAGAGTATACAGATGCTGTGACTCAGGGTAAAAAAAATAACCTTAACTCAGAACTAAGCTCTGCGCTTACATCCAATATGATGGTATTAAAACTGGATCTGAGTAAATTATCTGCAGAGGCAAAGCAATATACTGAGAAAGATTTGAAACCTGTCTATAGTGTTGGACTGGACGGATTTTCTATATATGCTGAAGAGATGAAAAATCAAATATCTACCTCTAAATTTCAGATTGATTTTGCCAATAAAGACCAAAACAGTCTTATCACAATACAACAACAATTAAAAGAAATACCTGTACATCCAGCTTTCCCCTTGAGCGGTTCTCCGGGCATTTCCCCTATGGCTGATGAACAGCAAGTTGCTGAGCCTTCTGAAAAAAAAGAGGAAGTATTGCAATAACTAACATGTAATTTATAGAGCTTACATCATACCTAAGCAGTATGAATATAAAATTTCATCAGGTAACCCCATCGCCTCTGGATGGGGTTACTGATGTTTACACACAAATATGGCAGCGTGAAGTAGAGTTTAATTGCTCTAAGCGGTATATCATTGCTGCTCCTTCGGGCAGAGGCAAATCAACATTCATTCATTTAATATATGGCTTGCGCAAAGATTTTCGTGGCCAAATAAGTATTGATGAAAAAAATATAAACGACATATCTGCTCATCAATGGGCTGAGATAAGACAGAATAAACTTTCGATAGTGTTTCAGGATCTACGATTGTTTTCAGACCTCACTCCCATGGAAAACATCCTGCTGAAGGTAAAATTGGGTGCATTCACATCCATGCAAAAAATCGAAGAATATTTCGAACAACTCAATATATGCCATCTGAAAAACAAACCTTGTAAATATCTCTCGTATGGCGAACGTCAGCGTGTAGCTATATTGCGTGCTTTAGTACAACCTTTTGAGTGCCTTTTGTTGGACGAGCCTTTCAGCCACCTTGATAGTAAAAATGCCGAATGCGCTTCCTCCATAATATCTGCCGAATGCACGGTACGCAATGCCGGTTTTATCATAACATCACTGGGCAATGCCTTACCACTCTCCGCAGAAATTGAATATATTCTTTGATGAACACCATACTCATAAAAATATTAATCAAGCGATTCAAACCTGTTTCTCTCATCATTTCAGGAGTAGGTTTATTGTTGGGACTTACTCTGATATTCCTGTGTATTCAAATCTACATGAGTTTGTTCCGCTCGTTTTCAGAGCAAGTTTCTAAATCGGATTTTTTAGTAGTAAGCAAAGAGATAAATCTTTTAAACACTTTATTCAACGCCGATGCTACCATTCCGGAAGAAGAAATTAACGACCTCAAATCACAACCCTTTGTACAAAGTTTGGCTTATTTTACTCCTAATCATTTCACAGTGTATGCCCAACTTACCGGGCACACTAACCTGGGTAGCGAACTGTTCTTCGAATCCGTACCCGATGAGTTCATAGATAACCTCCCGACTGATTTTAAATGGAATGTCGGCGATGCTGTGTTGCCAATAATCGTTTCGGAAGATTTCTTAAACTTATATAATTACGGATATGCCATGGGGAGCGGACTACCACAAATATCGAAGTCTACCATATCCATGGTTCAAATGCAGGTTATCCTCAGCGGGGCAGGAGGTAAGCACATTATGAAAGCAAAAATAGTTGGCTTCAGTGAACGTATATCCTCTGTGCTTGTTCCGCATAACTTCATGGAATGGGCAAACAAAAATATCGGAGCATACAGTGGAGCACCCAAACCCTCAAGACTCATCCTTAAGGTAAACAAAAAATTTGCTGCTCAAATAGAAAAATATTTATCGAACAAATCTTTGCACATCAATTCTGAAAAGCTTGGCGCCAGCAAGCTGGGAGCCATCACTAAAATCGCTTTGGATATACTGATTGTTGTAGCCGCATTGTTTATTTTATTTTCTGTCACTATACTTATGATGCACTTTGCCCTGATCATAGCTGAAGCCAAGCCAGATCTTGCTCTTCTGTTTCAATTAGGATATCATGCCAAAACTATAACCAAACATCTGTTTGTGTTTTTCTTTACTTTTGTAACTATAGTGTCGTTTTTATCCATCCTGTTGTTTGTAGCTTTATGGAACTACGCTGCTTATGAACTCACGCAACGTGCCATAGAATTTGACAAAAACCTGCGTGTAGAATTGCTGGGTTACATATCATTAGTATTTCTGACTATATTATCGTTCGGCCTGATAAGTTTGACTCTTATGCTCTCAAGAGAAAAAAAGTAAAAGTGGTATATTTTGGCAATAAACATTTTTGATTTTATTTTCGTAGATTACCACATCAATCATAATAACATGAGAACTATGAAAAAATTAGTTGCTATAATCTCCATGATGTATTGCGGTATACAATTAACTTCCGCTCAAGATATTGATATACCTGCTAAGGACGTTCCTAAGCCTGTAATGGCAAAGTTCAAAAGTATGTTTCCCAAAGCCGAAGTAGAGGAATGGGATAAGTTTGACACGTTTTATGAAGTGACATTCATGCTCAATGGGGTTGAAAAAGAAGCCTTGTTCAGCCCACAAGGAGACTGGCTCATAACAGAACACATTGTTAAATACTCACAGCTACCCGAAAAAGTAAAACAAGGATTTGCGAAAACAGAATATAAAGACTGGAAAGTAAAAGCAGCTGCAGAGGTGGAAATGCCTGAATATCCGAAAGCTTATGGCATAGATGTAGCTAAAGGTAAATCTGAATATGCCTTGTATTTTGATGCAGAGGGTAATTTTATCAAAAAAACAGAAGACTGATTTGCTGAATACTCCTTTATAGGCCTCTCTGAATTCCTCTGCTGTTAACCCATTTCGTGTATTTAAAAGGCATTGCTTCATATTTCGATTTAGCGTTAGAGAAAGAAGTTCAGCCTCAGGCTCGGATCTTCGCTAAGGCTACATCTTCGCTCTGTTCTCATTCATGCAAGTATGTAACTAACAAAAAAAGTACTAAGTTTGTAAAAAAAACAACTACACTTCATACACATTTTTTGGGATAATACCATAAAAAAAACCGGCATTATGTTGCCGGTTTGGATACTAAATTTTAATCTTATCATTTGTTACTTTTTATCTACCTCTTCGTAGTCTACGTCGGTCACAGTGTCTTGCTTGTTAGTTGTGCCAGAGCTAGCTGTATGTTGCTGCTGATTTTGCGTAGCATTGTATATTTCCTGAGAAGCCGCCTGCCATGCGGCGTTGAGGGCTTCTGTGTGTTGCTTTACGGCATCTACATTTTTAGCCGCCAAAGCTTCTTTTAGTTTAGCCAAGGCAGATTCGATAGCGCTTTTGTTTGCAGAAGATAATTTATCGCCAAATTCTTTCAATTGTTTTTCTGTTTGGAATGCCAAAGAATCACCGTTGTTTAGAGTTTCGGCATTTTCCCTGGCAATGCGATCGGCTTGCTCATTAGCCTTAGCCTCATTTCTCATACGTTCTATTTCGGCTTCGGTGAGACCACTGGAAGCCTCTATACGTATTTTCTGCTCTTTACCGGTACCTTGATCTCTGGCAGACACATTGAGTATACCATTCGCGTCAATATCAAATGTTACTTCAATTTTGGGTACTGCACGAGGAGCAGGAGGAATGCCGTCCAGCACGAACCTACCAATGGTTCGGTTGTCTTTTGCCATGGGGCGCTCGCCTTGCAAAACGTGTATTTCTACCGATGACTGATTATCGGCCGCTGTGGTAAATATCTCAGATTTTTTAGTGGGTATAGTTGTGTTGGCTTCGATAAGTTTGGTAAACACTCCACCATAGGTTTCTATACCCAGAGAAAGGGGAGTTACATCCAGAAGCAATACATCTTTAACCTCGCCGGTGAGTACCCCCCCTTGTATGGCGGCACCTATGGCTACTACCTCATCAGGGTTTACTCCTTTTGAAGGTTTTTTCCCGAAAAATTTCTCAACCTCTTCCTGTATGCGAGGTATACGTGTGGAACCTCCCACAAGGATAACTTCATCTATTTTGTCTATAGACAGACCACTATTTTTAATTGCTCTACGGCAAGGCTCCAGTGTGCGCTGAATTAAGTCGTCGCAAAGTTGCTCAAATTTGGAACGGGTAAGCTTTTTTACCAAGTGTTTGGGTATGCCGTTTACAGGCATGATGTAAGGTAAATTAATTTCTGTTTCTGTACTGCTGGAAAGTTCTATCTTGGCTTTTTCAGCAGCTTCTTTGAGGCGTTGCAAAGCCATGGGATCTTTGCGCAAGTCTATACCCTCTTCATTCATAAACTCCTGAGCCAGCCAATCAATTATTTTTTGGTCAAAATCATCACCGCCCAGGTGGGTATCGCCATCGGTTGATTTTACTTCAAACACTCCGTCTCCAAGTTCAAGAATTGAAATGTCAAACGTTCCGCCGCCAAGGTCAAATACAGCCACCGTGATGTCTTTATTTTTCTTATCCAATCCGTAGGCGAGTGCTGCTGCTGTAGGTTCATTAATGATACGTTTTACATCCAGTCCGGCTATTTGTCCGGCTTCTTTAGTGGCTTGCCTTTCAGAGTCGTTAAAATATGCAGGTACAGTAATTACAGCTTCCGTTACGGTTGTTCCTAAGTAATCTTCGGCTGTTGCTTTCATTTTTTGAAGTATCATTGCCGAGATTTCTTGTGGGGTGTACAGCCTATCGCCTATACGTACTCGTGGAGTATCGTTAGGTCCCTTTTCAACTGTATAAGAAACTCGTTTAATTTCATCTGTTACTTCCGAAAAGCGTTTGCCCATGAAACGCTTGATAGACATTATCGTATTTTTAGGGTTTGTGATGGCTTGGCGTTTTGCGGGATCACCCACTTTACGCTCACCATTATCTAAAAAACCAACTATCGAAGGAGTTGTTCTTCTTCCTTCGCTGTTAGGTATGACTACCGGTTCATTCCCCTCCATAACTGCCACACAAGAGTTGGTAGTACCTAAGTCAATTCCAATAATTTTGCCCATAGTTTTTTCTAAATTAGTTATGTTTAAATGCTTTAATATTCACATCAATGGTTATGCCATACTTAAAACATCAAAACACAAATGACAGATTGTCATAATATTGAAATCGTTCACACAAATTTCAAATCTATAAAGTTTTCATCAAAAAAAATCGTCCTAATTTTATTTAATTGATCCTTTATTTTCAAAGCCTCTGTGAGACATTTCTACAGTATAGCGATAAAAAATGTCGTACACATCTATTCTATGATCAGCTGTTTGTATTGGTTCATAATCGAAAAACTTTTTCTAATGCTTACATTACGTATAGTTTCGTGAATATTTTTTTTATTTGATTTTGATACTCAGAGTGATTAGCTATTTTTGGAAAAAAAACACATAAACATCATGTTAAATATAGTTCTTTTTGGCCCCCCTGGTGCAGGCAAAGGTACACAAAGTGAAAAGCTCATTGTTCACTATCAACTCATTCACCTCTCCACAGGGGACATATTGCGTGCAGAAATTGCAGCCGGTACAGAACTTGGTAAAAATGCCAAAGACATTATGGACAAAGGTTTGCTCGTGCCGGATGATGTAGTGATTGGTATGATAGAAAATAAAATAAAATCAAACCCCGATGCTAAGGGCTTTATTTTTGATGGCTTTCCGCGTACCGTAGCTCAGGCTGAGGCCCTCGACAAGATGTGCTCTGCCAATGGCATAGAAGTACATTGTATGTTGGCATTGGTAGTAGAGGATGAAGAACTTTACAAAAGAATTTTAGAAAGAGGTAAAACATCGGGCAGAAGTGATGATCAAAACCCTGAACTAATCAAACAAAGAATTGAAGAATATAATAAAAAAACCAAACCCGTAGCCGATTATTATGCCTCGCAAAATAAATATTACGCCATAAATGGAATGGCTGATATTAACACAGTGTTTCAGGAAATAACTTCTGTGTTAAGTAATTTGCAAAAACGATGAAAGTGGCTATACATGGCAGACCATGCAAAGAAGATGCATTGGCATATCTTCAATCCATGTTTGATTATCTCAAAAAATGTAATATTTCTTTGCAGATATATCAGCCTTTTAAAATTTTTTTGGAAAAAAAAGGAATAAACTATTTCAATCATCCATGCTACAGCCGCAAAGAGGAAATCTTCGATGCAGACTTCATGTTCAGCTTAGGTGGAGACGGCACCTTGCTGGAAGCCATTACTTTTATAGAACGAAGAAATATACCTATACTTGGTATTAATCTTGGCAGGCTCGGATTTCTTGCTACTACACCTCGCAACGAAATCAACAACGCCATTGATTTATTGCTTGCAAAAAAGTTCAGAATTAACGAAAGAAGCCTAATCAAATTAATTGAAGGCGAAGAACTCTTTAATGACATTAACTATGGCCTGAATGAATTTGCCATATTAAAACGCGATACTTCCTCCATGATTGTCGTGCATACTTATTTGAATGATGAGTACCTTAATTCTTATTGGGCAGATGGCTTGTTGATTTCCACTCCTACCGGATCAACCGGTTATTCACTGAGTTGTGGAGGCCCACTTGTAATGCCTCAGAATAATCTTTTCATATTAACTCCTGTAAGCCCGCACAATCTTAATGTAAGGCCACTGATAGTTCCCGATAACGTGACGTTGTCATTTGAAGTAGAGAGTAGAAGCAATAGCTTTTTGATATCCTTGGATTCCAGATCTGTGAAAGTTCCTACCAAAACCAAACTCTCCGTGAAGAAAGAAGATTTTAAAATCCGTTTGGTCGAACTTGAAAACTACAACTATTTTCAAACTCTGAGAGACAAACTCAACTGGGGATTAGACTTAAGAAATTAAATTGAATACAGATTTATTGCAATTTTCTAAAAAAATAATGTAGTTTTTTTCACAAAAATGAAAAAAATGAATACATTTGTTAAATTAAATCGGCATTAAGTAACAAAGTATAAAACTTGGGTTATGAAAAAAAATATTCTACTTTTTATCACGCTCTTTGCAGTTGCTGACTATTGCTTTGCACAAGGATTCTCAAAGAAAAATAAATACTGGAGCGTTGGCGGCACACTCAATGCCATGAATTATGTAGGGGAACTTGATCCTGGTCCAAGCTTCATCAGTCCGGGTATTAAATTCACCAAATATAACATTGGCGCAGTTGGCATGTACAGAATAGCTCCACGACTATCTGCGAGAGCCGCATTTTCATACGGAAGAATAAAAGGAAGCGATGAAAGAAATTCCAACTTCACCTATAAGGGTGGTGACATTTACAGAAAAATGCGCAACCTGTCGTTCAGAAGCCAGATTTTTGAATTTAAAGTTGATGCCGTTGTTGACTTCATTGAGCACAGAGGACGCTACCAAAAAAGGCCTGAATTTGTTCCCTATGCTTTTGTTGGATTAGCATACTTTCATCATAACCCACAAACTGTGTTTAATGGAAGGTGGGTAAACCTTCAGCCTTTATCCACAGAAGGCCAAGGAGTGATAGACGGCGCACCTAAGAAATACAGCCTTCACCAAATCGCTTTTCCTATCGGATTAGGTATTCGCTATAAACTATCTAAACAACTTGACCTTGCTTTTGAAATTGGATGGAGATTCACCACAACAGATTATCTGGATGATGTAGGCGGGCGCTACGTAGACAAAGCTAAACTGAAAGAACTTAAGGGAGAAAGTGCTTCTCTGCTTTCTGACAGAAGTTGGGAGCTGATAAACCAAAACAGTGTGTATTATGATACCACAGGAACATTGGTGTTCAATGCAGGAGAATATCAGCAATTTGTTAAAAAGAACGGCATATATTTAGATGCTAATGGAAATTGGAGTGTCAATGCATATGGGCAAGGATTTAACGGCGATACAAACCATCCGTTGTATCCTAACGTAGAATCCGGGGATCAACGCGGCGACAAAAAAGGAAGGAGAGATGCATATATCATAACTGGCGTACATCTGATGTATATTATACCTACCAGAGTGGTATGTCCTAAGTTTAGGAACTAAATATTATACCACATTTTACGTTATCTTTGCATACTAACATTAAAATAGTATGCATTTTTTTTTAAGAAAACATTTATTAGTTTTTGTTTTGTTGTACGCAGTATCTCTATCTAAAGCTCAAAAACATGAGTTTGGGCTAAGCGTAGGGGGGGTGAATAATACCGGTGATGTAAACTTTCGGTTTAGTTTTAAAAACTATCGTCCGGCAGCTCAATTTATATATAGATACAACATAAGCAAGTCACTTTGCGCACGTATATCCACGTTATTCGGACAAACCCATGGAAGTGAGCAAAAAAGTAAATACATTGTACCCTCCATCCGGCAAGCCTCCTTTAGCGGCACAATCACAGAAACCGCTTTCATGTTAGAGTATAACTTCATTAACTACCGTGATAAGAAAACACTCTACAAATACAGCCCATATTTCTGCACAGGATTTGCCATTTATACTTCAACTCCAAAAGTAACCACAACTTCATTGCCCGAAAATTCGAACAACGACTTTCTGCAAAGCGCTTGGCCAATAGGTGTAGGCATAAAACACGCGCCTGACAAACATTTGAACCTGCATATCGAATTTGTAGCTCGCAAATGTTTCAGTGATTATTTGGATGGAATCAGCAATGGTATGATAGGAAAACAGACTACTGGAAATCCCCTCGACACAGATTGGTATTTCTACACAGGTGCAGGCATATCATATACCTTCTACAAACTAAAATGCCCACAACCTCAAGAATTTTAGCCCTATAAACTTTAGCTTGAAAAACAATTCCTTTTTGTACATTTGCATTTTCCGATGAGTATCATTAACCAAATAGATAAAAACAATATCCCTCAGCACATTGCCATAATCATGGACGGCAATGGACGATGGGCTAAAAATAAGGGCGCTGCACGAATTTTCGGTCATAAAAGTGCCGTCACTTCGGTACGCGAAGTCATAGAGGGTTGTGGCGAACTAAATGTGAAATATCTCACTCTTTATGCTTTTTCTACCGAAAACTGGAACCGCCCCCAAAACGAAGTAAATGCATTGATGGAACTACTGGTTTCCACACTCAGAACAGAAGTAAATGAATTGGTGAAAAACAACATAAAACTTTGCGCCATAGGTAATCTGAAAAGTTTGCCGGAAGAATGCCAAAGAGAATTGGAAGAAGTGATGAAAATCACCGCTAACAACACTCAACTCCATCTCACCCTGGCACTCAGCTACAGCGCGCGATGGGAAATAACAGAAGCAGCAAGAGCAATTGCACTTGATGTGAAAAACAACATTATATCTCCTGAACAAATAACCGAAAATCTTTTTTCTTGTTATCTAAACACTCGCCACATGCCCGACCCGGAGTTGCTCATACGCACCAGCGGTGAAATGCGCATCAGCAATTTCTTGCTTTGGCAAATAGCCTACTCTGAAATTTACATAACTCATATATTGTGGCCTGATTTCAGAAAGCAACATCTATTCGAAGCTGTATTAGATTATCAAAAACGTGAACGAAGATTTGGAAGAACAAGTGAACAATTGCTCAGCAAAAATCGCTAATGAGAAAAATACTTTTTATATTCTTCTTTACTTCGCCTTTCTTTTGTAATGCCCAAGGCCCTACATATGGTGATTACAAAGACCCAAAAGAATATACCATCGCCGACATCACCATAACCGGTGTAGAATTTCTGCACCCCTCCAATATCTTATCCTTAGCTAATTTGAAGCCTGGAGATAAAATACTCATACCGGGAGATCGCATAAGTAACGCCATAAAAAAAATATGGGAGCAAGGTTTGGTAGGTGATGTAAGCGTGATTATTACAAAGATAGAAGGCAATGACATATATCTTGAAATTCAGCTCAAGGAAAGGCCACGCCTGTCTAATTTTGTTTTCTACGGTGTGAAAAAATCTGACAGAGACGACATACTCGAAAAAATCGGCGACCTGAAAGGCTCCGTAGTTACGGATGCTATGATTAAAAACATTAACAAAAAAATTACTAATTTTTTTCTCGACAAAGGATATCTGAATGCCAAATGCACCATCACTCAGGAACGCGACTCCCTGCTTAAAAACCGAAATCACGTGTTTCTCAAAATTCATGTGCAGAAAAACAAAAAAGTAAAAGTACATCGAATAGATATTCAAGGTGCTCAACAATTACAGACGAGATACCTGAAGCAAAAAATGAAAAAAACAAAAGAAAAAAAATGGTACAAAATATTCACCTCCTCTAAATTTGTGCGTAAACTGTATGAGGCCGACAAAGAAAAAATAATCGAAGTGTACAACTCAAGAGGATTCAGAGATGCCAAAATAATTTCTGATTCTATATACTTTTACAACAAAAAAAACTCAGCCAGAAAATTAAACAGAAGAGTAATTGTTCAGATAAACTTGCACGAAGGAAATAAATATTACTTCCGCAACATAACATGGAAAGGTAACTATGTATATTCCTCCCGTCAATTAGATAGTATCCTCAACATAAAAAAAGGTACGGTATACAACGCCGACTTACTTCAACGCAAGCTCAATTTTAACCCCAACGGTACAGACATAAGTTCGCTTTATCTGGACAATGGATATTTATTTTTTAATGTAGAACCCGTAGAGATCCTGGTGGAAAACGATTCAATTGATATTGAAATGCGCATATACGAGGGCAAAGAAGCCATCATCAATAACATTTATATCAGCGGGAATACCAAAACCCACGACCATGTCATACTAAGAGAAATCAGGACACTTCCCGGAAATAAATTCAGCCGTGCCGACCTTATACGTTCACAGCGAGAGTTAGCTATGTTAGGATATTTCGACCCCGAAAAAATTGAAATCAATCCAGTTCCTAATCCCTCCAAAGGCACGGTTGATATACACTACAAAGTGGAAGAAAAAGCTAACGACCAGATTCAACTCTCCGGAGGATGGGGCGGTGGACGTAATATGAACCGAAACGTGTATACAGGCGCCATCGGAGGCTTCGTAGGTACATTGGGAGTAGTATTTAATAACTTTTCTTTACGTAATGTCAACAAATTTAAAACATGGGACCCCTTGCCTTCCGGCGATGGACAACGCCTCAGTATAAACTTTTCTTCCACAGGGCGTATGTATCAAAACTACGCTCTATCCTTCATGGAACCTTGGTTCGGCGGAAAAAAACCCATATCCTTTTCTACATCTTTTAATCACTCCAGAATCAATTATTTCGTCGGTGCTAACAGAGATATAAAACAACATTTAGACATCTCCAATTTTAGTTTAGGACTGGGACGAAGACTCAAGCGCCCGGACGACAACTTCTCTCTCAGTAACTCTTTATCATATTCTCTTTATCACTACATCAATTTCCCATTGGTAAGAAATGTTATTGGTATAGACACCGGATATTCTAACAACATATCTTTTATCACTTCTCTGTCCAGAAACAGCATCAACGAACCACAATTTCCAACGGCAGGTTCCAGTGTAGCCATAACTCTGTCACTCACTCCTCCCTATTCTCTTTTCAATGGTGTAAACTACTCCGACCCTAACCTATCTCCACGTACACGATACAAATTCATTGAGTATCACAAATGGATGTTCGATAGCGATTGGTACGCAAGGTTAATCTCCGGAAAAAAAAGAAGCCTTGTACTTCGTGCCAAAGCCAATGCTGGTTTCATAGCTTCTTACAACCCCGCTACAGGTATAGGGCCCTTTGAGCGATTCATTCTGGGTGGAAATGGTTTGTCCGGATTTGTAAACAATTTCATTGGTACGGACCTCATCGGTTTGCGTGGCTATGAACAAGGTGCCCTACCCGCCGGAAAATTCAACGGTGTTGGAGGAACCGTATTTAACAAATATACTATGGAACTCCGCTATCCTGTTGTATCCAGCCAAGCTCTATCTCTTTCCATACATGCATTTTTTGAGGCCGGCAACACGTGGATTCGGCTCAAGGATTTCTCTCCTTTCGATAACTACAGAGCTCTCGGCTTCGGCGCTAAAATATTCATGCCCGCCTTTGGCATGATTGGCCTGGATTATGGATGGCCTCTCGATGTAGTACCCAACACCGCTAACCCTTATAAACCCGTATTTACATTTAGTATCGGACAACAATTGAGATAAATTATATTAACTTATACGAACCTTTATACTGTGTCGTTTTTATGAAAGATACCTGCTTATGAAAAGTTTTTTCATCACTATCTCCATATTGTGTTGTACACCACTGTTCATGTGGGCACAAAAGTTTGGCTACATAGATTCTGAATACATCATGAGCAAAATGCCGGAATACAAAAAAGCCAAACAAGAATTAGACAAAGCTGCAGAAAAATGGCAAAAAGAAATTGATGCGGCCAAAAAAGAACTTGATGAATTGAAAGAAAAATTTCAGGCCGAAGAAGTATTGCTCACAGCAGAGATGCGCCAGGAGAGATTAGACACTATTGCTGCTCGCGAGAAAGCGTTGCGTGAACAACAAAAAAAAATCTTTGGCTTTGAAGGTTTGCTGTTTTTGAAAAAACAAGAACTCATAAAACCCGTTCAAGACAAGATATTTCAGGCCGTAGAAAAAGTTGCCAAAGCAAAACAATTACAAATTGTATTCGACAAATCCGCCGACTTGGTAATGATCTATACCAATCCCATTCACGACTACTCCGATTATGTACTCGAGGAGTTAGGGCTCGGCGATCCTAATGATAAGCCCGATAACCAACGCTACAACAACAAATATTGAACTATAAATACAAAGGGAATTTTTTCATCATCTCATTTACTTTGCCACGCACAGCTCTCAGCTTCGAATCATCATCATGATGCATGAGAACTTCATCAATGAGTTCCACCACTTCCTCTACGTCGGCTTCCTTGAGCCCTCGGGTAGTTACAGCTGCGGTACCTATCCGCATACCGGAAGTTACCATAGGCGATTTATCATCAAAAGGCACCATGTTTTTGTTGATGGTGATATCTGCTTTTATCAAACTGGTTTCGGCTATTTTTCCGGTAAGGTTTTTTGAGCGTAAGTCTATTAGCATTAAATGATTATCCGTGCCTCCCGAAATGATATGATATCCCTTGGCTATGAAGGCCTTTGCCATTGCTTGTGCGTTGGCACGCACCTGACGTGCATATTCGGTATACTCATCCGTGAGGGCTTCATAAAAGGCTACAGCTTTGGCAGCAATTACATGTTCCAGAGGACCACCCTGAGTGCCGGGAAACACTGCCATATCCAGCAGATTAGACATCATACGTATTTCTCCTTTAGGCGTAGTAAGTTTCCAGGGATTTTCAAAATCCTGTCCCATCATAAGAAGCCCGCCCCTGGGGCCGCGTAATGTTTTGTGTGTAGTGGTAGATACGATATGACAATAAGGCAAAGGATCGTTCAATAGTTTTTTGGCTATCAATCCGGCGGGATGAGAAATGTCGGCCAGCAGTAATGCTCCTACCGCATCGGCAATTTCACGAAAGCGCTTGTAATCCCAATCTCTTGAATATGCCGAAGCTCCGCATATGATCAGCTTGGGCTTCTCTCGCATGGCCAGCTCCTCTACCTTGTTCATGTCTATCATGCCGCTTTCTCTCTCTACACCATAAAATACAGGCCGATAATATTTTCCGGAAAGATTTACCGGTGAACCATGAGAGAGGTGTCCGCCATGAGAAAGATCAAATCCTAATATAGTGTCTCCAGGTTGAAGGCAAGCCAAAAAAACTGCTGTGTTGGCTTGAGCACCCGAGTGCGGTTGTACGTTAGCCCATACTGCTCCAAAAAGTTTTTTAGCGCGATCTATTGCCAATTGCTCTACTTTATCTACTACCTCACAACCTCCATAATATCTTTTACCCGGTAAGCCCTCAGCGTATTTATTTGTCAGGCTTGTGCCCATTGCTTCCATCACTTGCCTGGAAACAAAATTTTCCGATGCTATAAGCTCTATGCCGTGCTCCTGGCGCTCTGTCTCTTTTTGTATTAAATCAAATATTTCTTTGTCGCGTACGATAGAATTTACTATAGTTTGCATGATGTTGTTGGTTATACTTTAATTGGGCTAAAATACATGTTCTTTTTTGCAATACCAATGCACTTTAAATCGAAATTATTCAGTTGCAATGAAGAAACTAATCCATGATGTATGAAAATGCTCTACTCAACCACATGATGAGCCGCACTGAACTACCTGTAAATTGTAGTAGCTACAACTACCCGAACATAAGAGTACTCCACACGTCAAATGAACGCCAGCAATATTTGAGCTATCAAGTGATTTTATGATAGAAAAACACCTGTTGATTTTAAGAGGTTATCCTACGTTCAACGTATTGTTGATTAATCTGGTTTAAACAATTATTTTCGGGCATTGTGTACATAGATTTTTCTAATAGTCCCTTACCGATCACCGATATAATACCGGAAATAAAAGAACATTTATCCGCTCATAACACACTGTTGATATCCGCACCACCGGGAGCCGGCAAAAGCACTGTGCTGCCTTTGGCTCTGCTAAACGAGCCATGGTTAGGCACAAAAAAAATCATTATGCTTGAGCCACGTCGGTTAGCTGCCCGCACTATCGCCACCCGTATGGCTGAACTCTTGGAAGAGTCTGTAGGAAAAACCATAGGCTACAGAGTCAGACTGGATACCTGTGTGAGTGCCTCTACGCGCATTGAAGTCGTTACGGAGGGCATACTTACCCGAATGCTGCAAAACGACAACGCTTTGGAATCCGTCGGCTTAGTAATTTTTGATGAGTTTCATGAACGCCATTTGCAGACCGACTTAGCCATGGTTTTGTGCCGCGATGCTCAGTCTGTATTACGACCTGATTTACGTATTGTTGTCATGTCGGCCACGCTTGACGTCGTATCATTGAAAACATTGCTCGGTGCACCTGTAGTTCAAAGTGAAGGCAGGCAGTTTCCCGTAGAGATTATTTACTCTTCCGATGCCGATGAATTGCTTTTATCCGAAATGGCTTGCGATACCATTGTGAAAGCCTCCAAAGAGCGCGAAGGAGATATACTGGCTTTCTTACCCGGAGAAGCAGAAATACATACATGTGCCGCTATATTGAAAACAAAACTCTCCACGTTCAGCATACATCCGCTCTATGCCATGTTGCCCTGGCATGAGCAATACAGAGCCATAATGCCCCATAGGGATAATAAACGCAAAATCGTGTTGGCTACTTCCATAGCAGAAACCAGTCTTACTATAGAAGGGATACGCATCGTAGTAGATTGCGGATTCACCCGAAGGAGCAAAGCAGACCCAGCTTCCGGACTATCGCGATTACAAACTGTACGAATATCTAAAGACATTGCCGACCAGCGTGCGGGAAGAGCCGGAAGGTTAGCACCCGGTGCTTGCTACCGAATGTGGTCTAAAGCTACTCACGAGCGATTGGCCGAACACCGCACCCCGGAAATTTTAGAAGCCGAACTTTCTCCCCTTGTATTGGAAGTGAGCAAATGGGGAGCTGCTCACATCAAAGCTCTCTCATGGATAACCCCACCTCCTGATAACGCAATTGGACAAGCCTCTGATGTGTTGCATCAAATAGGTGCTCTTGAAAACGGAAAAATTACTGCGCACGGAAAACGTATACATCAACTGGGTTGCCACCCTCGCATAGGTCACATGCTCCTGATGGCCACCACTGAGCAACAGAAAACTCTGGCCTGCGACATTGCCGCCATTCTTGAAGAACGCGACCCGCTGCCACGTGAAAGCGGCATTGACCTGAACCTACGCATTGAAGCGTTAAGAAGATTCAGAGAGCATCCCACACAAAATCCAACATTAAAACGAATACAGAAAAATGCCGAAAACTACTACCGATTATTGCAGCTTAAACCTATATATGCTTCTGTAGACCCTTATGAAACCGGATTACTCCTTGCTTACGCTTTTCCCGAACGTATAGCCTCCGCAAAACCCGGAAACAATGCTCAGTTCATGTTGGCCAATGGCAAACTGGCTATGGCCTCCCACAACGATGATCTGGCGCATGAACCCTGGATTACTATTGCCAGCATGAACCTTAGCGACAACATGGGAAAAATATTTCTCGCTGCACCATTAGACCCCACCGACCTCGCTCACCTGGTAAAAGAAAAAACAAATATCCTTTGGGATACTCGAAAAGGAGGCCTCATCTCTACTACGGAGTTAAGAATCGGTAGTCTCGTTTTACAATCCAGGCCGTTGCCTCAACCGGATGAACACACAGTAACAGAAGTCATTTGCCAGGTATTAAAATCTGAGGGCGATGCCTTGCTTAATTTCAATGATGAGTTTTTACAACTTCAAAATCGCATCATCAGCCTCTCCTTATGGAATCCGCATGAAAATTGGCCTTCAGTAACTACAGAACATTTGCTGTCTGTTGTAAATGATTGGATAGGTACGCATCTTTTGGGGGTTAAAAAAAATGAAGACTTAAAAAAAATAAATCTCTCGCAATGCTTATTTAATTACTTAAGCTATGAACAGCAAAAAAAACTGGAGTTGTTGGCTCCTGCAAAAATTAAAATGCCCAGCGGCTCATTCCTACCGGTGCAATATTTTTCGGATGGCAGTGCGCCTATCGTTGCGGTGCGCCTTCAGGAAGTATTCGGCTTGCCAGATACTCCCACTATAAACGAAGGTAAAATCAAAGTGGTGTTGCGCTTACTATCTCCCGGTTATAAACCAGTGCAAGTAACCTCAGACTTAAAAAGCTTTTGGAACAACACCTATCACGAAGTAAAAAAAGAATTGCAAAGACGCTACCCTAAACACTCATGGCCTGATGATCCATGGAATACAAAGGCGGTAGCAAAGGGACGCAGTGTTAAATAAATTTAACAATGTTGATTATAATCTTTCATGATCGTTGCTTATATTCACTGAAGTAAAACTTTACTGATCATGATTAGAATACTTTTACTGGTTTTCGTATTGTTTTTTCTGTTTGTTTCCTGCTCACGTTCTTACAATGGCTGTAAAAAAACAAAAAAGAAAATAAAAGAACTCAACCTTAAAAGTTGGTAGAATTAGATATTACTCTCCTTTTGCTTTAATTTTTTTTGCAATAATCAATTAAAGCCGGCCATCAAGTTCTGTTTTGATTGGATCATACTATTAATGATAGTCTATCCTTGAAGTAAGAAAATAAAACGTTAACATGCTGGTTGTTTTTTCTGTTTCGGCTCAAGCTCTCTATTGTTACAATTTCTGTTGTCATCAACGATTTTATTTATCACACATTTTACGCAGTAGAAAAAACTTTTGGCTTACAAAACTAAGTCACTACAGATGAAATTTATGACCGTTGTATATTTCAATACTGCAGATTCAGATATGAAATGCAGATTTTGTTTTTTTTCAAATTGAATTAACTTTGACCCGCTTAAAGCAATACAACTGTGTTCAGTACTTATACGAATCGTCATTAAATGTTCCATCATTATGCCCTATTTATTTACTTCTGAATCTGTATCCGAAGGACATCCTGATAAAGTGGCCGATCAAATATCCGATGCCCTCATAGATAACTTTTTAGCCATTGACCCAAACTCTAAAGTGGCGTGCGAAACACTGGTAACTACAGGCCAGGTGATATTGGCCGGTGAGGTAACCTCCACTGCTTTTTTAGATGTGCAAAAAATAACCCGTGAGGTGATACGCAAAATTGGCTACACAAAGGCAGAATATATGTTTGAAGCGAACTCTTGTGGCATACTATCTGCTATACATGAGCAATCCGGAGATATACTTCAAGGCGTGCAGAAAAAAAATCCGGAAGACCAAGGCGCCGGTGATCAGGGAATGATGTTTGGTTATGCCACTAAAGAAACCGACAACTATATGCCTCTTCCACTCGATCTTGCTCATCAGATACTCATTGAACTGGCTGCCATACGTAGAGAAAACAATGAAATAAAATACTTACGCCCTGATGCAAAATCGCAAGTAACCATTGAGTATAACGATGACAACACTCCTAACCGTATAGACACGATAGTAGTATCCACTCAACATGACGAATTCGACACAGAAGAAAACATGTTGAAAAAAATAAAATCGGATATCATTAACATCCTCATACCACGAGTGAAGAAAAAGTTGAAACCCGAGTTGCAAAAACTTTTTGATGATAAAATCACATATCACATAAACCCCACCGGTAAATTCGTAATCGGTGGCCCTCATGGCGACACAGGCCTCACAGGAAGAAAAATCATTGTGGATACCTATGGGGGCAAGGGAGCGCACGGCGGCGGAGCATTTTCCGGAAAAGACCCCTCCAAAGTAGACCGCTCGGCAGCGTATGCAACAAGACACATAGCCAAAAACCTCGTTGCTGCGGGAGTATGCGATGAAGTGTTAGTACAAGTATCGTACGCCATAGGAGTGGCCAAACCTTGCGGACTTTATGTAAACACTTACGGAACAGCAAAAATCAATAAATCCGACAGCGAAATTGCCAAAACCATAGAAACCATATTTGATATGCGCCCATATGCCATAGAGCAAAGATTGAAATTAAGAAACCCTATTTATTCCGAAACAGCTGCTTACGGGCACATGGGGCGCGAAAACAAAATCGTAAAGAAAAAATTCTTTAAGCCCGACGGTTCAGTAATCGAAAAAGAAGTTGAACTCTTCACATGGGAAAAACTCGATTATGTAGATAAAATAAAATCTGCTTTTGGAATAAAGTAATTCCCTTCCTCTTTCAAAATGATCTATTTCGTAACGGCCATACATACTGATAGTGGCAAAACTGTCGTGAGCGCCATATTATGTAAAGCCCTGCAAGCCGACTATTGGAAGCCGGTGCAATGCGGGCTTCCCGCTGATACGGATACAGTGAAGTCGCTTTTGGGAAACACTTACTCAATTTGTCATCAGGAAGTTTACAGATTGAAAATGCCGGCTTCGCCCCATGTAGCTGCAAAAGCTGAAAACATCAACATTCATTTACATGATATTCGCTTGCCACAACATGACCAGAACACTCTTATAATAGAGGGAGCCGGCGGAATACTCGTACCTTTGAATGATAACGAATATGTGATTGATATAGCAGAAAAATTTAATGCTCAAGTCATTCTGGTTTCTAATCATTATCTGGGCAGCATCAATCATACTTTACTTACATGTGCCGAGCTGAAAAAAAGAAATTTACGGGTAAAAGGAATCGTGTTTAACGGAAATCCATATCCGGAAGCTGAAGAACACATCCTTCGTAAAACCGGGTATAAATGCCTCTTGCGCATAAAACCTGAAAAAGAAGTAAACGAAGAAATGATAACACGATACGCCATTCAACTCTTTGAACAGTGGAATGAGTAAATCATACACAGAACTTGACAAGCAGTATATTTGGCACCCCTATTCGCCTCTTGAATACGGTGATAATATAGTTGTTAAATCTGCTCAAGGCGTCTATCTCCATACCTGCGATGGTCGAAAAATTTTAGATGCCATCTCTTCATGGTGGGTAAACCTGCATGGCCATGCTCATCCGCACATATCAAAAGCCGTAGCTCATCAGGCCGCTACTATGGAACATGTTATCTTTGCCGGCTTCACTCACCCGCCAGCTATACAGCTCGCACACAGCCTTTGCAATATTTTACCCGGCGATATGAAAAAAATATTTTTTTCCGACAATGGCAGTACGTCTGTAGAAGTAGCTTTGAAGATGGCTATACAATATCACGCCATAAAAAAACAACATCGCCACAAAATAATTGCTTTGCATGGCGCCTACCATGGTGATACCTTCGGAGCTATGGCCGTAAGCGAACGGGGAATTTTTAACCAACATTTTCATCAATATCTCTTTGAAGTAGAATACATACCTTTCCCTGACGCCCAAAAAGAAGACGAAATTTTAAACATTTTATTTACAAAACTAAAAAACAACTCTTATGCAGCCTTTATATACGAACCTTTATTGCAAGGGGTATCCGGTATGCGCACATACTCAGCAAGCTGGCTCGATAAGGCAATACACCTGTGCAAAGAACATGATATTCTCTGCATAGCCGATGAAGTGCTTACAGGTTTTGGCCGTACAGGCCGCCTGTTTGCATCAGAATACATGAACAATAAACCGGACATTATATGCCTCTCTAAAGGCCTCACGGGCGGTTATATGCCTATGGGAGCTACTGCTTGCAATGCCCGGGTAAGTGATGTGTTTACTTTTAATGGCTCAAAAAGTATATTTTATCATGGCCACTCTTACACGGCTAATCCTTTGAGTTGTGCTGCAGCAAATGCCAGCCTGGAACTACTTCTGGAAGATTCATGTCAGGAAAAAATACAACGTATCACAAAATGGCAAAGAGAATTTTTTAATGAGATACGTTCACACCCAAAAGTAAATTCCGCTCATACTCTGGGAACTATACTATCACTTGAGTTAAAATCTGAACATGCCACGGAATATCACAATGTATTAAAAACTCAGATTTATAATTTTTTTATAGAAAGAAATATTCTGCTCAGGCCGTTAGGCAATATCATGTATATCCTGCCTCCCTATGCCATTGAGGAAAAAGAACTGAAAAATATTTTCCACAACATACATGCTTTCCTCAGCAAAATATAAACAAAGCAACTCTCCTATACGTATAAGTATCTAAACTGACTGGCGGATTATGAGGCGAATTCTGTTTATCATTACATTGTTTCATTGTTGTTTTGAACATCATGGACAAGTTTTGAAAACGAGTGTGCCTTTTTCTGTCTCAACCCCTTATCTGGAGCCCGATGGAAGGAAACTTATTTTACCTCTTCCTGATTACACTTTTGTAGCCTTGCAAAAAACGAAAGGAGGCCTGAACGGAGAGTCTGAATACATACTCGAAAAATTTGACAAAGAATTGGTATCTATTTTCAAAACCAACCTCATCTGTTCTCAGGACGAAGACTATAAAGACCTTTTTTTTAATGACAAAGACATCATCTTGTTTTCCGTAGTACATAACACAGATGACAGGAAAGCTATTTTAAAAGCCTACTTTTTTGATGTAATTACCGGAATAAAAAAACATGAAAAAACTTTACATGAACATACGGTAAAAGAATGGTTAGATCATCCGGGTAAAGGCGTAGTGAAAGAAACTTTTATTAACGCAATATGCTCATCGGTATCAAAAAATTTCGTGACTCCCCTCGAATATCAATATGAAATACGATATTCTCCGAATAAAAGCAAAATACTTGCCTACATCTTTGATTATAGTCACAAAACTCTTTTTGCGCATGGGTATGTATTTGATAAACATCTCAACCCATTACATCATGGCCACATCCCCATTGATAATGGTTTTGTCAATTATGGCATTGAAATCAATAACAGAGAAGATATTTTCATATTGAATCAGGACAGGTCAGGCAGGATAGTGGTAATTCAGTATCATCTACATCACAGGCATAATAAACTTCTCGATATTCAAAATGCTAACAGTAACAGAGGCTCTCTGGTATTGCAAGTACTTTCCGATGATGTGGTGTACATAGCTTGTACAAATCAAGACAATGGTAAAATGACGGGCATAATGTATGCTAAGTTAGACTTCAAACAACTTATCGTGGATCGTATAAATTCACACGAACTGTCTGTAAACATTATTCAGACCGCCCAGACTATGCGTGCTTCCAACAAATTTCTGGCCGGTGAAGAAAATTGGATGAACTACGAAATCGTATTTTTTCAGGTAAATGAATATGAAAAAATAATCATTGCTTTAGAAAAAAGAGAACTTATATCACCCGGATATGCATATAATGCAAACAACTTTAATCATCCCAAAAATTGGAGTGAGCGCTTGATAAAAGTAAATACTGAAGGCATCCTGCTTTTTTCTTTTAATAAAAATGATGAATTGCTGTGGGAAAATTTTTATCAAAAATCTCAAGTGAATGACGTATCGGCAGGAATTACAGGTTCTTCTTTCTCGCTACATATCACTGCAGATGGAAGGATAAGAGCTGTGTTCCCTACCTACAACAACAACTCCTTCATTTATAACATATACAACTTTGTAGAATGGGATGAACTTACCGGAAATAAGGTCAAAGACTTAGCGGCTCCAAACGATGAGGCTTTCAGCATGATCACCTGTTACACAATGTGGTGGGAAGATCGTGTCATCATTGCCGGGCGTAAAGGTATATTTGGTAAAAAAAGCACTTTAAATTTGTATCAGTTGGAAGTTAACTAAAATGTAAGCCTTCGTTCTTCACTAATTTTACAGAGCGTTTATACAATATTATAAACTATGAATTCATCGGTTATAGTGTTATGGTTAGCCGTTTTTTTACACTTCAAATTGTATCCTCAACCTAATATCATTTTTGACACAGATTTTGGCGGCGATGCCGATGATTTGGGGGCATTGGCAATGTTACATCATTTTACAGATAAGAATCAATGCCGGTTGCTGGCTATCATGTCATGGTCTTTAGAGAGATATACTGTTCCGGCCATTGATGCCGTAAACAGATATTATGGACACCCCGATATTCCGATTGGTACAAGAAAAGGTTTAATTCATGACATAGACTGGAACTACAATAAATGTATAGCCGAAAATTTTTCATATCGGTTGACGTATCAGGATGCACCTGATGCCACATATTTATATCGAAAAATTTTATCTCAATCTCCTGATACAAGTATCATTATTGTAACGGTAGGTCCCTTGGCTAACATAAAAAATTTAATTGAATCACCTTCAGATTCCTTGTCTGAATGGAACGGCAAAGAGCTCATACGAAGAAAAGTTAAAATGTTTGTCATCATGGGAGGCAAATTCCCAAAAGGAAAAAAAGAGTGGAATTTCGATGGTAATATGCCGGGAGTGACACGATTTGTAATTCAACACATAGATACCCCCATAGTATTTTCCGGCTACGAAGTAGGCCTGAAAATAAAGACAGGAAAATGTCTTAATACAGAAGATGAAAATTCACCGTTATATGTCGGATTTATGCACTTCAGCCGTAATGCCCCCTGGATGAAAAAAAAATTTAAAGGAAAAATATTAAACAAGTCTTCTTATGATCAAACAGCTGTTTTGTATGCCGTAAAAAACGGGGAAGGATTGTATTGGCGAAAAATACGCAATGGTATTTGCCTGCCTGATG
>JANWYS010000089.1 GCA_025054875.1 Cytophagaceae bacterium | reverse complement strand
CACATGGAAATCTTTTCACCCAAACGGAAAAGTAAAATATGAACGAACCTTTAAAAACAACTACGAACATGGACCGGCAAAACATTATTATGAAGACGGTACGCTAAAATGCGAAGGACAGTTTGTAAGCGGCAGAATGAATGGCACATGGAAATACTACAATGAAAAAGGAAAGCTCACCCACAAACAAACTTACCGAAACGGAGAGTTAATAACACCAAAACAAGACATAAAAAACAAAACTTCACCGGCTCAGAAAAAGTAGCAACTTCATTCACACACTTTTTGGGATACTACCTTCTGCAAAGTTTTATGATAGCATGCAGCACATAACGCCCCCCAAGTAGGCAACTGAAAAACAACCTATATCCATTGTTTTCTTTTGAAAATGATGAGCATGGTAGTTACAACAATCAAACACACACTGATCACTACATAATATCCAAACTTCCAATGCAACTCCGGCATATTGTCGAAATTCATACCATATATTCCGGTGATAAAGGTAAGCGGCATAAAGATGGTAGAAATTACCGTAAGCACGCGCATGACATTGTTCAGGCGGTTGCTGTTGCTGCTCAGGTATACTTCCAGCAATCCGGCAAGTATTTCTCTGAACGATTCTAATGTTTCGATTACTTGTGTTATGTGCTCTAAGCTGTCGCGAAAGTAAATTTGTGTACCACTCTGAATATGCAGCACCTCATCTTTACTTAGCGTATTCAGTACTTCTCTCAACGGCCATATGGCACGACGCAGCAGGATGACATCTCTTTTATAGTGATACAGTTGATTTAATTTTGCTTGCGTGGGTTGGTATATCATGTCATCTTCGAGGTCTTCTATCAAGTCCCCCAGTTTTTCAAGGATGGTAAAACTTCGGTCAATGACCGATTCGATGAGGGTATTCAGGAGGTAGTCTGCATTGAATTTTCTATGTTTACCTTTAGGGTTTTTTATACGAAGCCTCACCGAATCAAACACATCACCGGGTTTGCCCGTCTCCTGAATCGTAATTAAATACCCGGCGCCCAATATCATGCTGATTTGTTCCGATTTTATACGTCCCATTTT
Organism: Cytophagaceae bacterium; assembly: GCA_025054875.1. Lineage (GTDB taxonomy): Bacteria > Bacteroidota > Bacteroidia > Cytophagales > Cytophagaceae > JANWYS01. The sequence goes on along the minus strand of JANWYS010000089.1, from coordinate 10,352 downwards.
CAGATCGTGATCCAGCATGGTAAGTATGACAAAAAGTGAATCTTCAAACTCTTCAACTCTGGGCCTTTGCTCATAATTATTTATCTCTTCCATGAGGTGAGTATGCATTTTGAGGTGGTTGAGCAAATACTCTAAGGTATAGCTGCAATGTGTGCCATCTATATTCACCCATGTGATGTAGTTCGGATTATTGATTAAGGATATGAGCAAATCTAAGTCTGTGATGTTATGGTATTCTTCTACTGTTTCGCTGTTGTAGCAAATTACATCAATATCTACTTCCGGACGAAAAGTTTTTATCTGGGCCATATATGGTTTGCATAGTTATTTATCACCATAAATCTATCAATACTTTCTTCAAATATAATCGGATTAAGGAATAATATCCTTATTTACACATTCTAGCGTCAACAGAATTTCCTGGATATTTCTCCTGATACCGAGCGGTTGAATACATAATGAAATGCTAAGACGATTTGTATTGACTCTCTGTTTCGATATAAGAATGTCACTTGAAAACATAGTTAATTAAAATCAACACGCCATTACAACGATGGCAATATGTATTTTTTTTGTCTTGTGTGGAGTTTTCTGATGGCCAATTCATTATTAGCATATAAGGTCTTATACTCCTCAAGGTCTTTTTTCAGAATGGGGTTCCCATGAAAGTAAGTCAGTAAAGTGTTTATGGTGTCTTTTATTTGAGGGTTAAGAGAATAGTAAGCCCACTGGTCTATTTTTTTTAGTTTAAGTAGTCCTACATTTTTCATGTATGCTACAAGGCGTGAGGTTTTAGTCTGCGTAAAATCGAGAATAAGTTCCAGGTCGGATATGCACATTTCTTCATTCACTAAGATAAGATGTAAAATACGCACCCTTGATTCGTCGCTCAATGTTTTGAACAAGCGTGTAGGTTCTATGATATCCATGATAGAAAAGATTCTCGCCAACTAAAGATAACTGAAAAACAAATATCGCTGTTATTTAGTAACTTTACATGTAATTATGATAATGCGAACATTTATCATATTCTCCATTTCTCTGATAAGCTTTTGTATACATTCACAAACGCCGCGAGGGATAGTGCAGGTATCCGGGTTAGTGGTACGCGGCGACAGTATGTACGGTATACCCAACGCCGTGATATATGATGTTCGTTCAGGCAGAGGAACTACTACAAACCATGTAGGTTACTTTTCTCTTCCTGTACTCAAAGGCGACACTCTACGGGTAAATACATATGGATACAAGCCTAAAACTTTCAAAGTGCCCGATGCCTTGTCCGGCGATCAATATTCCATTATTATAGAACTTGCTGAAGATACGCTCATACTACCCGATGTCGTGATATTCCCCTGGCCGACAGAACAGCTTTTTAAAGAAGCTTTTTTAGCGTTGAAATTACCGGAAAATGAAATTAACAACATGGACAAAAATCTTAATGAACAAATTACCAAACGTATGTTATACACCATGCATGCAGACGGTAGCGAAAATCACCGATACTACATGCAAAAAGTCATGCAGGCTAATGACATGAGGTATCAGGTCGTGTCTCCTGCATTAGTATTTTTAAATCCCTTCTCATGGGCAAGGTTTATTAAAGACGTCAAGGAAAAAAAATTTAAAAGTAATTTTAAAGAACAAGACACTTACTACAACGAAGAATAATTTTGGTATACTCTTTGTAATGAATTAATTTGTCTAACTAAAACTTAGGTTTATATTTGCCCAAAATATGCATTTATGTATAGTGTAATTTTCAACATAACATTCTTATCCATCAGCTTATCATTTGTATTTTCTGCAAATGCTCAAAGCACATTAAACAAACATATAGAAGAAGTAAGAAAAATTATAAAAACAGATGCAACCGGTATAGTGAGAGGATATGATTTTAACACTACGGTAGATAAAATAAAATCGTCCGAAGATGCTGTACTCATCATGGAAAATGATCATACCTTGATGTATAAGCTCGATATAAATGCCAAAGAATATTGCGACATTATCTATCAATACGACAAAACTACCAAAAAATTAAAAAGCATAAGCTTAATTTTTTTGGAAGAAAGAGATGCTAAACCTGAAGAGACGTTGATTGATGATTTTCAAAATTATTTTACCGAGAGATTTGGCAACTTTAAGGTAAATGAAAAAGACGATGAAGTATGGACATCAAAAGACGGAACCTTCTCTATAGAATTAAGTGATGAAACTCGTCCCGGGGATGACCTCATAGAAATAGAAATTGAGATAACCAAAATTAAGTAATTTTTTTAGAAAACTTACGTAGTACGGGGGTTACAATTTTTATTATCTGTAACCCATATAGTTATAAAATCGTATAAATCACAAATGCCTTAAATGGTTTGGATAAACACAATGATGGTATGAAAAAGAGGGTATTTGCGTTATGTTTTGGATTGTGGGGAGTATTGATGTTTCCTGTTTTTGCCGGACGTATTAAGCCCGAAGCAAAAAAAATGTACCAATTAGGACTACAGAATTATAATAAAGGCAATTACGAAGAAGCTATAAAAAATTTCTCAGATGCTCTTGCGAAATATCCTAAGTATGAAGCCGCATTACTATACAGAGCTTATGCCAATGAAAAACTTGGCAACAGTTTTCAGGCACTCTCAGACTATGAGCAATTGATTAAAATAAATCCGAAGCACTCGCAGGCTTATGTATCCAGAGGTCATTTAAACTCAAAAATCGGATTGGACGATGAAGCCATAAAAGACTATACAGCCGCCATAGAACATGACAACCGAAACTTCGAAGCTCACTACGAACGCGGCATGATATACAACATACTTGGCCTCTACAATGAAGCCCTTAAAGATTTTGAAAAATGCAGCCAGCTGAAACCCGGTGCTGAAATTGATTTTATGACGGGCATAGTTGAATCAAAATTAGGAAATGAAGAACGAGCTATACACTTCTTTTCTGCCGCTATTAAGTTTGATAAAAACAACAAAAATTATTACTACCACAGAGCCGACTCAAAAATTAAACTCGGACGTTATACCGATGCCCTTGAAGATCTAATAATTGCTAATAAACTCGACGAAAAAGATCCATACATCTATAACAAAATGGGCGTAGCAAATCACTTCCTGAGAAACTATGAAAAAGCGCTATTCTATTTCGATAAAGCCTTAGAAATAAACCCTATCGTAAACGAATTTAACTACAACCGCGCCCGCACTCATGTAGCCTTGAAGAATTATGAAAAAGCCATAGCAGATTTTAGCATGGTCATAGAATTAGCTCCCGACAATTTAGACACCTATCTATACCGCGCTTCCGCTTATTCAGCTCTTGGCAAATATGAAGAGGCCGAAAATGACTATTCAAAATACATTGAGATGAACCCGGGTAATTTCTCCGTTTTTCAAAAAAGAGCGGATGTGCGTATATCTCTTAAAAAATACGAACAAGCTCTTGAAGATTTAAACAAAACCATAGAGCTTAAACCCGAAAATGCTAACGCTTATCACAACAGAGGTATTGTTGAATATAACCTTAACAAAAAAGAAGAAGCATGCAGAGATTTCAAAAAATCCGGAGAGTTAGGCTATAAACAAGATTCATTAGAAATCATGAACATATGTAAATAAATCATCATTCTACCCCACTACATAAACGCATACATTTCGGTATGCGTTTTTTTTATTGTAACCCAGCAGATTATGCGCACGTATAAATGTATGCTATGAAAATTTTTTATCTTTCGTGTAAACCTTCGCAGCCTATGAAAACCCTTTATACAGCATATCTATTATTTTTATTGATTGGCTTCTTTTACAATCCGGTGTATTCTCAATCCCGAATGCAGATCATAGAAATGGAGCGGGAAGCCGATATGAATTTTAAAATGAATAATTTCAAAGAAGCCCTACGTTTATACCTAAAGTTAGATAGCATAAAACCTAACACTCCAGACTACTACTATCCTATAGGTGTATGCTATTTATCTGCTGATGATAACCTCAACGCTTTAAACTACCTGGAAAAATTTTCTGCCAACACTAAGCAACTACCCATTGCATTTCACTACTATATAGCCAGAGCTTACCACTTGTCGCATCGCTTTGATGAAGCCATAAAACATTACAACATATACTTAGATCAGTTTAAAAACAAAAAAGGCGAAAAAAGCGCCACGCTGGTGTCAGAAGTGCAACGCGATATAGAAATGTGCTACAACGGAAAAGAACTTACACAAAACCCGTTAGAGATAAAAATCATTAACCTTGGCCCTGAAATAAACACTGTTTATCCTGAGTATGCTCCGGTCATCTCTACCGACGAAACTGAACTCATCTTCACTTCCAGCAGGCCCGAAACCTTTGGCGGCCGTATAGACCCCATAGACGGGAATTATTATGAAGACATTTACATATCATACAAAAAAAACGGCAAGTGGACCAAACCCGTACAGATGAGCATGGACATCAACTCAACAGGCCACGATGCCAGCATAGCTCTGAGCCCCGACGGGCAGACATTGCTACTCTATAAATTCGACGAAACACAAAAAAACGGTCAGGCTTCCGGCGACATTTACATAAGCAAACTTCAAGGGAAAACATGGGGAAAGGCCGAAAAACTCAGCGATAAAATAAACTCTCCGGCATGGGAACCCAGCGCCTCCATCACTGAAAACGGAAATATTATATATTTCGCCAGCAACAAACCCGGCGGCTATGGGGGCACAGATTTATACTATTCCAAAAAATTACCCAACGGCCAATGGTCAGATGCCATAAACCTAGGCAGCACAATCAACACTAAATACGACGAAGATTGCCCCTTTATTCATCCCGATGGAAAAACGTTGTATTTTAGCTCCAAAGGACATAAAAGTATGGGAGGCTTCGATATATTCATATCACGGTATGATGAAGAAAAAAAAACATGGTCAGCTCCAGAAAATATTGGCTATCCCATAAGCACTGCTCACGACGACTTACATTTCACCCTCTCTGCTGATGCACGGCGCATCTATTTCTCCACAACAAGGCCTGATGGATATGGGGGAAAAGACATATACTATGCCGACATAAAAAAAGAAGCTGCTAAAGTAATGCTTGTACATGGCATTGTATACGACAGTGTAAACAAAAAATATCCTCCCGCGAAAATACGAGTGAATAATAAATCAACTTCCGAAGAAATCGGGCTATTCTACTCAAATTCAGCTACCGGAAAATACTCTTTCGTGCTTAATGAAGGCATCGAGTATGAGGTGTATTATACTGCTCCAAACTACAAACCCCACTATGAAAATATAAACCTCACACAAGCCGCCGAATACAAAGACCTCGAAAAAAACATTTACCTGACTCCACCTTCCGAACGCCTCGTAAAACTCATAGTTTCAGACTCCGCCTCATCTAAAGGATTGAAAGTTAAAATAAAACTACTCAATTTAGACACCAACGACGAACGCATACTGCCCGAAACCGCAGGAAATGATGGAATTTATATCGCACGACTTCTTGAAGGAAATAAATACAATGTGGAGATCAGTAGCTACAGAGGGTATAGTTTCTACAACGATGAGATTATTATTCCTATTTCTAACACAAACCCGCCCGCTGATACCCCGCAATTTAACATAAAACTAAGGCCCTTGCGCACCGGAACTTCTATCCTTCTCAAAAATATTTATTTCGAATTTGATAAATATACTCTACCCATTGGAGCAGACGAAGAACTCAATAAAGTTGTAGAATTGCTTAAAGTCAACCCAAATATTTTTATGGAAATAGCTGCTCACACCGATGATCAAGGTAGTGAATCTTACAACCTGACCCTCTCTGAAAAACGAGCAAGCGAAATCGTAAAATATCTTGCCAAAAACGGAATATCTCCCTCAAGACTCAAAGCCATTGGCTATGGATACAGTAAACCCATAAGTAAAGATACCTCTGAAGAAGCAAGAGCCATGAACCGAAGGGTAGAACTGCGCATAATTGATATCAAATGAGAGGGACGCTACTGGATCATAATTATGCTCCATATTAAAAGAAAGATGGGGGATTAGGTCTGTTAACTCATGAATTTAAACATGCCTTCGTTTTTATGAAAAGGCAACCCAAAGGGAATAATGATAAACAAAGGTAAAAGCGGTTTATTATCAAAACAAAGTGGGTAGAGACATTTCAAAAAACTTAAAGGATTTAATAAACTCATCATTATGCATCAGAAAAAAATTATAGACCAGCAACGCAGTATAAACCTTTGCGGATACAATGGTTGCAGCTATATTTCTTATGCTATTATCAAAACCACTCCCGGAGATTCTAATCGCAACTTCCCCATAGCTTAATACGAGAGTAGCAGAGAGTCTATTCAATAGTAATCAGGTTAAATACATCAGAAAAATGTTTTTGAAAAATGCAAATGATTTCAGCAAATTGGGGCTATGCAAGCAATAAACAATGCTGCGTCAAAACCATTAAATACAACCCATCATGTCCGAAAAAAAACTTTTTTTGTTAGATGCCTATGCTCTCATTTTCAGAGCTCACTTTGCTTTCAGTAAAAATCCACGCGTTACCAGCAAAGGTTTAAATACAAGTGCAGTATTTGGATTCACGAATTCTTTATTTGAAGCTATTAACAAACAGAAGCCCACACACATAGGCGTAGCATTCGATGGCCCTGAAATTACTTTCCGCGAAGAAAAATATGAAAACTATAAAGCCAACCGTCAGGAAACTCCTGAAGATATAGTTATTGCCGTACCCTACATAAAAAAAGTGTTGAACTGCCTGAAAATACCAATTTTGGAGATTCCCGGATATGAAGCAGACGACATAGCAGGCACCTTAGCAAAAAAGGCTGAGAAAAAGGGCTACAAAGTGTTTCTGATGACAATGGATAAGGACTATTGCCAATTAGTATCAGAAAATATATTCCTTTACAAACCAGCATACATCGGAAATGGATATGATATATATGACATACCGAAAGTATTGGAAAAATTTAGCATACAACGCATAGAGCAAGTAACCGATATACTCGGCCTCATGGGCGACAGCGTAGATAACATACCCGGCATACCCGGCGTAGGAGAAAAAACTGCACAGAAGCTGATTGCTGAATTCGGAAGCATAGAAAATCTCTTAAAAAACACCGACAAGCTCAAAGGCAAACTCAAAGAAAATGTAGTAAAATACGCACAACAAGGCCTCCTCTCAAAAGAACTTGCAACTATTCACTGCGATGTACCCATAGATTTTGATGAAGAACTCTTTCGCCACAAAGAGCCAGACCGCGAGAAGCTCTCTGCCCTTTTTGATGAGTTGGAATTTCGTACACTTAAAAAGAGAATACTCGGAGAAGATGATGAAGAAAAAAAACAAACACCAAAACCAACAGAAATAAGCTCTGCAAAAAACAAAACTACCGATGCTATTCAAATCTCTCTGTTTGATGAATCTGCTAAAAAAACTGATGATGCAGAAGAAAAGGATAGTGAACCTATAAAATATAATACCATAAAAAACACTTTGCACGATTACCACTTAATTGACACTTCTGAGCTTAGAAAAAGGTTGATATACTATCTTTCTTTACAAAAAGAGTTTTGTTTCGACACTGAGACTACAAGCCTTGAGACCATACACGCCGAATTAGTAGGCCTGTCTTTCTGTTATCGCAAACATGAAGCCTATTACGTTCCGATACCTGCCGATCGAGAGCAGGCACTTGCTATTGTCAGAGAATTTCAACCTTTGTTTGAAAACACCGCCATTGCCAAAGTTGGGCAAAATTTAAAATACGACATACAAATACTGCGCAACTACGGAATAGAGGTAAAAGGCCCTCTGTTTGATACCATGCTGGCGCATTACCTCATTGACCCCGACAAGCGCCACAATATGGACATTCTTGCGGAAAACTACTTGCACTACTCACCCATATCAATAGAGGAACTCATTGGGAAAAAAGGCCCTAAACAAGCCAATATGCGTAATGTGGAACTAGAAAAAATAGCTGCATATGCCGCTGAAGATGCTGACATCACGCTACAATTGAAACAAGTATTTCAACCCATCATCATCTCTCAAAAACTCGACAGACTTTTCAATGAAGTAGAAATTCCTCTTATACACGTGTTAGCTGATATGGAAGCCACCGGAGTGAGCATAGACGTAAAAGCTTTGAATGAATATTCTGTTCAACTGGCAAACGAAATAGCTGAAACCGAAAAAAAAATTTACCAACAAGCAGGAGCCCGGTTCAACATCTCCTCACCTAAGCAGTTAGGTGAAATTCTTTTTAAAAAACTTAAACTCGACCCTAAAGCCAAAAAAACAAAAACCGGACAGTATGCTACCAATGAAGAAATACTCAGCAAACTTGCTTATGAGCATCAAATAGCAAAAGATATACTCGATTATCGTGAGTTGCAAAAACTAAAATCTACCTATGTGGATGCTTTGCCTCAATTGATAAGTCCTGCAGACGGTCGTGTGCACACCTCCTACAATCAGGCCGTAGCTGCTACCGGCCGCCTCAGCTCTACAAATCCTAACTTACAAAACATTCCCATACGAACCGATAGAGGAAAGGAAATACGTAAAGCCTTCGTGAAAAAAGATGAACATCATCTTATCATGTCTGCCGATTATTCGCAGATAGAACTTCGCATAATGGCTGCTTTCAGCAAGGAAAAAAATATGATTGATGCGTTCAAAAACGGAATGGACATACACAGCGCCACGGCCAGCAAAGTGTTTGGTGTACAATCTGAAGATGTGACATCTGAAATGCGCCGCAAAGCCAAGATGGTAAATTTCGGTATCATATATGGTGTTACACCTACCGGTCTCGGGCAGCGGTTGGGCATAACCAAAAAAGAAGCAACAGAGATCATCGAGGCCTATTTTGCGCAATTCCCCGGTATAAAAAAATATATGGATCAGGCTATCAACAAAGCCCGCGAACTTGGCTATGCACAGACGATACTTGGCCGTAGACGCTACCTGCCCGACATAAATTCTGCCAACATCACTCTGAGAGGATTTGCCGAACGCAACGCCATAAACGCACCTATTCAAGGCAGCGCAGCCGATATGATTAAAGTGGCCATGATAAACATTCATTCATGGATGAAAAAAGAAAAACTAAAATCTAAAATGACCATGCAAGTTCACGACGAACTGGTCTTTGACCTTCATAGGGATGAATTAGATATAATGAAAGAAAATATTCCGGCTTTGATGAAAACAGCCATACCCATAGAAGTGCCTATGGAAGTAGGCATAGGTATAGGAGAAAATTGGCTGGAAGCACATTGATGAGCATTGCACATTACAAGTATAAGCACAAATAATCAAATGTCGCACTCAAGCATGAACAGAACAAGTAGTGGACGGACATCTCATACCGGCACATCCTATTGCTGTTTGATTTTCTCAGCGAAATTTTTTTTAAACTTTTCCAGCTTAGGCTGAATCACGTAAATGCAATAAGGCTGATTTGGGTTGTTGTTATAGTAGTTTTGATGATAACTTTCGGCTTTGTAGAAACCTGAATAAGGGCTGATTTCCGTTACTATAGGAGCATGAAACACTTTTTCCTGATTCAATTTTTGTTTTAACTCTTCAGCCACTTGCTTTTGTTGTTGGGTGTGATAAAAAATTACCGAGCGGTACTGAGTTCCTACATCATTACCTTGACGATTAGGAGTGGTGGGATCATGAGTTAGCCAGAATACTTCCAGTAAATCCTTGTATGATATTACTGCAGAGTCAAATAAAATTTGAACTACCTCTGCATGCCCTGTAAGGCCGGAGCAAACCTCTTTGTAAGTAGGATTTTTAACTGACCCTCCCGCATACCCGGAAGTCACATTAATCACTCCTTTCAGGTTTTGAAAAATAGCTTCTACGCACCAGAAACAACCGGCGCCCAGAGTAGCGGTATCAACAGATGTAGGTTGCATATAACAATTCTCATTATTTATAGATTTATCTTCTGCCTTGGTGCACGAAATGTAGATAAATATTAAACAAACAACTGTGCAAGGTATTAATTTTCTGAGATGACCATCAAAATTTCTTTTTAACATCGTCCCGAGTATTATGTGAGAAAACTTCGGAGGTTTGTATCCTGCTCTGTTAATATGCAACAATATTTGTACGCATATTAGTTCAGAACTCACCTTTAGAATAGGGGTGGTAGTATCCCCAAAAGTGTGTATGAAGTGAAGTTGTTTTTGCAAACTTAGTATTTTACTTTTTTATTTGATAAATGAATGTATGAATGTGAACGGAGCGAAGGCGTAGATAAAGAAATGTTGAAAAAATAAACCTTAAGTTATT
>JANWYS010000088.1 GCA_025054875.1 Cytophagaceae bacterium | reverse complement strand
AGTACCTTCTTATTTCCTCGTTTCACTAACCTACTTCCTACTGCAAAGCAGTTAAATCTAAGTGTTGAAAGTCGTTGATAGTCACCGGTTTGTTTTGAGAACTGACGATACAATCCCATCCGATTATAGGCCATCATCACCCAAACGATTCTACCATACTCAAAGCATGTTACTTCGGCCTTCCGGCAAGCCCAATTCTTCAAGAACCTTCCTGATGCCTGTCATGTCAAGCAGTCGTTTCGTTTGTATTCGTAGTCCATTTCTTATGTAAGTTTTGGTTACATCACAAAAAAAGAAATCTCTTTCGAAAAATCTTTGAAAATTCCATATTGAAAGGAAAAATCAGTGTTGAAATTTTATATCCAACTGAAAAATCCGGGTTTATACGTGGATGAGGGGTGAAGTCTCGTGTTGTACCTTCTAAACTTTCCGATTGGAAAATCGGCGGGCATTCCCTTTTGCAAGCCACTTCGGAGGTTTACATCTCCTTATGAGGTTGAAAAATTTCGAGAGAACCTGCGCGAGGGATGGGAGCCATGGCCTGCAGGGCCAGTGCGGAGCTTTAGCGGAGCACCGCAGCGATAGCGGAGTGGCGTACAGCCCGGCCCCACAGGGGCGCGCCCTGAATAAAAAACATTTCATCATACTTTTCCACTCATGAGGAATCGAGGTTAGGTTTAAATCGCTTATCAGATTTAATATCTGATTAAATGATCACTTTTATAAACCGCTATACAAGCACTTTTCCAATCTTCTGAAAATTTCAGGATATGAATTTTTTAAACTCACCGGGTTTCCAAAATAATTTATCAGACAGTTTACCACAAACTCGTCCCGGTTGTAATGCTGTGGATGCTTGAATACATGGTCACGAGTATATACGCTGGGAGCTGCTTGCCTGAACAGTTCCGAAGTCCGGTGTAATATCAATTGCTCTTTTATGGGCGACAATCCTTCAAGTTTCATGGCATAAGCCATCACTTTAATGCCTACAGGTATATAGCCCGGTTTAGGATTAAGTTCTTTAAAAAAATCATTCCATGAAATTTTTATCTCTCCTGTGGAAAGCACTTCCCAGGTACATTTTTCACCGTTGCTACCGATAAATTGGGCAGGATATATGGTAATAGTTTTTATTTTATGAAAACTGTAGTGTTCTATACCCATGGTGAGTTGTGCAGCATAAGCAGCTATTAGCAGTTTTTTCTTAGTTTTTACTGCCTCACCGGAATCGGTTCTATATTTTTTTTCATATAAAAAGTGTATCAACCTTTTTTCAAATGCTTCTTTCAACTCAGGCGATAGTTTTTTGTAAAAAGCAAAATGTTTTTTAAGGGTCTTTCGCTGTGTTTTATTAAGATGCTTGTTCACTATGGTGAACCGTATCAAGGCCAACTTTTTTTGCAAAAGCCATATCAAACCTGCCAATAGCAATACTGCTAAGACAATGGCTGATATAATGTAGATGTTGTCACTCAGTGCAAATATTACCCTGTTATCCATACCACTTCAACGTTTAGGATTTATACTTCAATCTGCGTACCAAAGTTGCCCGGCAAAAGGAAAAAAACTTACGTTAAGCGGCGAGGGAGATATAAACCTTAATCAAGGTTACCACGTGATGAGGCAAGCTGTTAAAAACAACATCAACACAATTCAAGTATACTCTTGAATGAGGTCTGCTTTCGTATTTTGAGTCGGAGTTCTTCAATTTTTACACGCTCTTGTTGCATGGTGTCGCGGTGGCGTATAGTTACGGTATCGTCTTCTAAGGTTTGATGGTCTATGGCAACGCAAAAAGGTGTACCTATCAAGTCATGTCGGGTGTAGCGTTTACCGATAGTATCTTTGTCTTCGTAGGTGATCCGAAGGTCATATTTGAGGTCGTCATAAATTTTGCGTGCCTTTTCGGGTAAGCCATCTTTCTTTACGATAGGTAATATAGCAGCTTTTATAGGAGCGAGGGCAGGATGAAGTTTTAGATAAGTTCTTTGTTTTTGTTGTTCACCATCGCCCACGGTTTCTTCCGTATAGGCGTTACAAAGTATAGCAAGGAATACGCGATCTGCGCCGGCAGACGTTTCTACCACATAAGGCACATAATTTTTATTGAGCTCATTGTCGAAGTATTGTAATTTTTTCTTGGAGTATTTTTCATGGTTACCAAGGTCAAAGTCTGTGCGGGAGTGTATGCCCTCTATTTCCTTGTAGCCAAAAGGGAATTCGTATTCAATATCTACAGCGGCGTTGGCGTAGTGAGCCAATTTTTCATGTTTGTGGTATTTGAGCTTCTCTGCGGGCAATCCGATAGCTTTGTGCCATTTCAGACGCAGAGTTTTCCATTCTTCATAATATTTCATTTCATCGCCCGGCCGCACGAAAAACTGCATTTCCATTTGTTCAAATTCGCGCATACGAAATGTAAACTGGCGCGCTACGATTTCGTTACGAAAAGCTTTTCCGATTTGTGCGATGCCGAAAGGTATTTTCATTCGTCCGGTTTTTTGTACATTGAGAAAGTTGACGAATATGCCTTGAGCAGTTTCAGGACGAAGGTAAATGGTGCTGGCATCGTCAGCCACAGAACCGAGCTGAGTGGAAAACATCAGATTAAATTGGCGCACTTCTGTCCAGTTGCAGGTGCCGGATACAGGACAAGTTATTTTTTCTTCAACAATCAAATCATAAACTCCTTTAAGGTCGTTAGATTCAAGCAAGCGTGCTAGTTTTTTTACAAGGTCATCTGCTTTAGTTTGTTCGCCCTTGGCGGCATATTCAGCGGCTTTTTCCTCTACGAGCACATCTGCACGATAGCGTTTTTTTGAGTCTTTGTTGTCTATCATAGGGTCGTTAAAGCCATCCACATGGCCGCTGGCTTTCCAGGTGGTGGGGTGCATGAATATGGCTGCGTCTATACCTACAATATTTTCATGCAGCTGTGTCATGGCTTTCCACCAGGCTTGTTTAATGTTGTTTTTCAGTTCTACACCATTTTGGCCATAATCATACACAGCTTGCAGGCCATCATATATTTCACTGGAGGGAAATACAAATCCATATTCCTTGGCATGTGAAACAACATTCTTAAAGATGTCGTTTTCAATAATAGTTGTTTTATCTTCCATGGCAGCAAAGATATTTTGAAAACTGAAAAATAAAAAAATATGATTGAAGCGAATACTAATTTGAAAGATTAATTAGGTATGGAAACAGATCTTTGATATTCTGACCGCACCGGTGATTTTGGATAAAATGGAATGAAGTCAAGAAAATGGTGTTGAGAATAGCAGAAATAAAAAGTTGTCTGGCGAATCACTACTGAACAGGTATACGATTCATTGCTGACTGACGCTTACGCGTGCAGAAGTTTTTTGTTGTCCGTTCGTATGCAGCACGCCTTTTATAGGGGTGCAGTCGGCATAGTCTACACCATGAGATACTTTGATGAAGTTATCGTCAGCAAGCATGAGGTTAGTAGGGTCTAAGCCGATCCACCCGGAACCGGGCACAAAAGCCTCTACCCATGCGTGCATGAAAGAATCGCCTACAAAATGTTTGCTCTGGTTTATATAACCGGATACATATCGGCAAGGCACTTTGTTATGGCGTGCAATGGCAATAAAAACATGTGCATAATCCTGGCATACCCCCTTGCCAAGCGATATGGCTTCTCCGGCGCTGGTATAGACATTTGTGATATTTTTATGATAGCTCAACAAGCGATTTACGTATGCGTTTACTTCCATGAGAAAATCAAATACTCGCATGCCTTTGCTCAGTGAGGGTGCATCTCTGATTTGGCTTTCATCTATGCGAGTATAATGAGATGGTGTGACAAACAGGTGGTGGTCTATATAAAACTCTTTTGAGTTGATGATTTCGTTTTCTTCATCTGCCGACAAATCGGAAGATGTAACAGGCTTTGAATTCTCTTTTTGCACCAATGCCTCGAAATCAAAATTAAATTCATTGAATGGTGAAACAGATCGCACCCTCATTATTTCAAATCCAAAAATATTTTTATAGACAAAGGGTTGCTCTGCAAGAGAGTGCTTCACCGTGTAACTTTTCAATAACTGGCTATCATCTGTACATGGGCACACATTAAGCTCATATACGCCTTCTTTAACTTGCTCTGCATAAGTGTTGCGAGTGGAGTATTTAACTTTATACTGAGGCATGTTAAAATGTTTAATAGCTCATGAATTGTTGTTCAGTTTTTGTGGCGATGGAATATATTTTTTCTGTCAAGTTGTCTAAAAACAAATCGAGGTTATCTTCTACATCTTGTATGGTGGCATAATTAAGCTGCGAATACAACTTTCCTGCATCAAATTCTGCCGAACCCGGTACGGGGTTTTTTGATGCAGTGATTCTTGATATGCTGTTGTGCAAGTGTCTCATATTGTAAACCAAAGATTTTGGAAACTGTTTGTTGAAAAATAAAAATTCTAATGCCTCGCTAAGTGTAGGCACTGCACGGTAGTATATGCGACTCATGTCAAAAGCTTCAGCGCTTTTCAACATGTTTATGCATTGGTAGTTTTCTACGGGTTTGCCCAGTTTTTGCTTGCGGGTAAATTCAATATCGGCAAGTTTCGCTTTGATGATGCGAATCACCTGTATGGTTCTTTCTGTGTGCATACCCATTTTCATGATTAGCCATATTTCGTTATGGAGAAGGGTGCTTTCGATGTATCCTTTCACTACGGCACAGTTTTCTAAAATTTTTTCTGTGAGTGGGTAAATTTTGTCGTTTGAAAGGTCATCTGCCGAGAGGCGATTTACATCGTGGTAAAATTTATTCATCGAACTCCAGATTTCTGCCGATATGGAGTCTCTGGCACCACGAGCGTTTTCTCTGGCACGGTTTACCGAGTTGCGAATAGATACGGGATTAGTTTCATCCAACAGAACATAGTAGTTCACATTTTTTATATTTTTCTTGTGTATCTTTTTTTTGTATTCCGATTCTAATCCGGTCATGTTGAGAATAGAATTTTCTATGAATTCATATCCGGCTACGCTTGGGGCATCCAATGCAGAATAAAAATGAACTTTAATATATCTGGAAATATGCTCTGTACGCTCCAGGTAGCGGCTCATCCAAAACAAACTGTTAGCAATTCTCGATAACATAGAAGTAAAAAAATTTTTTGAATACTTATTTTTGCAGCACCCAGGTATCTTTAGAACCTCCGCCCTGAGAGGAGTTTACAACCAGGCTGCCTTTTTTCAGTGCTACTCTGGTGAGGCCTCCTTTCAGTACATATTGTTTATCCCTCCCCATCAAGCAAAATGTACGCAAGTCTATATGCCTTTGCTCAAACTTGCCGCTTTCCTCAATAAATGTAGGATGCACAGAAAGAGACATGATAGGTTGAGCTATGTATTTTCTTCGGTTGGCAGCAATGAGTTTTTTATATTCGGCAATTTGTTCTTTGGTAGCTTTTGTGCCAATGAGTATACCGTATCCTCCGGATTCGTCTACGGGTTTTATAACCAAGTTGTGAATATTTTCAATTACATATTTGTAATCAGAATCTTTTTCGCAGCGGTAAGTGTGTACATTGTTAAGAATGGGTTCCTCTCCGAGGTAGTATTTTATTATATCGGGCACATATGCATATACTGCCTTATCGTCTGAAGCGCCGGTGCCGGGAGCATTAATGAGAGTCACGTTTCCGGCTCTGTAAGCGCTGATGATTCCCGGCACACCTAAATAGGAATCGGCTCTGTATACCAAAGGATCCATAAAATCGTCGTCTACACGTCTGTATATGACATCTACACGTTGAGGCCCGTAAATGGTATTCATGTATACAAAATTTTTGTCTACAAATAAATCTCTCCCTTCTACCAGCTGAATACCCATGCTTTGTGCAAGAAAAGAATGTTCAAAATAGGCAGAGTTGTACATACCGGGAGACATGACTACGCATGTCGGGTCATCAATACCTTCGGGTGCAACGGATTTTATGATGTCTAACAATTGCAAGGGATAATCATCTATAGGCATTATGGGGTGGCTGAGAAAGAAGTCGGGCAGCACTCGCTTCATGGTTTCTCTGTTGGAGAGCACGTAGCTCACCCCTGAAGGGCAACGTACATTGTCTTCCAAAACATAGTAATGGCCATCACTATGGCGTATAATGTCTGTTCCGCATATGTGTGTGTATATGTTTCCGGGAGGGGCAAAGCCGTTCATTTCCCGGTTGTAAAACTTAGCGCTGAATATCAATTCCGGTGGTACGACACCGCTACGCAGTATTTTTTTTTCATGGTAAATATCATAGAGAAATAAGTTGATTGCCTGGTTGCGTTGCAGTACGCCTTTTTCTATTTGTTCCCATTCTTTAATAGGGATAATACGAGGTACCAGATCGAAAGGGAAAATACGCTCCACGCCTTTCATAGTATCTGAGTATACAGCAAAGGTTACTCCCTGGTTGAAAAAGGAAATTTTGGCAAACTCGTTCAGTTTGTTGTATTCAGAAAGGCTTAATTTTGAAAATTGATTAATGGTTTTTAAATAATATTTTTTCGTGATGTTTTCTTCTGAAAAAACTTCATCAAATAAGTTCTTATCCAATTCATAAGAATTGAATATACTTTTCGTTTTCTCCTTAATTTTTACATCCATTCTTGATAATTTTATAGTTATGCAAACACATGTTCACATAAAATTAATATGTTTTTTAAAAAAAACATTGTGTTTTTTGAGAATTGTACCTTAAAAAAGTATCTAAAAATTATAATTTTATAAAAAATCTCATTTTAAGACTAATTGCCATTTTCACTAATAAAAAAAAATATATGTTTTTTGTGGAATAAACTAAGATATGTGAACATAATTTGTATTTTTGCAACCCTAAAATTTAATCAAAAATATTAACACTTAGTTTTTATGAGCATATTGTATATAGTCCCTCTGTTTGGTGTATTAGCACTGGTGTATACTTTTTTAAGAGCATCATGGGTATCGAAGCAAGATGCCGGGAATGAAAAGATGACAAGCATAGCAAAGGCGATTGCGGAAGGAGCTATGGCTTTTTTAAAAGCCGAATATAAAATACTTACCTACTTTGTAATTATCATATCACTGTTGCTCGGTTTGATGGGTTCGATGCACGAAAATTCACACTGGTCAATAGCGATCAGTTTTGTGTTAGGTGCAGCTTTTTCGGCTACGGCGGGCTTTATAGGCATGCGAATAGCTACAAAGGCTAATGTGCGTACCGCACAGGCTGCCCGTTCCAGCTTGTCAAAAGCTCTTGATGTATCTTTCGCAGGAGGTACCGTGATGGGCATGGGAGTAGCCGGGCTTGCGGTATTAGGTTTAGGAGGATTGTTTGTGATCTTAAAAGCAATGTTCAGTGCTGAATCTGTTGACAGCATTGAAATGATACGAACCATAGAGGTATTGACGGGTTTCTCTTTGGGAGCCGAAAGCATAGCATTGTTTGCCCGTGTGGGTGGGGGCATTTATACAAAAGCCGCCGACGTAGGTGCTGACCTTGTGGGTAAGGTAGAAGCCGGAATACCGGAAGACGATCCGCGCAATCCTGCTACCATTGCAGATAACGTGGGCGATAATGTAGGCGATGTTGCGGGCATGGGTGCCGACTTGTTCGGTTCATATGTTGCAACTGTATTGGCTACAATGGTACTCGGTAGAGAAACGCAATCAAACGATGCCTTCGGGGGATTAGCGCCCATACTTCTACCCATGCTTATTGCAGGCATAGGCATAGTATTCTCTATCGTCGGAGCATTGTTTGTGCGTGTCAAAGATTCTGCAGGCATAAATACGTCTGTTGTACAAAAAGCACTGAATTTCGGCAACTGGGGGTCAATAATTCTCACTGCGCTTGCATCTATCTTCGTTGTGCAATGGATCTTGCCCGACACGATGACTTTGCGTGGAATAGAGTTCACCAAGTGGGGAGTGTTAGGAGCCATTGGAGTGGGCCTTGCGGTAGGAACACTCATGAGTATCATCACTGAATACTATACCGCAATGGGAAAACGTCCTGTACTGAGTATAGTAAAACAATCGTCTACAGGACATGCCACCAATGTAATAGGCGGTCTTTCCGTAGGGATGGAGAGCACTATGCTTCCCATATTGATATTAGCCGCAGGCATATGGAGCTCCTTCTTATTTGCGAACTTGTATGGTGTAGCTATTGCTGCCGCCGGAATGATGGCTACCACGGCTATGCAACTGGCTATTGATGCCTTTGGGCCCATTGCCGACAATGCAGGAGGAATAGCCGAAATGAGCGAGTTGCCAAAAGAAGTAAGAGAGAAAACAGACACTCTCGATGCTGTGGGAAATACGACAGCTGCCACCGGAAAGGGATTTGCCATAGCATCTGCAGCGCTAACCTCTTTAGCTCTGTTTGCAGCATTCGTAGGAATTGCCGGAATTAATGGTATTGATATTTACAAGGCCAACGTTTTGGCTTGTTTATTTGTTGGCGGCATGATACCTTTTATATTTTCCGCATTAGCCATAAAAGCTGTAGGAAAGGCCGCTATGGCTATGGTAGAAGAAGTGAGGAGGCAGTTCAGGGAAATACCCGGTATAATGGAAGGAAAAGCAAAGCCTGAATACGACAAATGCGTAGCAATATCTACGGAAGCATCCATTAAAAAAATGATCTTGCCCGGATCGGTTGCGTTGCTTAGCCCGTTGGTTATAGGCTTTATGCCGGGATTGGGCGCAGAGGCTCTTGGCGGATTTTTGGCAGGAGCCACTGTATCGGGGGTGTTGATGGGTATGTTTCAAAACAATGCCGGAGGGGCATGGGACAATGCTAAAAAATCTTTTGAAAAAGGCGTACTTATCAATGGACAAACCTATTATAAAGGTTCAGATCCTCACAAAGCAGCTGTAACGGGAGATACCGTCGGCGACCCATTCAAAGACACATCAGGTCCATCCATGAACATACTTATAAAACTTATGTCTATTGTGGCTTTGGTTATTGCTCCTACGTTAGCCTCTTTGGAAAAAAACAAATCACAATCTTACTGCGAGCCTAACAAAGCTAAATCAGAAGTTTGTTTATACAGAAAGTAAAAACTTCTCCGATAATATTTTTTTGAAGAGATTAGTTGCTTTTCCGGCTTGTAAAAATCAGATCTGAACAATTCTGTAATGTTGTTTCAGCACCGGCTATGTTCCGGTGCTTTTTTATTTATGTTGAAGATAAGACGGCAAAAAAGAATCTTTCAGATAGAGTGAACAGTAACAAACTAAAGTCAGTTAGAAGGTTTAAAACATGGGGAGAACATGAGAGGCTTTTATGCACCCGGATTCTGCATGGGCAAACCATTAGTCAATCTATGGCATTGATTGTTGAAGGAGAGTGCTTTATGAAATGTAATGATGTTTTAGTTTCGTTTTGTAATGAATTTTGTTGCGTATCGCTGCGTTAGTTTTTCAGGAAGATTTAGGTCTGGGCACCGCCCAGACTACATGTAGCAACTCGCTCTTTTTGTTCCGCTGAAGTCTCCACAACAAAGGAGCTCAAACAGACCGCTCGGTCCTATGTACAACATTGGGTCTATCGGTGGTTTTGAAGAGAAGTTGGTGGGGAGTTAATGCGTGGATGTGGGGTAAAGTCTAGTGTTGTATCTTCTAAACTTCCCGGTTGGAAATCGGCCGGCATTCCCTTTTGCAAGCTACTTCAAAGGTTTACATTTTCTCATGAACCTGAAGAAGTTCGGGTGAACCTGCGCGAGGGATGGGAGCCATGGCCTGCAAGGCCAGTGCGGAGCTTTAGCGGAGCACCGCAGCGATAGCGGAGTGGCGGACAGCCCGGCCCCAAAGGGGCGCGCCCAACATAAAAAAAACTGTAAACTTTTTTCAGTACGAGGAAAACACGCCACACTTTTTCGCTAATGCATAATTTGACTTAAGGCAAATGAAGAATATATGTTCAGATATACAAACGTATGCACACACATGTATAAGCAAATGTTGCAACCCTCAATGAACGACTCATCCGTTGCTTGTATATAGGGATGAATAGCTAAAGAATACGTTGTTTACTTATTTCTTTTTTTCAACACTTGAATGACTTCATTAAGGTCAATGTCTTTTTTCTCAAGAAGCACCAGATAATGAAAAAGGAGATCAGCTGCCTCATTCAAAAAAAGCTCTTTGTTATTGTCTTTAGCTTCAATTATCAACTCTATGGCTTCTTCCCCTAGTTTTTGTGCCACTTTATTGATGCCTTTAGCCAGAAGAGTGCTTGTATAAGACTTTTCAGAGGGCTGAACATGTCGCAGCTTAATGATGTGTTTCAGATGTTCTATAAATAATATGTCGGCACTGTTTTGCTCATTCCAGCAAGTGTCAGAGCCGGTATGGCATACCGGACCAACGGGGTTCACTTTAATTAATAATGTATCGTTATCGCAATCCATAAGGATTTCAACAACATTGAGAAAATTCCCGGAGGTTTCACCTTTGGTCCAAAGCCTGTTTTTGCTGCGACTAAAAAAGGTAACACGCTTTTCTCTTACTGTTTTTTCATAGGCCTCCATGTTCATATATCCTAACATGAGCACTCTGCGAGTAGAAGCATCTTGTATGATGGCCGGAATAAGCTCTGATGAAAAAGGAAATGAAATTGACATTTGGTATATTTTTTGCCCGTATATTATAGAAAATAATTGAGCAGATTATTATTTACAATTATTTTTCAGAATTTGTTGGCTGAAATTATAAAAAAAAATATAAATTTGTGATAAATAGAATCGGAAACTAAAATGTTAAACTTTAATCTAACGACTATGAAACTTTCAACTTTGTTTATTCTAAGCGTTATATTTCTTGCTTCTTGTATGGCACACCATACATGCCCTACTTACCTGAAAAAAGACAGTAAGAAAGTTGAAAAGGCAAGGGTTTAAGTTCAAAGATATTTACTGCTCCTCAGTGGGGGAGCTTTTTTTATTTTATAGCGATCTCTTAACAGTTTCAGTTTTACCTAAAGCAAAATTTTATTATTATGGAAAAACACAATTTCCAAATATTTGAAGACCCCAATCAACTATGGAAATACAGAGGGGTGAAGGGATGGTTGTTGTTTTTTTGTATCATACTTACCATACTGACACCACTAATGTTTTTTATAAATACAATTTTTAATGTAAGAATTCTTCAAATAATGTTTGAAAACGAAAACAATATAAACAACTTTTTATTAGTTGTCACGCTGTTAAATTTTTTGTTGGTTATCTTAAGCATGAGGGCCGGTTTATTTTTGTGGGTCAAGCATCCAAGAGCAGTCAAAGTTGCTAAAAACTTTCTCTATTTTGTGTTAGGATTGTCCATAATTTCATTAGCGTTACCCTTTTTGCTTGGGCTCAAAAAAGAAGTTTCTACTACTCTGTTTATTTTTGAATTATTAGACCTGGTCGGAACTATAATTTTCGTGAGCATATGGTATGCCTATCTGGCATTGTCAAAAAGGGTTAAATACACATACAT
This sequence comes from Cytophagaceae bacterium, assembly GCA_025054875.1. Taxonomy (GTDB): domain Bacteria; phylum Bacteroidota; class Bacteroidia; order Cytophagales; family Cytophagaceae; genus JANWYS01. Next base: position 68 of record JANWYS010000088.1, on the reverse strand, counting down.
GCCTGTTAATGAGTTTGAATTATTACTGAAGAATAATTCTCTGCAACAAACATAATTCTGACACATTA
>JANWYS010000087.1 GCA_025054875.1 Cytophagaceae bacterium | reverse complement strand
GCGCGAGGGATGGGAGCCATGGCCGGCACGGCCAGTGCGGAGCTTTAGCGGAGCACCGCAGCGACAGCGGAGTGGCGCACAGCCCGGCCCCGCAGGGGCGCGCCCAAAAAACATTTATCTCACTTTTCCGCTGATGTGTAATCTGGAATTTAACTCAAAATGCCAGGTGGTGTTCTCTCAAGAAAATTAAAATTGCTAAAATAAATGGAATATTCCGTAAATATTGATTGTGTAATTTAATAAGACTGGCTAAACAAACGTCAATCATGTTTCGTTTTCTGAGGCAATGGGAATTTAGTATAGAAATTTAGTGTACAAATGTGCATCATCGTACCGCGCCTTGCTCGTTTATATGCAATGTTCATAAAGTTCAATAGTCGTTGAGCTAATGCGCAGCTACATATAGCTATTGGGAACCGCAGTTGTGCTATTCGTAACCATTCTTCGCATCCACCACACATAGCCTGCGTCATATCACGAGCTTTTCACTAATATACCCGGCGCATGAATCGAGCAGTTCTCCGTATACAGTGAGCTCTCATGCGCACGAAGAGATTGTGAATGTCATGACATGATAAAAAACGACACAGGCAACAAGCATGCTGATACGATCAGAAACTACATAAAATATTATCATATATTAATCCTTTTGCTTTGTGAGTATGTTATATTTACTCAATGAAAATATTAAATCGCGACATTCGATTGTATACATCGAAGCTTTGTCAGGATGATGTTATCTCTTCACCAAACTGTACAAAGCCAATCGCTTCTCATTCGCATCGTTTTATTATATTATGGGCATGAAACAACGACAAGCACTGAAATTTTTCGGATGATAACCCTGATATCATTTTACCACCGTGAAAGAACCTATTACCATACTAGGAGCCGGAATTGGCGGGCTGAGCACAGCTTTGTTTATGAAACAAAAAAACATGGATGTACACATCTATGAATCTGCGGGAATGCTTCGCCATACGGGTGCCGGAATATTACTGGCCAACAATGCCATGCAGGTACTACAACTTGCCGGACTAAAAGAGAGCTTACAAAAAAAAGGCCACAGAATATCTTGTATAAAAATAACCGACAAAACTTTAAAACCTCTCTCAGTTGTAGACCTCAAACCTTATGAAAAAAAATATGGTGTATCCAATATAGCCATATCACGAGGAATGCTCCTTAGTGAGCTTGCAGGCCAGGTAGGCCTTAATTGTATCTCTTTTTCCAAAAGATTGGTTCATATTGAAAACTCCGGTCAACAAGTGCTTCATTTTGAAGATTACTCAACTTCAAATTTTTCGTGTTTAATCGCTTCCGACGGAATACATTCTATCGTACGGAAAAAACTATTTCCTTCTTCTTTAATTCGAAAAGCTCACCAATTCTGCTGGAGAGGTATAAGCAACCATTCGTTGCCCGAACAATATCATCACACACTCCACGAGGCATGGGGGTTGGAAAAGAGATTTGGCTTTGTAAAACTAAACGATACACAAACCTACTGGTATGCTTTAGTGAGCACCTATTCTAGTCAACACCGGCATATACATTTTCCCGAAATATTTAAAACTTTCAATCCATTAGTTTACGAGATCATTCAGTCTACACCGCATGAATCCATTATTGTAAGCGATATTTTAGACTTGAAGCCTCTCTCCTGTTGGAGCGAAGGCAATATATGTCTGATAGGCGATGCTGCACATGCCACTACCCCTAACCTCGGACAAGGCGCTTGCCAGGCCATAGAAGATGCTTACACTATCACCTGCTGTTTACATTCAGAATCTTCGCCCGAACGAGCTTTCAAAAAATTTCAAAACTTACGCATGAAAAAAGCTAATAAAGTAATACGACTGAGTCGAAGCATAGGCAAAATAGCCCATATAGATGTCCCATGGATTGCTCATTTAAGAAACTTCTCCATGAAATATTTTTCCGGTTTATCCTCTTACAAAAACATGGATAAAATTTTTAATGTTGACTATTTACGCCGCCTGTGAAACTATTGATTAGTTATTTTTTATCCATTTCAACATAGGCGGCAATCGGTTTATGATTACCGTTTTATAATTCGAACATTGCGAGCCAAAACCTTTGTAGAAGCGCCCTACAAGCGGATCGTTTGAGCCCTCAAAATCCAATATCGAATGGCTACCCGATTTATTTTTTATGAAGGTATCTATCAGTAAAGTCATAGCCCTGTATTTTTTACCCTCTTCATTTACGGCAGAGAGATTCATGATGTATCTGTTTTTATATTCTGTAAAAAATACTGCAGCACATAAACGATTGTCCGCAAATGCACCCCACATAATCCCCCTCAATCTGAGGCATACAGTATGTAATAATTTTTTCATTCTCTCATAATCTGCGTTTCCTAGATTTTTATATCGGTTGCCTCGATTGTGTCTGAAAAGATTGATGATATCTTCTGCATGAGTAATGTCACGTATTTTGAGGCATTTATCCATTTGGTTTATGTTGTTTCGAATACCTCTTGAATAGCGTTTCTTCAGTGCGTCATAATTTTCTGAAAGCGGCAATATGTAGTTTGTATTTTCGATAATTTTATAGCGAGAATTATAAGGATAATCCAAATAATTAACTTTCATTTCAATGTAGCTGAATTTTTTGGCTGCTTCATTTAAAAAATCATTGCATAGCTGAGGGTCATGATGGTCAGGTTGAATGAGTCCAAGCTGCTGTGCAAAGTAAGGAGGATAAACATAGGATATAAAAAATTTTCTTCCTGTGCACAGAGGCATCATTGCATCATAGTCATTTTTAATCAAAGCACTCCAACCGGGTGCCACTATGTCCAGATACCATGAATACGCATAAGGCAAACCTACAGGGCTGCGTTCGACGCATGAATCCCATTTCGCTTTATCAATTTCATTATGGCTTAAATACCTAATCATTCATTTCATCATATTATTCATAGCTTCTTCAAATACTTTGCGCCATCCTTTCCAATGTTTGTACTCGCTCACCGATTCATTGTGCCACAAACTGACTAATGAGCCATTATATTTTTTTACTATGTTTATTTTTTGCCTTATACAAATCAATGCTTGTTCAGGGCTCAGCTTTTTGTAGTGCTGATACGTAATTTCCATATATGAGATGGGATGTATTTTTACGTTTAGTTTTTTTTCTTGATCTAAATCGTAAAAGTAATAGGGAAAAGATGTGGCTGTTCGGAAACAATCTTCCGTAGGATATCCCATGCTGTAGTCTTCCTCTATACCAAGTGCTTCTAAATAGCGATATGTTATTGGTAAACGAAGGCGTAGATAATGTTGACGGCTTTTTCTGACAGGTTTTTCCAATATACTTTCCAGACGAAAAATTTCTTTTTTCATTCTATCCATATCATCCACGCTGTGGTAGGAGAGATGTATACCTACTTCCGATTGTGATGAAATTTCTTTGATTAATTTTCGGTAGTTTTTATTCTTCCAGCATATATTGCGGTCATGCCTTCCGTAGTCGGCAAGCAAAAAAAAGAATATGCTTTGAATGTCCATGCAATTATGCACATTCTGCAGATATTCAAATGTGTCGTAAGGGTCTTTTTCATTATCCATCAATACTGAGGTTCTGAGCTTGATAGTCTCTATGTCAAGATTCAGAAGAGATTTTAAATATCCACCTAAGGCGATTGCCCAATGTTTGTTGGAAAAGGCGTAGGCTGTGTCTACATCAATAGTTGAGATTGCAGAATATTTATTTTTTTTTATGGTCAAATCCGGGAATACCTGGTTAAGGTGCATTGAAAAATTTTCTATCCACATATCTACTATGGGAACTTTATGCATTAATGCGCATTTATCGGGCAAAGTTCTTCCGTGCTTGTCAAGAGCGGTTCTTACATACTCACGATATGAACTTAAGTGATAAAATATCGCGGAGAATATATCCTCAGGATATGCAGATGGGAGAGTAGGTTCTTCATCATTGCAGTAAGTATTGTTCCATGCAGGATTTATTCCTCTTTCATGCAACAATCCGACGGGAAGTATGTTGAGACATTTTTTAAATTTTTTTTTGGAATAGTTGATTTTATTGCCATCATATTTTTCAAAAAAGTATTCATCATCAGTAAAGCTAAACGCTATTCCCAACCGCTCTCTCAGCACTGTTTCAAAACTATAGCGTATTCGTTCAGATATTTTTTCTGTATATACTAGCATTGTTCCGAGTTAGATACCACCCATGTATTGATGGAGAACTTTTGATAATCATCATTTTTTGGGTACGTGAACACTAAGGTAAATTACGTTGAATTTACGTTTATTTATCATTAAATTTGATTACAGGCAAATATATGAGCACGTGATAAAAAATAATAACATTACCGCCCTTGAAGAGGAGCTTGCAGCGCTTAAAAAGAGGTTGCATGAGTTGGAAGCCGAAGAAGTAAAAAAAGAAATGCTGATACAAGAATCTGAACTGAGGCTTCAGCAAGCTCTTGAACAGGTGAACTCTTTTGCTCTTACTATTGACAGCAACGACAGAATTACTTATTGCAACACAGCTTTTCTTGAGTTTACCGGATGGAAAAAAGAAAACATCATAGGCAAAGACTGGAGAGTGGTGCTCTCGGTTGAAGAAGAAATAGAAAAAAATAATCAGGAGTTATCCTCTCTCATCAGTAAAGGCACATTTATCAGCAAAATAAAACGCAGAATTCGCATATTCAATGGTGAGGAGAAAGTTATCCGTTTCAACATAGTCTACCAAAACAATGCTAAAGGACATATAGTAGGCACAACTATTATAGGTGAAGATATTACCGAAAAAAAGAAACGAATCAAAGCCCTGAAAGAAGGCGATGAACAACTCAAAGACTTGTTTGAAAATGCTAATGACTTAATACAACTTTTTGAGTTGAACGGAGATATCAAACTCGTAAACAAAGCATGGAAAGACACACTCGACTATACCGACAGCGAAATCAATAAACTGAACATCCGTGACATCATTCATCCGGATCATCTCCAAGCCACATTGCAGCATCTGCAGGACATACTTAACGGTAAGAAGGCTGATAAATTTGAAACCGTATTCATCTCTAAAAAAGGAAAGTCCATTAATGTAATTGGCAGTGTAAACGTACGTTATGAAAAGGGCAAACCTGTACTGTACCGAGGTATTTTTCATGACAACACTGAACACCTTCGCGGAGAAAAAGCTCAGCAGCTCTATTACAAAATTTCCACTCTTGCCATCAATAGTGACAATCTCGAAACTTTACTCTACAATATTCATCAGGAGTTGCGTGAACTTATTGCCGTAAACAATTTTCATGTAGCCCTATACGACAAAGAGAAAAATTATCTGAACTTTCCTTACTATGTAGACGAGAACCAGGGCGGAAAAAACACTACGTTTAAGCGACAAGTAGTAAAAGGACTTACCGAATATTCTCTCTTTAACGAAACCCCAACTTTTCTCTATGAAGAAGATATATTATTGCTGGTAAAGCAAAAAGCTGTAGAACTTTTAGGCCCTGTGCCTAAAATATGGATTGGCGTACCTCTCAGGCTGGGAAACACTACCATCGGAGTGTTGTGCGTAAAAAGTCACAGCGACAGAAACAAATACAAGAAACGACACCTCGACCTGCTGGACTTTATTTCCGGGCAAATCGCTATAGTTATAGAGCGAAAAAGGAAAGAAGAAAAAATTATTGAACAAACAGCCCGCCTCAACGCTATTTTCGAAAGTAGCTCACACCTGATATGGTCTGTGAACAAGAGAAGAGGACTTACCTCTTTCAATCATAATTATGCGGATGCTATATTCAAAAAATATCATGATTTTCCGGAACTCGACAACGGTTCCGACCAACCTAAAGTACTATTGCTGCATGACAAAGAATATGAGTCGTTCATTCAAGAACGATACGACGAAGCTTTTAAAGGTATACCTCAGCATTTCGAAACAAAATCAACCGATAAAAACGGCAATGTGATATGGAGAGAAACCTACCTGAATCCAATATTTCTCCCCGATGGCCGTATCGAAGAGGTATCCGGAATTTCTCACGATATAACTGAAAAAAAACGATACGAACTCTCATTGCGTGAAAGTGAAGAAAAATTCAGAAACATATTCGAATCTTTTCAGGATATATATTACCGGACAGATATATACGGCACCATCACCATGATGAGTCCTTCTGGATGCAAGATTAGCGGATATGAGTTGCATGAAATCATCGGAAAAAACATTGCCGACTTTTACATTGGGTCTGACAAACAATTCAATATTATCAAACGCTTGCTCATGCACGGCTCCATAAAGAATTATGAGAGCAAGATTTTGCTCAAAGATGGTTCCGTGATTCAGTGTGTGTCTAACATCCGGTTCATTTATAATAATGAAAACAAACCCATTGCCATTGAAGGAGTGGCACACGACATCACCTCGCTGAAAAAGGCTTCTGAAGAATTGTTAAAAGCAAAGGAGATAGCAGAAAAATCCCTCAAAGTAAAAGAAAATTTTCTCGCCAACATGAGCCATGAAATACGCACACCTATGAATGGAATGATTGGCATGATAGATTTACTGAGCGAAACTCCTCTCAATGAAGAACAGAAAAAATATGTAGTCACCATAAAAAAATCTTCAGAAACGCTATTACGTATACTTAACGATATTCTTGACCTATCCAAAATTGAAGCCGGTAAAATGCAGCTCAGGCCTGGTCCTATTGATGTACACAGTCTGATATCAAAACTTTACGATTTGTTTTCTCAGCAAGCGCTTCTTAAAAATATTGAGCTCTCTTACACCATTGATCCCGAGGTGCCCGCTACCATATTGGCAGATGAGACCAGGTTATTGCAAATCTTATCCAATCTGACTTCCAATTCCATAAAATTCACTGATAAGGGTCGTGTTTCTGTTCATGTAAAACTCCATACACGCGAAGAAAAGAAATGCAAACTCAAAATAGAAATCGCTGATACAGGCATTGGTATCTCAAAAGAAAATCTGGAAAAACTTTTCAACTCTTTTAGTCAGATAGATAATTCCTCCACAAAATCATACGGAGGCACCGGATTGGGTCTGGCTATCTCCAAAGAACTATGCCGTATGATGAATGGTGAAATCGGCGTAGAATCTACATTAGGTGAAGGAAGCACTTTTTGGTTCACTTTTGAAACAGAAGAAACAAATATAACCTTAAAAAATTTACCTAATCAGGAACAAATTAAAATAAAAGATGCCTTCATCAACGATAAACCTTATGTCTTGATTGTGGACGACAACAATACCAACCTGCTTGTAGCATCCGAAATTCTCAAAAAAACAGGATGCATTGTGCAAACCGCCAACAATGCAAACCTTGCCATATCTTTGGTAAGACAAAACAATTACGACGTAATTTTCATGGATATACAAATGCCCGAAATGGATGGCCTGGCCGCTTTAAAAGAACTTAAAAAACTTGATAAAAAACTCCCTCCGATTGTGGCCATGACTGCTTATGCCATGGAAGATGACAAAAATAAATTCATATCTTCCGGATTCGATGATTACATCCCAAAACCCATAAAATCCGAAAACCTCATTCTGAAAATATCTCAACTGCTGAACATAGGTGTTAAACCCGTAATAACTACTTCAGACAGTGGCAATCCTGACCTTCTGAATAAAGCCACCGTATTGTCTATGGCCGAATATATGAGCCCTGAACTTGTGATGGACATGTATTCTGAATTTGCTGACGAAATCTCAAATCTTCTGAATGAATCTCTCTATCAGGCTCAGCAAAAAGATTATGAAAAGTTGAAGGCAAGTATGCATACACTCAAAGGTACAGCCGGAACGGTTGGCGCATTTCAGATTGAAGCTTTAGCCAAAGAAATAGAATCAATGGTTAAAGCAAACAACTTATTCTCATTGTCGATAAAATTAACCGATTTGCAACATGCAATAAATGAATTTATTCTTAATTTTAAGCCCACATTAAACCATTATCTATCCTATGAAAAAAGTATTGGTAGCTGAAGATAGCTCCGTGATTCAAAACCTGACCAAAAAGATACTCCAATTTCAAAACTATGAAATAAAAGGGGTAAAAAACGGTAAGGAAGTTTTGAAAACTTTAGAAAACGAAACTTTTGACATTATCCTCATGGACATCAACATGCCCCAAATGGACGGCATGCAATGTATAAAAGAGCTTCGCGCACATCCCAATCAGGCGGTTGCCTCCATACCGGTTGTAGCCATAACGGGCAACGCAAAAAATTATACCGAAGAAGAGTTTAAACAAGCAGGATTCACCGGTTATTTGTGTAAACCTTTAGACTTCGACAAACTTGTAGATACCGTAAAAAAACTCACACAGTAAAAAGTTCTTGCCGTGCAGATAAAATATACACAACAGTTTCTTTCCAAACTCGAAGACATATTTTCCGAATCTCAATACGTGCTGCGCTATGAGAAGGGAAATTTCAATGCAGGATATTGCCTCCTCAAAGAAACTCATGTGGCCGTAGTAAATAAATACTTTACCGTAGAAGGCAAGATAAATGCCCTCATCGAAATATTAAGGCTTATCAAAATAAACCCCGAGACACTCAGCGAAAAAAACCGTAAACTCTATCTCGAACTCACACAAACCGCTCTTTCGCTTTGATTGTAACCATACTTGGCAGCGGCACTTCACAAGGAATACCCATCATCACCTGCACTTGTGCGGTGTGTTCTTCTTCTGACTTTCGCGACAAGAGGTTACGCACTTCCATACATATAGCCGTAGAAGACAAAAGTTTTGTAATTGATACCGGCCCTGATTTTCGCCAGCAAATGCTGCGCGAACGTATACGTAAGCTCGATGCCATAATATACACTCACGAACACAAAGACCACATCTCCGGCCTGGATGATGTGCGGAGCTTCAACAACAGTCAACAACGACACATGGACATATATGCGCACAAACGTGTGTTGGATGCCATAAAAAAAGATTTCTCTTATGCGTTTGAAGAAAAAAAATATCCGGGTGTGCCTCTACTTAATTTAATCGAAATAACTAATCAACCTTTTCATATATACGATATACCTTTTCAACCTATCGAAGTATTGCATTATAAACTTCCCATATTTGCCTATCGAATATATAACTTTGCATACATTACCGATGCCAGTTATATTTCTGAACAAGAAACTGAGAAGCTAAAAAATGTGGATGTACTAATCATAAATGCCTTACAAAAAACATTTCATATCTCTCATTTTACATTGGATCAAGCTTTGCAAAAGATAGAAATCATACGCCCAAAACGAGCTTATCTCACCCACATAAGCCACACCATGGGCCTGCATAGAGACGTAGAAAAGGAATTACCTGAAAACGTAAAAATTGCCTACGACGGCCTTAAAATAAAAATTGATTGATTCTTGAGATAATACGGCAAACTGTTTTTCTCATTTTATGCAGTAGCAAAAACTTTGAACCCGCAAACCAACAGAAAACAATGCTGATGGATGGATAGCTTCCATTTCCAAGGCGAGGCCTCATTAAAAATATTTCTACAGGAGTACTGATTATAACCGATCCGTTTCATAATAGGGATTACCCCGGGTTCCCAATTGGCGGAAAAGTTTGGCGAAATGTTTTTTATGTTTGGGCGCGCCCCTGCGGGGCCGGGCTGTCCGCCACTCCGCTGTCGCTACGGTGCTCCGCTGAAGCTCCGCACTGGCCGTGCCGGCCATGGCTACCATCCCTCGCGCAAGTCCTCTCGAAATTTTTCAGGTCCGTCAAAGACTTCCGGTCTCTTTTTATGCCATGAGTTTAAATACATTTTATTGTCAGCCAAGTAGTGGGAGTTATGCGGATATATGCGCGCATGTGAAGTTACTTTACACTAAGATATAGATATGTAGCGTGAGGAGCAAGAGGGAGCACGCACTTTTGGGGATAGTATCAGTTTTAGCGTTTCGACGATTTTTCGAATAAAATAGGAAAAGCCGAAGGCTTTTGGGTAATATTTATTTGGCGTAAATATTATACCTTTGTAGACTTTTTTTCAACATGACAAGGCTAAGTGTGAACATTAATAAATTAGCCACCTTACGTAACTCGCGAGGTGGTAACAATCCGGATGTGTTGAAAGGTGCTTTAGACTGCGAACGTTTTGGCGCCGATGGTATTACCGTACATCCCAGGCCTGACGAGCGACACATACGCTACAGCGATGTGCGCGAAATTAAAAAACATATCTCCACGGAATTCAATATAGAAGGGAATCCACAAGGTAAATTTATTGATTTGATACTCGAAGTGCAGCCGGATCAGGTTACACTGGTACCTGACGCACATGATGCTATCACTTCCAATCAAGGATGGAATACGATAACGCATCATTCTTTTCTCAAAGAGATAATTTCCGAATTTAAAAAAAGAAATATACGTGTATCGGTTTTTGTAGATCCCGATACAAAAATGGTAGAAGGCGCTGCCAGAGCAGGTGCCGACCGTGTGGAGCTTTATACGGAACCTTATGCAAGACATTTTCACATCAATAAACATGAAGCTATAAAACCTTACATCAAAGCTGCAGAAGCTGCCCGGGAGTGTGGATTGGGGCTCAATGCCGGACATGATCTGGATTTATTTAACCTCAATTTTCTATATAAAAATTTACCCAACCTGCTCGAAGTCTCTATTGGCCATGCACTGATTTGTGATGCCATCTATTATGGCCTTGAAAACACTATACAACTATACAAACGTCAACTTACTGAAAATTCAACCTCCTGATGAAGTTACACTATAAAGAACTGGGACAAGACGGCAAGCCTTCGATAGTTATCCTACATGGGGTTTTCGGGTCGTCTGATAATTGGCTATCTGTAGGAAAAGTATTGTCTATGCACTACAAAGTATACCTGCTCGATGCCCGTAACCATGGAGCATCTCCACACAGTAATGAGTTTAACTACTTGGTCATGGCTGGTGATGTGGCTGAATTTATTGAGGATAAACAAATAACCAAGCCTGTATTAATTGGCCATTCTATGGGAGGTAAAACCGTAATGAAATTTAATGAACATTATCCGCACGTTGCTCTCAAAAATGTGATTGTGGACATTTCTCCGCGATACTATCCTCCTCATCATCAAAAAATATTGCAAGGCCTGAATGCCATACCTCTCGATACCCTCTTGGATAGAAGACAAGCCGATGATATACTCAAAAACTATGAGCCTTCAGAATCTGTGCGACAGTTTTTGCTGAAAAATCTTGTGCGTACGGAAAACGGTTTTGTCTGGCGTATCAATTTGAAGGTCATATCAGAGAAAATCAATAACGTTGGCGAAGCTAATATACCTTCAAAAAGGATAGATACTCGTACCTTGTTCATCAAAGGCGCACTGTCTGACTACATTACAGAAAATGATGAAACAATGATAAAAAATATATTCAGTAATTGTGAAATAGTGACCATTGCAGATGCCGGACATTGGATACATGCAGAGAAACCACAAGATTTTTTGAATGTAGTACGAAAATTTTTGAACGAATTTTAACATGAGCAGTAAAGCTGTTTCTTCTCAAAAACAAGATAAATACAGATTGCGCATTAGAAAAATTAAAGATTAGGCTAGAATCTTTGCTTTGAATGAGTTTTATTGGCATACGACGATTGGATAGTCTTTTTTTTCTTAGAAGATTTGGGCAAACCGCCGCCTTTTAGGGGGCGGCGGCCGGGCCTTCGCGGCTCGCTCTTTTTTGTTCCGCTAAAGGTTCCACAAAAAAGGAGCTCAAACAGACCGCTCAGTCCCTTTTGCAAGCTACTTCGGAGGTTTACATTTTCTTATGAACC
>JANWYS010000086.1 GCA_025054875.1 Cytophagaceae bacterium | reverse complement strand
ATGTGGACAGCAGGGTGTAGGGAGGCGAGTAGATTGTACATCGGCTTCTATTCGGGAGAAACTGAGTTCTTCCAAGCTGGGATATGCGGGAGAGAAAAATTTCTTTCTCCTCCGGGGTTAGGTGTTCAAACCCGGTAATTAGGTCGTTTAAATTCTTGGCGATAAATTTTTATGCAAATGTAATAATCAATTAAATCGTGGTATAAACACTATAATTCGATGAAGTTTAGAACTTTTTACTTTTAGTGCCTAAAATGGGTTTAATGGTTCATAATAATACAACAAGAGCATAACAGTTTGATAACATAGAGCTTTTAAGTTGCGCAACGAACACCAAACCAAAGCTCAAGATGAAAAAAATATATACGTTGTTATTGCTCAATTTGTCTATTTCTGCAGGCATATTTGCACAGCCTAAATTGAACTCAGTTTACAAAGGCCGTTACATATCGGGTTATGTAAACAACGAGGGTGGAGTGATGGAAATATCTGCATATGATGAAGGCACAAAAAAACTCTTTACCATAAACGGGAACACCAACAAAATAGAAGTACTCAACTTGTCTGATCCTTCAAACCCTGTGCTAATAACCACACTTGACATGTCTGCGTATGGTGGTGGTGCTAACAGCATAGCTGTAAAAAACGGAATATTGGCAGCTGCTGTGGAAGCCACTCCCAAACAAAACAACGGCAGTGTAGTTTTCTTTAACGCCTCTACATTAGCACATTTGAAAACCGTTACGGTGGGCGCATTACCCGACATGCTCACTTTCACTCCCGATGGCAAAAAAGTAGTCGTGGCCAATGAGGGAGAACCTACTCCCAATTACAGCACTGATCCTGAGGGTTCTATAAGTGTCATAGACATCTCGTCAGGAGTGGCTAACGCGACAGTAACAAATATTAATTTCAACTCTTTTGACTCACAAAAAGCTGCACTGCAGGCAGCAGGTGTACGTATATTTGGAGGAGCTACTGTTGGCGCACATTCAGTATCACAGGATTTAGAGCCTGAATACATCACAGTATCTGAAGATTCTAAAACTGCCTGGGTAGTTTGTCAGGAAAACAACGCCATGGTTATCGTCAACTTACAAAACAACACCATACTGGCTATAAAACCTTTGGGCTACAAAGATCATAGCATAGCCGGAAACGGCATTGATGCTTCTGACCGCAATGGAGGCAACCCATCTACTGTGATAAACATAACCACCTGGCCCGTGAAAGGTATGTACATGCCGGATGGCATCGCCAACATGCGCTACAACAATGCTACATATATATTGACTGCCAATGAGGGAGACTCACGTGATTGGACAACCCCTAATGAAGAGGTTAGAATAAACAGTGTAGATTTAGATGACACCAACTTTCCTAATGAAACTACATTAAAAAACAACGCTAATCTTGGTCGCCTTAAAATATCTAACGTTATGGGCAATACCGATGCATCTCCCGATTTTGAAGAGTTGTATTGTTATGGAGCACGCTCTTTCAGTGTGTGGGATTCATCCATGACATTGGTATACGACAGCGGCGATAAGTTTGAGCAGTTTTTCAAAAACAATCATCCTACATATATTTTTAATGCTAACCATAATGAAAATAATAACATGTCGAGCCGCAGTGATGATAAAGGGCCGGAGCCCGAAGCGATAGTAACTGCGCATATAGGGGATAGTGTGTATGCTTTTATCGGATTAGAAAGAATAAGCGGAGTGATGGTGTATAACGTTACTAACCCTATCCATCCGACATTTGTACAATATTTGAGCACGAGAAATTTCAGTCAATCACCCGTCAATGCTGCTGCAGGGCCTGGTGCCACACCATCGGGGGGAGACTTAGGCCCCGAAGGTTTATTATTCATACCTGCACAACAAGGCCCCAATAATAAACCGCACCTGGTAGTATCTTATGAAGTAAGCGGTACAATAACAGTATACGAGCTAAATGCTCCTTTAGCTGCCGAACCAGGCACTATATCTTCTAACTTAACTTTCAGCAATGTTACCACTAACTCTATGACAATAAGCTGGACCAAAGGTTCCGGACAAAGAAACCTTGTAGTTATGCGTGCCGGTGCTCCTGTAAGTGTCAACCCTGAGGATGGCGCTGATTATGCTGCCAACGCTGTATTTGAAACAGGCGCCAACATGGGCAACAACAATTATGTTGTGTACAACGGAACGGGAAACAGTGTAAACGTAACAGGTCTTAATCCTAACACAACATATTTCGTTGAAATATTTGAATACAATGGCAAATGGGGGAACAACAACTATAGAACATCTGCTTCGCTCACCGGAAGCCGAACTACGCTTAACAACTCATCTACTTCAATAGTAGAGCAACACATAGAAGCACCCGATTATTTCTATGCTTACCCCAATCCTAATCAACAGGGAGCTCTTTATTTGAATACCAAGTCAAACATTGAAGTTTACAACTCACTCGGGCAGCTTGTTTCTAAAGCTAACAACGTGATGCAGTTGGATATCACTGACTGGGAGAAAGGAATATATATGATAAGAAATAGCTTTGGTCAAACGTATAAATTTGTGAAAGAGTAAGGTCTGAGCCACACAATAATTTTACCTCACTGAGAACTCAATGCAGTGAGGTTTTTTTATTTTTAACCTAAAATGCAAAATTGTATTTTATGACATTTTATACGGTAGAGATGCTCTTATCATGGCTTGTGCGAAATATTTCTAAGGCATACGAATGGAAAATACAGTTAATAACAGATTTGTCGTTATCTTTTCTATCGCTTGGCGAGTTTGAATTTTTTCTGTTGTATGAGATAGCATAAACGGATATTGTAAAAAGTATACTCAATTTATGGCGCTCGATATAATTAATTTGAATGGCTAAATTTAAATCCGGATTCCGAATGGAACCATCGGTGAACATAAGGCAAGCACTGGTCATTGAAGCGCAGCACTTTCGAAGTGCGACAATGTTTTGGTATCACTTTAAGAACGCGTTTATGGGACGCATTTACTACACTTATTTATCAGTTTGCGAGCCGTGCTTTTACAGGCTACTTCGGAGGTTTACATTTTCTCATGAACCTGAAAAGTTTCGAGAGAACCTGCGCGAGGGATGGGAGCCATGGCCTGCAAGGCCAGTGCGGAGCTTTAGCGGAGCACCGAAGCGAGAGCGGAGTGGCGGACAGCCCGGCCCCTTAGGGGCGCGCCCAACATAAAAAACATTTCACCACACTTTTCGCTAATATTATATAGTCCAGGTTAAAGAGTACATTGTTGATTTGATACATTATAGCCTCCTCCTTGCCTGGCGCATGCTGAGGCTATCTACCAGTGATTCATATATGGAGTAATACATTTTAGGATGGTTGTAATAAAACTCACGAGAACGATAAAAAACGGAATCGGATATGTTATGTTTTTTAAAAATTTCCTTTTCGTACAGAGAATAGAGCGCTACGGAGGAATCGCGTGTGATGTTTTTTAAAGATATAGCACTTTCGGTGAGGTATATGTCTATGAGCACTGTTATCATTTTTTCTTTACTTAAAATGCCTGGGGGAGGCTGCTCATCGTGTTCATTGCAAGCCAATAAAAAAAGAAAAACAATAAATAGTGAAATCATGCGCATGAACAAAATTACAAAATAATATTAATTTTGATTCGCATAATTGTATCAGTCTGTATGAAGTTAGATGTATTGGTCATATCCTCACACCCGGACGACGCAGAGTTGAGTTGTGCAGGCACAATACTATCGCTTACAAGTGTGGGTAAAAAAGTGGGGATTGTAGACTTAACCAAAGGCGAATTGGGTACGCGAGGTGATGTAGAAACCCGTATGCACGAAGCTGCAGAGGCCTCAAAAGTGCTGGGGCTTTCCATTCGCGGCAACATGGGCTTTCCCGACGGTTTTTTTGAAAATACGAAAGAATATATTCTCGAACTTGTCAAAATCATACGTGTATATCAACCTGACATAGTGCTGGCCAATGCTTTAAACGATCGCCATCCCGATCATGCAATGGGTGCATCATTAGCCTCAAGAGCTTGTTTTCTTTCGGGCTTAAGAAAAATAGAAACTGGGCAGGAACCTTGGCGGCCAACCAGGGTTTATCACTACGTGCAAGACAGATTGGTAATACCTTCGTTTGTTGTAGACATAACCCCATACTGGGAAAATAAATGGAAGGCTATACAATGTTACAAAAGCCAGTTTCACAATGCAGCCGCTTCCCCACATGAGCCTGAAACATACATAAGCACACCTTTATATGGCGAGTATATACGCGCACGCGCCATTGAGCTGGGGCACTCTATTGGTGTAATGTATGGAGAAGGCTTTGTTCACGCAACTCCAATAGGAATAAAAAACATTTTAGATTTAATATAGGTGTTGTTGTCGTCTCATACTGAACATCTGATAGAGGCAGGAGTAGATGAGGCGGGGCGAGGCAGTCTTGCGGGCCCTGTGGTGGCTGCCGCCGTTATACTGCCCAAAGGGTATACTCATCCCTTGCTCAACGACTCTAAACAACTTTCGGCCCGCCAAAGAGAACAGTTGAAACACGAAATAAAAAAAAATGCTATAGCCTATAGCATCGCTGAAGTGTCTAATAAAATAATTGATGAAATAAACATTCTGAATGCTACTTTTATGGCTATGCATATTGCTATAGATACACTAAACCTAACGCCGGAATTACTACTTATAGATGGTAACCGGTTCAAAAAATATAAAAATGTAAGTCATATTTGCGTAGTAAATGGCGATGCTACCTATATGTCCATAGCTGCTGCATCCATATTGGCAAAAACCTATCGTGACGAATTGATGATTACCTTATCTGAACAATATCCGCAATATGGCTGGGAAAAAAATATGGCCTATGCTACCAAAGAACACAAACAAGCCATATTAAAATATGGGCACAGCCCATTACACAGAAAATCCTTCCAATTGAAAGAAATGCAACTTCGTTTGTTTGAGGAATGAATCATTGGGTACAATGTATCATGACAGAGCGCTACTCAGTAGTCGGTTTCAGGCTTCTTTCACTACGTAAGAATAATTTTCCATAATAAGGTTTGCCAGTAGTTTCTTGCAAGCCATCTCAGCATTTTTTTCGGCTTCTTCTTTGCTCGAAGCTTCCATCTCTAATGAGATATGCTTACCTATACGCACCTCACTGATATTTTTTATTCCTAAGTTAGATAGTCCAGATTTTACAGCCTTACCTTGAGGGTCTAATATTTCTTTGAGCGGCATAATAGTAATTTCAGCAATGTACTTCATGATGATATAAAGAATATGATCGAACCAAAGATAGAATAATGTGTACTAAAAATCACGGATTATTGTTAACTAATTTTTTTTTGAAATGTTGAAATAACGAGATCAGGATATAGCATACAATCACTATGGGTATGGCCGTGAGTTTCAGTAAAAGCAAAAGCAGTATGGATACAGCGGCAAAAGACATAGGAAGTCTGTGTTGATGCAACGATACATTTTTGAATTTTAATGAAAACATTTCAACCGGCATCACCAGCAAAAAGCACGACAGGGGGATGAACGTAAACAGGAAAGGGTAAGTAAGAACGTATGATGAGATAAAAGATTCAAGCGTATCCCTCTGAGACGAAGTATCACTGATTAGCGCTAAAGATGATATTAGTAAGGCGTTGGCCGGAGTGGGCAGGCCGGTGAACGTGTGTTTATCAGAAGAGTCTGTATTAAACCGTGCTAACCGTATGGCGGAGAATACAGTGATTGAAAAAGCCGAAAGTGCGAAGAATAAAAATGGCTTCTCTGTCGAAAAGATTTCTGAATCGCTTGTATGCAGGTAATCGTTGTGGCTTTCTATATAAACTGTAACGAGAAGTTCATACATTATGCTTCCCGGCAAAACACCAAAAGTAACTATATCGGAAAGCGAATCTAATTGCTTACCTATCTCTGAGGATACATGCAACATGCGTGCAGCAAAGCCATCTGCAAAATCAAATATAGTTCCGGCCATAATCATGCAGGAAGCCATAAATAAATTTCCGCTGAAAGCATGCACTATGCCTGCACATCCGCAAAGTAAATTGCAGCAGGTGAGAATATTGGGTATATGTTTTTTAAAGTGCATAGTTAACCTAAACTACAGAAGGGATTGTGTTTTTTTTCTCTACCTATAGTTGTAGAGGGGCCATGTCCGCAATATACGGTTACATCGTCAGGTAAAGTAAACAAACAGGTATGAATAGATCGAATAAGTGTATCGAAGTTGCCTCCGGGTAAGTCGGTGCGTCCTATGCTGTCGTAAAATAGCACATCGCCGGCGATGCAAATTTTTTGTTCGGTATTTACAAAAGCAATATGCCCCGGTGAATGCCCGGGAACGAACAAAACTTCCAAAATATCATTACCAAGAGCCAATTTCTCTCCGGTGGCAATGTATGCATCCACGTGAGGTTCTGTATATTGTGTGAATCCATATAAAGGAGCATATAATTTCACGCTGGCCAGAGTTTGCTGTTCAATATGGTGTATACGAAAAGTTGTTTTAAAATACTCTTTCAGATGATGTACACCCAACACATGATCTATATGGCAATGAGTGTTGATGAGGCCTTCAACTTTAAGTAGATTGGCTTCTACAAAATCAATAATTTCTTCGTGCTCTTCACGTACATAATTTCCGGCATCTACAATAAAACATTTTTTCTCTTCATTGTAGATCACATACGTGTTTTCACTAAAATCATTGAAAGTAAATGTTTGTATTCTGAACATGTGTGCCTTTGGTGATATTATGTAATGCGCAAGATAAGCCCTATGATGAAAATAAAAAAACATCGGTAATTTGAGAACTTTTGGCGTATGTTTGAGTGTTTCCGAGTAGTCGTACTCAGCAGCCGTTATGTTGATTATATCACTGATTTACTTTTACTGAAGTATATTTGCCTCATCATGCTAACTTTCCATTATGAGCTGCAGAGTTGCCTTTTGTTCGTTAAAAAATTCTGATAATATTTTTTTTCTCTTGTTCAGTTCTTCCTGATCAAAAGGCTTGAGAGAAACTTCATTTATTAATCCGGCAAGCTGCTGTTTATCTTGTGCCACCACACAGGTTTTCTCAAGTTTATCATCGATCAGGTTGGACATGGTTATGCAATGGCGTCCCAAACTTAAAGCTGTAAACAACTTGAGTTTGCTGCCTGTGGCTTGAAAACTAAAAACGATGTTTATATGGGCATTTTGTACTAATGATTTTAATTGCTCATTGTCCGGATTAGCGATGAGGCGAATGTTCTTTTTTTGGCACAAGAGCATAAGTGAGGAAGATGGTTTTTTTCCGGCCACTACAAGTGGCATGTTGATCTGATGGGCAACATGATTTATCAAATATTTACAAGCTCTCTCATTTTCTGCTACCGAAAGATTACCATGGTACAACACATAATCACCTTCTCCAGTGACAGACTCTACGCGTTCATATGCTGCAAATGGTGGTAAATAGATGACGGGTGTATTTTTAAACAAATTTGAATAGTAGTTTTTTTCCGATGGTGAAATACACAGCAATAAGTTGGCATGTTTTAATTTTTTTTGAAAACGCCAAAGCATAATGGCCTCAACGAAATAATATATCCTTTTAAAAAGGTCATTTGTAGCTTTGGCCAGTTCCATGTAATATCGGTGTTCTATGTTATGAATACGAACTATTTTTTTTCTGTTCCTTAGAGCGGGATGATCTAAAAAAAAACAGGTATGGAGTCCTTCAAACAAAACGGGAGCATCAGTTGCTGATATATTTTTTAACAAGGATGCAGAACTTCGGCTGGCAACAATATAGGGGTATCTCAACAGTTTGAAAAGTGATAAGGTACGTTTGTAGTAAAACACTTTTTCGCAATACTTTTCAAGTTGTATGTCGGGTTTTCTTTTGCTGTAAAAGCAGTGGAGAAAAATGTGTATCCCTTGCTCATGTAATTTTTTGATTTTGAAAAACACCTCTATCACTCCGCCATAATCCGGAGGACAAGGAATATCAAAAGCAACAACATGTAGTGTGGAGGATGACAACGCTTACACAGAAGGATTGGTGATGTCGAATACAATTTTACTGGAATCCAGAATTTCGCCCTGCTCTATTTTGAGGACACGTGTAGGATATTTTTCTATGAATTGGTGATTGTGCGTAGCCATGAGTATAGCTGTTCCGCTTTTATTGATTTCTTTGAAAAGTCGCATGATACCGTCAGCCACTTCAGGGTCAAGATTTCCGGTGGGTTCGTCGGCTATCAATATGAGGGGCTCATTGATTAGTGCGCGAGCTATCACAATGCGTTGCTGTTCTCCACCGGAAAGTTGATGCGGCATTTTATTGGAGAGTGTTGCTAACCCTACACGCATCATAAGTTCCGATACACGTGCTTTCATTTTGTTAGTGTCTTTCCAACCGGTGGCTTTCATTACAAAAAAAAGATTGTCAGCAATGGTCCGGTCGTTGAGCAATTGGAAATCCTGAAATATGATTCCAATTTTTCGTCGCAAGTGTGGTATTTGTTTTTTTTGAATAGTTCTCAGGTCATAGCCTGCCACTTTTGCATTGCCTTTTTTCAAAGGTAAGTCAGCATATAAGGTTCTTAGTAAAGATGATTTTCCGCTTCCCGTGCGGCCTATAAGATATACAAACTCACCTTTGAATATTTTGAAAGAAATATTCCGAAGTACCAACAGATCGTCTTGCAATATATCAGCATTTGCAAACTCAACAATAGGCTCGGAAGAGAACTCCATGTTTACAGGTTTATTTTTTGAATTTTTCCAAAAGGCATTTCACGCACGATTTTAGAAAAAGCTTCTTCTTTGCCTTCCCATCCATATTTCTTCATGAGTTTATAGGGCCTGTCTGTCCGGAAATAACCAATGAGTACAAAGTTGTCGTCGCGCAATTGCACGTAGTCAGGTATTTTAGCTTTTCCTTTTACCTTAATGATATACATCGGGGTAAGAATCTTTTGTGTTTTTTCTTCCATAGTAACAAAAAAAGAGTTGGAAATGGTTTCACTTAGATGAATAAATCCCGAATATGTTGATTATTTTTTTAACCGTTCGCTTTTTTATGGTCAGCTAAAAATTTTGCCAATCCTATATCAGTAAGTGGATGTTGGAGTAAAGAAGTGATGACATTGAGCGGACAAGTAACCACATCGGCTCCGATCTCGGCACATTTTATAAGGTGCATAGTATGCCTTACGGATGCCGCAAGTATTTGCGTTTCGAAGCCATAATTATCGTATATAAGCCGGATTTGTTCTATGAGTTGGAGTCCATCCGTAGCTACATCATCCAAACGGCCTATAAAAGGCGACACGAAGGTAGCGCCGGCTTTTGCGGCCAACAGGGCCTGCCCTGCCGTAAATACCAATGTGCAGTTAGTACGTATGTTGTGGTCGGCAAAATATTTTATGGCTTTCAAGCCATCTTTTATCATGGGCACTTTTACAACGATTTTTGGGTCTATGGCTGCAAGCTCTTGACCCTCTTTTATGATGCCCTCATAATCTGTTGCAATGACTTCGGCGCTGACTTCATCATCTACAATATCGCAGATGGCTTTGTAGTGTTTCATTATATTTTCTTTGCCGCTTATGCCTTCTTTGGCCATCAGCGATGGATTGGTAGTAACTCCATCTAATACTCCGAGATTATATGCTTCTCTTATGTCGTTTAGGTTGGCAGTATCTATGAAAAATTTCATATGAGTATAGTTTAGTTTAAGATTGGAAGTAAAGGTATAAAAGAAACGTACATTTATCAATGGTAGTGTAGGTCAGAAATATTATTCATCAATATATCGTTTGAGGATGGGTTTGTACGACTCTATACGTCGGTCGCGCAGGAAGGGCCAGTGTGTTCTGTATCGGTCTGTCAGGGCGAGGTTTATTTCCTGCACATGTACCTCTTCTTTGTCGTGCGATGCTTTGTACAGTACAGTGCCGAAAGGATTACAAACGAATGAAGCTCCCCAAAATTTTTGATTGGCTTCTGTACCTACGCGGTTTACCGATACTACATGTATGCCGTTTGCTATGGCGTGTGCACGTTGTATGGTAAACCATGCGTTGTATTGTTCTTCGTTAGTTTCAGCATCTTGAGAGGTTTCCCAACCGATGGCTGTGGGGTAAAATAAAATTTCTGCACCCATCAATGCGGTTATTCTTGCTGCTTCCGGATACCATTGATCCCAGCAGATGAGCACACCTATTTTCGCATATTGAGTATCAAATACCATATATCCGCTGTCGCCCGGAGTGAAATAAAATTTTTCGTAATATCCCGGGTCATCGGGGATGTGCATTTTTCTGTATTTCCCCAAATACAGGCCATCAGCATCAATTACAGCAGTGGTATTGTGATACAAGCCATTCGCACGTTTTTCAAAAAGCGAAGCAATGATTACTACATTTAGTTCTGCAGCCATTTTGCAAAGTATGTCTGTAGTGGGGCCTGGTATTTTTTCAGCTAATGAAAAGTTGTCGTGATTTTCCGTATCGCAAAAATATAGCGATGTAAACAACTCTTGAGTACATATTATTTGCGCACCTCGTGCAGCTGCTTCTCGTATTTTGTCAATATGTTTTTTCAGATTTTCCTCTTTGCTCGATGTGCAACTGGCCTGTATTAAACCTATTTTAATTTTTTGATGATTCATGCAGTGAACAAGTATTTTTCCCACAATATTCAAATAAAGTTTATTGAGGGCAAATAAAATCTTTGTAAAAAGTATACTTTGCTTAAGTTTTCTTTTTGCTTGTCATGTTGTGAAAATGTAAGGATTAAATATAAAAAGCATTATTTCGTTTGTACAGTAGAGGCCTTTCTTTGAGAATCTCAATGAATTGTTTTAACCTATACTCAGGGTTTGAGAAATAAGCACAGAGTCAGGTTTGGACATGGTTAAGGATAGGTTTCATTGATAAGTGGCGATTGGGTAGTTTTTTCTTGAAAGATTTGAGTTCGGGCGCCGCCCTAAAGGGCGGCGCCCAGACCTAAATCTACCTAAACAACCGCAGCCATACGCCCCAAAAAATACTGTCCCGAAATAACAATGTAAGACGAAAAGAATTGCACTTCAAAGGAAACCTCCTGACTTCATACAAATTCACCTTTCATTAAATGTTAACTCACTGATTTTCAGAGGTAGGTTGTATAGATTTGAGTTGTAGTGCCTAAAGTTATTATTAATATTGTATTTTTGCGTTTTTATTCCTACTTTTGTAATAACTTAGTATGTCAATGATACCATATGATGCAATTAAAGTACTTCAAATCATGAGCTGGCGATGGTACGAAACCCTTATGAGTTAAAATAAAATGTAGTGCCCAAATGAAAATATAAAGCATTGAAAACCATTGCCTTAACATAAAAAATGTATGAAGTCAGGAAGAAAGCTGCAGAATTATTCGAAAACGAAGCCAATTCTATAAAAGAGGTGATGGTAAAAGTAGGCTTCAACAACAGAAACATTTTTATCAAACACTTCAAAGAAGTACATAAAACACTTCCCTCTGAATACAAAAGAAGATCAGCACTGAAATCATTCTAACTAAGCTATAGTACAATCCTTCTTATTTAGAACTACCTAAGGTTAAATTTAAGTATGGGCAAATATATACCCAAAGCAGAATCTTATCCAAACTTTTTTGTTATTGTTCAACTGAATGCAATATAATCAGGAGTACCATTTTGGAGAATAAATACCTGATACTTCGGGGCGTTTGCGTTTATCCTATACTTAAAGATATTTGCTGTGTATTAACCAACTCAACATTAGTGACTATCGGTAACAACATCTGAATTTAATGATAACTCAATCTTTTAACTCAACATGTTTTTAACTAACACATTTTAAACCAGATGTTTTTACGAATGGATTACCTGGTTGATTACAAGCAATTATTTTAAAAAAAACAAGCCTCAACATGATTGAGGCTTGTTGTAAAATTATTTTAGAGAACATTTCACAGTACCACCGCCAGGAACAGTCGTTTCTCGTTCACAATCTTTTTTAGCTTCTTTTTTGGAAAG
>JANWYS010000085.1 GCA_025054875.1 Cytophagaceae bacterium | reverse complement strand
CTTTTTTCGTACTTTGAATTATGATATCATTACCATATTGAACCCACTTCATACAGTAGACAAAATATACGCTACTAAATACGATAATCAACTGCATGCAGCGATATCATTGATATAAACATTTTCTAATGTACGACCTTAGAAACACTCACTGAAATTTAGAGTAAAGTTTCTGTACATAAAAGAAGTCAAAACGGGTGGACTTACGAATAACAGATAACAGATACTTTAAATGCTATTGTTTTTCTATTTTTCGGTTATTTCTGAACAACATTACTTCTATGATGAATTATAATCGTAATTTTGAAACATCGCATAGCAGCATATTTCATGCGTGTATGCATACCCTACTTACGTTTTTACTTTTCATTTTTTCATTAATATGCATTGGACAACCGATAAACCCCGACGAAGCTGAAATTTATAAACTGAGAAACCGTATAAAACCGGAGCTCATCCTTCGTGCCGACTATTTTTTATACAACCACAGCCGCTTTTTTTTCGAGAGCAACTACAACTTTAACTCAAGATATTACTTACTCAACGGAAGCTACAGAATATATAACCAAATTGGCTACCAACACTATGCCTCCGATAAATGGACACTTGGCATATCAGAAACCTACAAAATTGCATACTATCCCGGCATACAGTCGTTCGTTACCTCAGTGAATATAGCTCATACCGGAAAGATAAGCGAACCACATTTCATAAAAGAATTAAGTGCTGATCACTATTACTATCTTCAAACCAACAATGGATATAAGGCACCCTCTCAAGCTCGTTTAGGCGGAGGGATATTATTATGCAAAATGTTGCCGGTAGCCGGTTCAGAACTTATGATTGCTGCCTCTTGCAGGGCTTTTTTAAATCATGACTTTCGTGATGCGCTTACTAGCATATACCGAAACAGACGTATAGACCTGACCAGAGCGCGTATTGATGTAGCCTACAAAATTACCCCTCTTCTGTGGTTGGCTATTTATGCCATGAAAGAAACTGAACGCTACTATACATTGGGAGGAAGTGATGCTGCCGGCAATACCTTTCCGGATTACAGAGTAAACCGCATAACTCCCGTACTGGGAGCAGCTTTAAATTTTGTCTTTAAGCATCAGTATGCCGAAAACTTCTTTCCCGGATTACCTTTCAGGCATTAATCATATACATTACATACGACTATAGCCTGTCAATGATTGGTTATAGCAAATAAATTTTGAATATTTGAAGTAGTTTACTCGTATTCCATGAATCCGGTTTACAACAAAATTTTATCTGCCAGAAATCAAGGTAAAAAGCAATATGCTGTGCTTTTGGATCCGGACAAACTTACCAAAAAATCGTTGGAAGTAATTATAAGTACTGCCAAAGATTTTCCGGTAGACTATTTTTTTGTAGGCGGTAGCTTGTTGATGAACAACAACCTTTCTTATGTAATCAACACATTGAAACAACATCTCCCTCAACCTGTTGTACTCTTTCCGGGCAGCAATTTGCAAATAGATGCGCAAGCCGATGCTATATTATTTTTATCTTTAATATCCGGCCGAAACGCCGATGCCCTTATAGGCCAGCATGTAGTAGCGGCACCATTGCTAAAAAAATTAAAAATAGAAGTGATCTCTACCGGATATATGCTCATAGATTGCGGTAAGCCCACTACGGTATCGTACATAAGCAATACCACGCCCATACCTTATGACAAACCCTCAATAGCTGCCTGCACTGCTATGGCCGGAGAAATGTTAGGCATGAAACTCATCTATGCTGACGGTGGCAGCGGAGCTTCTAAGCCCATATCTGAAGAAATCATACAAGCCATACGTTCTGCGGTTGATATCCCAATAGTGGCAGGAGGCGGAATACGCTCTGCCAGACAAGCTGAATTACTTTTAAAGGCAGGCGCCGATATTATCGTTACGGGAAACGGTGTGGAGGATGATATTTCCCTCTTAAAGGAAATATACCAATGTGTGCTTGAATTAAATAGCTAATACAATCTAAAATAATCTTTATGCCTCACCTACGGTGCCTCCAAAGTTCATAGGCAAAGGAAATGGATCATGCGAGGCTTTTATGGGGCCAAACACTGATTCATATTTTTTAATATTGTCTTGCAAAGCGGACAAAAGACGCAAAGCATGTTCGGGTGTGATAATGATTCTAGACTTTACCTTAGCCTTGGGCAAGCCGGGCATCATACGAATAAAATCTATCACAAACTCGCTCTGCGAATGCGCAATCATAGCCAAGTTTGAGTAAATACCTTCTGCCACTTCTTCAGATAGTTCTATGTTCAATTGGTTAGCCGGATTATTCTCTTGTATTTCTTTATGGTCTGCCATGTTCGTTGTTATTTTTGCCAAAATACAAATTGTAATGTAATCGTACCAATTTTGCACATGGATTTATCACCGTTTGTCGAAATTTTCAACACAACGACAAGTAAACGCCCAAAGTGTATAGTTCACTCAACAGAAAATTAAACTGTACAAACCCATCCTAAAGTCATAGACAGATTTTCTGTTAAAAACTCTATTAAATAGTTTACGATAAACGTTATTTATATTTGGGCGTATGTCTATCCAAAAAATTTTGACTTGCTTTATTCCACGCTTCTATAAGTGTATTCCTCCTATCAAGCAACTCTTTGTTACGTTCGTTATATACTGACACGGCTTTATTGAACTCATTTACTGCGTTGTTGTAATCATCTACATCTTTCTGAGTTCGCTCATTAGGTTTTTTAGCCTCTATATTTTTTTTCATTTTCATAAAGTTTTCTTCCTTTATGTAAAATTCGGTAATCAGCGTTATACTATTATTACACTCATCTTTGTAGAATTTCAGCAGAGCCGCACATGCGTTTATCAGAGATATATCGTTGTTAAAAGCTCTCATAGTGTCGAGTTTTTTTAATCCTTCTTCTGAAAATTTCAACAACGCGTTTCTGTTTTGCTCTATGGCGTTTATATTTTTCTTTTCAATGGCGTCAAGCATGTATAACTCCTGTTTGTACGACTTAAAAAAAATCAAATATACCGAGCGGTAATAAGTATTAACTTGTGCAGTTTTGAGCACTTTTTTTTCCAGCTCTGTATTTTTCCCTTCAATGAGAGTTACATTATTTTTTTTTGCAAAATCGGCCTGTGTGTTTTGTATCTGCTGATTTGCTATTTTCAGTTTTTCGGTAGCTTTATCCTGAGCCAGCAAATAAGCTTCCATGGCGTCGTACGACTGCTCAGCAATTTCCTCCATGTTCAGAATTTTAGCATAATCTTCGTTTAACACGATGTTGTAGATTTTGAAAAAATTTAATGTTGAATCTCGTAGCGACTTATCGCCATTGAAGGGATGTAAAGCCTGAAGTTTTTTTATGGCCTCCTTTACCTTAGTAATGAGCTCTTGCCTGCGGTTGTCAACTTTTCTCGCGCTTTTGCCATGCGCTATGGCACTGTGGTAGCTCATGTAGCCCTCCATGATGGGTTCGTATTGCTGGCTGATGTATGTGATATAAGAAGCCGCATCGCTAAAGGGTTGTGCAGAGGTTACCGTACTCAATGCAAAAAATACAATTAAAATGAAGACAGATTGACGTTGAGTTTTCATGTCTTGTTAGTGTTATTTTTTTACATCAATATAATCCGAAAGGATGAAATAACATTCGTGAATATAGGCATCTTTTTGAAGGTTATCCATATTAGCTAAAGCAAAGTCATAGCCATGTTTTTGAATGGATTGTTGTTTCAGGTCGTGTTGATTCAAGGAGATTTGATAAGGAGGATTATTGAGACGCTGTGTACTCATCAGTGAGGCGTTCCATTTATGCCATTCTCTGTACCGTGTTCGGAAATAATTCAATTGTAAAGGTATTGCGTCATTGGGCTCATTTGCGTTCAAGTGCTCCATGAGTCGGTTTACTTCATTTATTGTTTTGAAATAAGGATGATGCAATATGCGAGATTGTGACTTTTGAGCTAAGAATTGGATGGGCAAAGAATCGTGCGGGAAAAACAATACTTTTTTATCTATGGATGTATGAGTATAGGCATTGGAGTATTTTTTTTCTTTATATTCTTTTGGTGGTAACCTTTCGGGAAGAAAAATATGTGGAGATACACCAATAATTTGGTTGCTTTTTGCGGTGATTCTGTACAAGCGTTGGTTGGTTATTTTCAAAATACCTGCTAATGCATCAGATGATCCGTAAGGAGTAGAAAACACAGGCGTCATGATTTGTGCAGTGGCTTTTCCGTAGGTAGTGCTACCTACCAGTATGGCACGATTATAGTCCTGTAAAGCCGCCGCAACGATTTCAGAGGCTGATGCGCTCATGCCATTTATCATAACCAGTAGAGGGCCATCGTAGATGCTGCCTCTGTTTATATCTTTTACAACAATAGGCCTGGTATTTTTTTCCTGAGTAATGTAAATAGGCCCCTCGTCAATGAATATTCCTGCAAGGTTCAAGCCCTCGAGCACAGAGCCACCGCCATTATTGCGAAGATCTAAAATTAATCCTTCGATATTTTCGGCACGTAGTTTTACAATTTCTTTAGCCACATCGTTGGCACATCCTTTTCTTATGATGTTGCCCGGAGGTTCTTCCCAATCTGTATAAAATCCGGGTAAAGAAATGTATCCTATTTTTTTCTCCCCTTTCAACACATAGCTTTTTACAATATTTTCTTCTTTGTCCATGAGTTGTTTTTGCAATTGTACATGTAGCTGCTGACCGTTGGGCTTGGCCAACACCACATTCAGTTTACCTTCTTTGTATAGGTTTATGACATTGATGATTTCATTTAATCCTTCACTTACGTTTGTTGGAGTAGATTTATCAACCCAGCTTACGGATATAATGCGGTCACCGCGATGTATTTGGCTTGACTTCCACGCAGGCCCTCCGGGAGTAACTCTCGAAACAAATACGTTGCCATATTCGTCTTCCTCTAATTCTAAACCCAATGAATACTGCTCTGTTGAAAGTTCTTTTTCAAATCGCTCGTATTGGCTTTTTGAAAAAAAGATAGTATGAGGATCTTGCAAAGAAGCTATATTCTGTAGAAACAAGTTGAATACATAATTTTCATATCCGTCAGGGTGATTCAGTATGCGATCAATACATTTTGTTTCTATATTCTCTACCTTTTTCTTTACTTCTTTTTCCAGCGCCAAGAGCTCTTTGTCAGATTTCATAGAGTCTGCATGACTACCTGCATATTGACTGAAAAGCACATGCAATGCCTGATAAGTAAGCCATATTTTCCATTGTATGTTTAGTTGTTCTTTAGTTGGAAAAATAAGTGTATCGGCAGAAGGCGGCTCATATTTATCTGTAGATGTAAAAGTGAAAGGTTCTTCAAGGACTTCTTTTATAATTTTTTTTGATTCTTCCAGCCTGTTTTTATAGAGGGCTGTGAGATATGGAATAAAATTCCATGATTTTTGTTTAAGCTCATCGTCAAGAGATGAAGAGTAAGCCGATAACGACAGATAATCTTCCTTGCAAAAGTAAAGCCTTTTAGGATCGAGCGTATTAAGAAAAGATTGGAATAATTTTTCTGAAAATTCGTCATTTACAGGAAGCGGAGCGAAATGATATTGCTGTAAGCGTTGCAAGAAGGATAAAGTAATCTCCTTGTAAGGATTGCTTTGTGCCCATATACATAGAGGAAAAGTTATCCAAAACAAAAAATGAACATATGAAAACACTCTGACACGCATGAATGACTCATTTCATGAAATGTGAGAATTACTGTTTGTCAAATATTTTAATCTGAGCCTGGTGATATACTTTAGAATGAGGAGCTACGCTACTGGTAAGCCATACATTTCCTCCAATGATGCTAT
Source organism: Cytophagaceae bacterium (assembly GCA_025054875.1). Lineage (GTDB taxonomy): Bacteria > Bacteroidota > Bacteroidia > Cytophagales > Cytophagaceae > JANWYS01. The sequence goes on along the minus strand of JANWYS010000085.1, from coordinate 6,363 downwards.
CGTGGCCTATAATGGTTTCGCCGCCCAATATGGTAGCTCCTGAGTAGATAACAACGTTATCTTCTATTGTGGGATGGCGTTTGGTAGAAGCCAGAGCTTTCTCTACGCTGAGAGCACCGAGAGTTACGCCCTGATAGAGTTTAACATTTTTTCCGATGATGGCCGTTTCACCGATAACTATGCCGGTGCCATGGTCTATGAAGAAATGACTTCCTATGGTAGCGCCCGGGTGTATATCTATTCCGGTTTTAGAATGAGAATATTCTGTAATGATACGCGGTATGACGGGCACATGCAGGCGATGAAGAACATGTGCCAGGCGATACATGGCAATGGCGTAGAATCCGGGGTAAGTTCGTATTACTTCAAATTCAGATGTGGCGGCCGGGTCACCATTGACTATAGCCTCTACATCAGAAGTAAGCAAGTGGTATACATGAGGAAGTTGCTCAAAATAGCTTTCGGAAATTTTTTCTACGGGGGCGATAAGGAGAGGTTGTATGGGCTGTAATATATCAGAGAGTTCTTGCTGTAAAATATTAAGTGCCAGCTTAAGGTCATCTGTATTTTCAAATCGGGTTTTGCTTTGCTCCGGAAATAAAAGTAATAAAAGCTTAGTGACGAACCGCGTGATCAGTGCCGTTGGTGGAAACGGTTCTACCTTCCGATGCTTGAGCCATAATGCTTCTATAAATTCTTTGTTGGTCATACACGAATAAGCCCCTGTGAAGGGTTCGCCACACAAGGGCTTTATTAAAGGTTTCAGTAGATATATTTATTGCAGTGCCACAACACCGGGCAGTTGTTTTCCTTCAAGATACTCAAGAAGAGCTCCGCCACCGGTTGATACATAGGATACTTTGTCTCCAAAACCAAGATTGTTAATGGCAGATGCAGAGTCGCCACCACCTATCAAAGAATATCCGCCTTTTTCAGTGGCCTTTACTACCGCTCTCGCAATGGCTTCCGTACCCACGGCAAAATTAGGAAATTCAAACACACCCATAGGGCCGTTCCACATAATAGTTTTGGAAGATTCAATAACTTTTGAAAACTCTTCAATAGTTTTCGGGCCTATGTCAAGGCCTTCCCATCCGTCAGGTATTTCATCTTTTTTTACAACTTTTTTGTTCGCATCATTTTTAAAATCATCAGCTACTACGGTATCTACTGGCATATAAAGTTTTACACCTTTTTTCTGTGCTTTCTCTACGATAGATTTTGCAAGGTCTAGCTTATCGTGCTCACACAATGACTTGCCGATATTACCGCCGTAAGCTTTAACAAAGGTATAGCTCATGCCTCCGCCGATAATGAGGTTATCAACCTTTTCGAGTAGTTTTTCTATCACAAGAATTTTGTCAGAAATTTTTGCTCCTCCCATGATGGCAGTAAATGGCCTTTCAGGTGTACCGAGCACTTTATCAGCATTGTCAAGTTCGGCCTGCATTACATAGCCGCAGACACGGTCAGCAAAAAACTTTCCTACCACTGCTGTGGAGGCGTGTGCACGATGTGCTGTTCCAAAAGCATCGTTTACCCATACGTCGCCGAGGCGTGCTAATTTTTTAGCAAACTCTTCATCGCCTTTTTCTTCTTCTTTATAAAAACGCAGGTTTTCCAATAGCAATATCTCTCCTGCTTTGAGTTCGGCAGCTAACTTCACTGCATCTTCACCTATGCAGTCGTGAGCAAATTTTACGGTAGTATTAAAAACTTTGTTAAGTGTGGGTATAAGATGTTTGAGGGAGTATTTCTCTTCATATCCTCCTTTGGGGCGCCCTAAGTGCGACATTAGAATAGCTGAGCCACCATCTTTTAATATTTTGTTGATAGTAGGTATAGTGGCGTTGATGCGAGTATGGTCGGTGATGTTGTATGCCTCATCGAGAGGCACATTGAAGTCTACACGTACTAATGCTTTCTTACCGGCAAAGTTATACGAGTTTAAGGTTTTCATAAGTTGCTTCTTTAAATGGGTTAGTTCATGAGTTTTTATAAAAGGCAAAGACTTTGCGCTTACCCAGTAAGTAAAACGATAAGCTTTGCTAGTTCAAATATATAAGCAAATTATGAATAGGCAAATGTGACTGGTAGGTAGTATCCCAAAAAGTGTGTATGAACTCAAATTTTTCAGCTTCATGAGAAAATATGAGACCCGAAGTAGCGGGCAAAAGGAAATACCGATCACTTTTCAAACCAGAGGTTTATATGATACCACACAATCTCTCACCGATACTGTCCCCCAAAAACCATTACAAAACGAAACTAAAACGTCATTGTACCTCAAAAGCCCTCTCCTCTCATAGTCAGTGTACCTGCTTCACTAATCCGGGTTAAATGGAATTAAACATATTTTCACATAAGGCATCCGAATCAGAAGAATGAATGACTGAATGAAGAAATGTTAAAACAACTCAAATGCTTTTTCCAGTATGTCGTCTATACCGGCAGCTTCTCTCAAGGGATCCATATTGATGTGTATATCTGCCGGAATTCCGTGCTCTATATTGAAGCCATCAGGAAGCTCTGAATATGTGGTAGATATTCTATACACCCACCCGTTCGGCAATTGATAGGAGGTAGGTAATCCACCGCCACCACCTGTCTGGTCTCCAACAATAGTAACGTTGTTCAAAATAGACATTCCTGCAACAAACGAATTACAAGCGCTGTAGCACGAGCGATTCGTGAGCAACACAATAGGTTTATATAAATATTGCAATAAAGGATTGCCTTTTTCATCTTTTGCAGGTTCTGCATATTGTTCTATTGAAAGTTTAAAATCGTTGAGGCCTGGTCCGGACTTTTCGTATTCACGTCCTATCAATGTTTTTTCAGTTACAAAACGGTTTATCAACTTATAAATGTTATTCACCCTGCCTCCCCCATTATTTCGCAAGTCTATGATGAGGCCATCCGTGTTTTGAAACCGGGTGATGACATAGTTGAGTTGATAATCAGAAAAATCAGAGGAGAAACTTGAATACCTCATGTAGCCTATTTTTTTGTTGTTGCGCACAAATATTTTGTTAATGAAAGGCCCTGTGATGTGGTAATCATTGCCTAAATAATTTCGCTCTAATACTGTGGAGTTGAAATTCTGCGGGTAGCCAAGATACCATTGCCAATTGCGAGAAATATTGAATGGACTTATCAGGTTTACATGGCCATCGCGAAGATTATACAGCATTTCATCCAATACTTTGAAAAGCGAATCATCGCTCATATCATCATATACTTTAGGTGCTAAAGCATCTCTCACTGAATCCCAGTTTATATTTTTGTATTTGAGAAAAGCATAACGCTCTTTTACACGTTTGTACAATGACTCAAAGCAACGTGTGGGGGTACCCTCCGGATCAGGCTTTATAACTACCTTTTCACAAGACGTAGAAAAAAATGATGTGAGTGCAGTCAATACAATGATTCTGAGTACTTCTTTCATTTCCTTATGGAAGATTCGTATTTTATTTTTTCCTTATGTAGTATTCTCGTAAATGATATACCATGATATGCGCTGTAAAATACATTAGAAACTCTATCTACCATCAACGCCCACTTGTAAGACAATCTGTAGTTCAGGTTGGGCGTTTTCAGGAAGAATCTATCTATGTATGTTTCGGTCTGTATACGGAAAAATTTATCGGGTAAAGCTATCTTATTGCCATTTACAAATAGTGCAACTATGTTTATATCTTGTTTTGCATACACTTCCGCGGGCGCCAATCCTATGTATGAGGGTCTAAGTACATGTGCCAGTATAGCAATATCCATCTCAAAACCTATTTTATACGGCCGTTTTCGTATGCCCGCATAGAAACTGCGCATGAAAAGTGCTGATGCATTTATGGCATTTGAAAACTGATAAGCAAAGGAATTGTTGGGCAGAAACGAATAAAATCTCATATCGGCTGTGTTCGTCATAAGCCCGCCTAACCAACATTCGGCAATGTTGTTAAATGCGTTGATTTTTCGGGCATACAAATAGTTGAGTTCTAATTTTGATGCCGTGATTTCGTTTGTATACTTAACTTTATTTTTTCGCGATGATAGATTAGATAAGTAGCCGCCATACACAATGCGAGTGAGGTATTTGTCGTATATTTTTTGATTTCTGAAAATAATCTGAGGCGTGAGGCCTCTGTAGAGCAAAGGGCTATGCCCGTCGTCCCGAGTTTTCAGATACAAATATGAATATTGTGTTGAACGTTGTTTTTTAATGATTTGCGAAGCAGGTGAAGAATAAGTGTCTGGTAACTCCTGACCAAATGATAAGCTCTTCAGGATCAAAAATGATCCCCAAACGTAAATCCATTTTAAACGAATATTTTTCATTCGAATACAATGCCTGTGTAGTTGAAAGGTGTAATAGCAAGTAGTTCTTTTTTCACTGAATCAGATACATCTAATCCAAGTATGAATTTCTGTATATCCTCACATGTTATTTTATGATTAGTGCGTGCGAGCGTTTTCAGCGCTTCGTATGGATTAGGGTATCCTTCCCTGCGAAGGATGGTTTGTATACCTTCGGTTACCACAGCCCAGTTGTTATTGAGGTCGTCTTCCAGAGCCTGAGAATTTAGCTCTAATTTCTGCAATCCTCTTAAGGTAGATTTATATGCAATAAGCGAGTGTGCAATTGGTATACCGATGTTGCGCAGCACTGTAGAGTCGGTAAGGTCGCGTTGCAAACGTGATATGGGTAGTTTGGCAGAAAAATGTTCAAACAAGGCATTTGCTATTCCGAGGTTGCCTTCGGAGTTTTCAAAGTCAATAGGGTTCACTTTATGAGGCATAGTGGATGAACCTACTTCGTTTTCATTGATGCGTTGTTTGAAGTAGTCCATAGATATGTATTGCCAAATATCGCGATTGAAATCAATGAGAATGGTGTTGATCCTTTTCAGATTATCAAAGAGAGCGGCGAGATTGTCGTAATGCTCAATCTGAGTGGTAAAGCGGCTTCTGGAGAGTTTTAGTTTTTTTTCGACAAACTCATCGGCAAATTTTTCCCAATTCTTTTTAGGAAAGGCAACCTGGTGAGCATTGAAGTTGCCCGTAGCGCCACCAAATTTGGCTGAAAAGGGAATGGTGCCAAGCAATGCTATTTGCTTATCCAGGCGCTCGTAAAAAACCATGAACTCCTTTCCGAGTTTAGTGGGAGAAGCAGGCTGTCCATGAGTATATGCCAGCATAGGGACATCCATCCATTTTTTGGCCAGGTCTAAAATAAAATCTTTAAGACTGGTCAGTTCCGGAAGAAGTTCATTTTGCATGGCTTCCTTTAAGAGCAAAGGTATAGCTGTATTGTTTACATCCTGTGAAGTGAGGCCAAAGTGAATAAATTCTTTGTGCTCATTAATTCCCAGTTTTTCAAATTGCTCTTTCAAAAAATATTCAACAGCTTTAACATCATGGTTTGTGTTTTTTTCTATGAGTTTTATTTTTTCAGCATCGCTGACGGAAAACTCAAAGTATATCTTCCTTAAATCTTCAAAGCACGACTTATTAAAGTTTTTGAAATTCGGAAGGCCATAATTGCAAAGGGCAATAAAATATTCTATTTCTACTTCTACTCTGTAGCGCATCAGGCCATATTCAGAAAAATATCTCGCAAGATGTTTAACCTGGCTTCTGTATCGGCCATCTACCGGGGCTATTGCAGTGAGCGTGTTAAGTTCCATTATAAAGTCCTAGTCGTTGATGAAGCACCAAGGGCTGATATGAATATGACTGTCACAAAAGCCTGAAATCATATTCCTTTAAACCACTCGTCAAACCACTTGCCTATTAATGGTAAAGGTTTTTTTTCGCCCATGGCAGCATTGTAAATCCCTATTATAAGTAAGACGAGGAAAGCAAAACTTAAAAATCGAATACTCATGGGAAACAGACGCAACAAGATCAACGAACTCAACAACTCAATCAATGCCAACCCTAACGATTGTTTGAGATGATAAGATGCAAGCGGCTCTTTTTTATTGTCGCTTACATAAAGTAAAAACGCAATAAGCCAACCAAACAATGTGATGTACGAAATGATGGATATAACTTTTCCGTTCATAGTTATTTTTTTTTCATAAATATAAATCTATTATTCTCTACTAAAAAATTTTTTTCTTTTTACCGGCTATACATCTGGCGTTTCGTTTTGCATGTGTATCTGATAGAATGAATAAAGTTATATATAAACAATTTAGAAATGTATTGTCCATCTTCTATTAATTTCAGATTACGCGTAAGAAAAAATTAAGGGTCAGGTTCGCAACTTCTCCATATAATGGGCTCATCGGTACAAGACGATTCAATTAAATCATGATCTTACAATGGTGCGAAACACCTAAGGGAGTTAAAAAAAAG
>JANWYS010000084.1 GCA_025054875.1 Cytophagaceae bacterium | reverse complement strand
ATAGCATAATTCGAAGATATGGGGTTGGGGGAGGGGAATGCATACATACTTTGGAGACACTCAATACAGAATTATATAAAAAAAAAAATCTTACGAGGCCATCGTAAGATTTTTAAATACGGATCAACAGCAACCAACCAATTGCAAGTGTTAAATTAAATTTTTCACAATAGCTATGATTACTAAAGATGTCATTAATATTGCAATGGCTATGAGGTTGACTCTTACATTTTTCAGATTAATTTTATTCTCTGATGCGTTCATAGTTTTTTAGTTTTAGGGTTTATACTTGTTTCTTAACATAAATTTCACCATGCTACTGATAAAAAAAAAATGAGCCATACCTTTAAAAATCGAGTGATATTTTAATTAATGATACCCATAAGGCAGAAAAAAACAGTGCCTAAAAATTTTTTTGAAAATATGAGTGAAATAATGAACTCAGTTATCAAACTTTCGTGACAAAAAAAATAATTTGATAGTAAAACTTACAGTCGAAAAAAATTTTTTTTGAGGATAATTTCTCATTTCTCGCAAGTAAGCACTAAGAAAGAAAATACATAAAAAAATAATTTACAAGTCTCTCTATTTTGAGAGAGATTCAGCTTTGAGTGGTTTAATTTGACAGATTTAGGATGAAAATTTGCCACATTCCCCTCAAAAAAAAATTTTGTTAGGACCACATTTGTACCAAGTTTCGATATTGAAATAAAACAAAACCTAAAGATTACAATTTAAATAATGATGTGAAGGCTAAATAAAAAAGTGGCAAACCAAGTATCGCACCGCTACAACCGTGTACCCTTGCTTCCTTCCGAACCTGGGGGAGTTAACAGGAGCTGGTCGTACCGGCTTGCCAATGCAAAGATAATATTTTTTTGCATAACTTGTAAACCATAATTACTAAAATATACTTCGCACCGACATGCGTTTTTACATTATTACCGGAGAACGCTCCGGCGACTTGCACGCTGCAAACCTCATACAAGCCATCTCGCGGTTGCTTCCAGAGGCTAAGTTCAGAGGCACTGGCGGCGAATACATGATGAAGGCCGGCGTTGAAATTTTTAAACATTATAAAGAAATATCTTTCATGGGCATATGGGAAGTTTTGAAAAATCTCTATTCCATATCGCGCATATTCAGAGAATGTAAAGACGATATTATGCGCTACAAGCCGGATGTGATTTTGCTGGTAGACTTCAGCGGGTTCAACATGCATATGGCTAAGCAGCTCAAAAAAAAAGGATATACCATCCACTATTACATTGCTCCTAAAGTTTGGGCATGGAACACAAGGCGCGTCAGAAAAATAAAAAAGTACGTAGACCACCTGTACTGTATTTTGCCTTTTGAAACCGATTTTTTCAGAGCAAACGGCTGCAATGCTCACTACGTGGGCAATCCGGTGATGGATGCCATTTGTACGTTCTCGCCGAACCCAGACTTCAAAACTTTGTATCACCTTCAGGAAAATCAAAAAAATATAGCCATACTCCCAGGCAGCCGTATACAAGAGGTTAACGCCATGTTGCGCACTATGATAAGTGTATGCACTGCTTTTCCGCAATACCGGTTTCTGATAGCCGCTGTTTCTAATTTGCCAAAAGAAGTATACTCTGCTGCTCTGCCATCCAACGCAACCTACATTACTGACAGTGCTTACGACATATTGCATGTTTCTGATGCAGCAATCGTCACTTCCGGCACTGCATCACTGGAAACGGCTCTTATGAATGTGCCTCATGTGGTGTGCTATCGCACCAGTCATCTTACATACTTTTTAGCAAAACTTTTTATAAAAGTTCCCTACATATCTCTGGTAAACCTCATAGCCGGAAAAAAAGTAGTAAATGAATTAATCCAAAAAGATTTTTCTGAACATAATATAAAAAAAGAATTGCACAACATACTGTTCGATGTTTCTTACAGAGAGCGCATGTTGCAAGGCTATGAAGAGGTAAGGAGAAAAATCGGAAATATCACATGCTCCGAAAAAACCGCACAACTCATAGTGAGTAATGCGAAAAAATAAATAAGAATCATATACATTGAGGTTGGTTTCAAAACAAATTCAGGCCAGAACCGAACTCAAATCAATAAAATTTCCAAAGATTGTCGCTTACAATAAACATCCCGTCTAACGCAGATTCCGCATCAGCAAAAAAGTGTGGCGAAATGATTTTTCTATGTTGGGCGCGCCCCTGCGGGGCCGGGCTGTCCGCCACTCCGCTGTCGCTTCGGTGCTCCGCTAAAGCTCCGCACTGGCCGTGCCGGCCATGGCTGCCATCCCTCGCGCAGGTCCTCTCGAAATTTTTCAGGTTCATAAGAAAATGTCAAACTTCGAAGTGGCTTGCAAAAGAGACTGAGTGGTGTGTTTGAGCTCTTTTTTTGTAAAGCCTTCAGCGGAAAAAAAAGAGCGAACCCAAATCTTTCAAGAAAAATAATGGACAATTGTCATTGGTCAATGAAACACATCCACAGCGTAGATTAAAACTTAATGCTGAATTTTTCTCTGACGCCTAATGTGCGAGTTCAAAATTATTTCTAATTTATTCCGAATTTCAAATGTATAATACTTGTAATTTTATATTTTTACGAGCAAACCTAAATGCAATATGAATAAGGGACCTGTATCTCAATTTATAGAAAAACATTTTTTACATTTTAACGCTGCGGCGTTGGTAGATGCCGCAAAAGGATATGAAGCACAATTGCTTGATGGCGGAAAGATGATGATAACTCTGGCAGGTGCGATGAGTACCGCCGAATTGGGCAAGTCTCTTGCAGAAATGATACGTCAAAACAAAGTACATATCATTTCTTGCACAGGTGCAAACCTTGAAGAAGACATCATGAACCTGGTTGCACACAATTCATACAAACGCGTACCCAACTACAGAGACCTGAGCCCGCAGGATGAATGGGAATTGTTGGAAAATCATTTCAACCGCGTCACAGATACTTGTATACCGGAAGAGGAGGCATTCAGAAGAATACAAAAACACATTTACAAAATATGGAAAGATGCCGATGCGAAAGGTGAACGATATTTTCCGCATGAATACATGTATAAATTGCTGTTGTCAGGCGAGTTGAAACAATACTATGAAATAGATCCTAAAAACAGTTGGATGTTGGCTGCCGCAGAAAAAAATCTGCCCATAGTTGTGCCGGGTTGGGAAGACTCAACAATGGGAAATATTTTTGCTTCCTATTGCATAAAAGGCGACTTGAAACCACAATGCATGAAATCGGGCATTGAATACATGATGTGGCTTGCAGATTTCTATGTGAAAAATTCTTCAGGCAAGGGTATAGGCTTTTTCCAAATAGGAGGGGGCATAGCTGGAGATTTTCCAATATGTGTTGTACCCATGTTGTATCAAGATATGGAAATGGAGAATATTCCGTTTTGGAGTTACTTTTGCCAAATATCAGATTCTACTACAAGCTACGGTTCATACTCAGGAGCCATACCCAATGAAAAAATAACCTGGGGCAAACTCGGAATAGATACCCCAAAACATGTAATTGAATCTGATGCAACTATTGTAGCCCCCTTGATTTTTGCATGGGTATTGGGTTGGTGATGCTGTTCAATTACAGCCACAAAACAAAGGTCAGGCATAAGGGTTGCTCACCATAGTCACAATGCTTTTTAGCTTGTCCAGATTAACAGAATCTGTAACATCAATAGAAAAACCAAGTATGTTACATTTGCCAGTGAAAGGATTAGTAAACGGAATTTTATGAGTTTTAAAAATATAACTCTTTCCGTTTTTTAATTTAAAAACCTGATTGGGTAACTCTACTCTTTTATTTTGTTTTATAACTTCTGTATCTGATTCGTTGATAACTTTCATTACTTCTTTATCTTTCACAAAATCATTGTCGCGTTTGCCTATTACTTCTTCAGCGTTCAACCCAAACAATTCGGCTTCAAGTTGGTTTACCAACAAGTATCTGAATTGTTCGTCTTTCATGAAAACGGGGAAAGGCATTCCATCTAATATCATCTTTACAAACTGATACGCTACACTATCCCGTTGTTTCAAGAAATTTTTTTGTTCTGAAACTGAGGCAACAAGTTTACTCATCAAAATATACAATACAGTGTCTTTGTATTTTTCTAATGATTTTTCAGCTTTTACATATTCTTCGTTTAAAATAAATTCTATGGTATCTGTTAAATTTTTGATTTTATTTTCTAAAAAATCAACCTTATCAACTAAATTCAAATCATTTTTTGACCCATCTACTCTCATAAACTTCATGCATTTTGTGTATATACATGACAAAGTTAACAAATAAAATTTTTATTTTGAATTTTCATTAATTGTATTTTTTAAATAAAATCTTAAATCTGTTTGTGAGTACTTTGATACCAGTAGTATATAAAACAAATGCGAAACCGACATAAAATTCATGGGTTGGGGTAGGAGAGGGGCACGAGAGAAGACCATCATGAATGTCTCATTTGCCAGATGCAGATTTGAACTACCCGGCCAGTTTTCTGAAATAAATGTTGAACCTTATTCAACAATGTCTCTCATCAGTGCTTAGTGGATTTGCTACAAGAAATTCAGAGATACAAATTTAGGTACAAGTAACAAGAGGCGAGCATCAAAATAAAAAGAGGTTGAGAATATTCTCAACCTCAAACCTTCTATTCATAACCTGTATTTCCGGATAGAAGGAAAACTACACACGCTAAAACAGTAAAGGCGCAGAAACCTGTTCAGTGAAGTAGATTACTCATAGAAGCGGATAAATGAACACGTATTTTATGTAAAGCAATATCCATACCAAAACAAATTTTGGGGTATCAATATGCTGCTAAACTGAATGTTCCAGAGTAAATTATTTTGGTAGAGTTGAACCCGGTTACAATTATGCCTAACGTTTGTCTATAGGCACGTAGTCTCTGATGGTTTTCCCTATATATATTTGCCTTGGTCTTCCTATGGGCTCTCCGGAGTTTCTCAGTTCGAGCCATTGAGCAATCCATCCGGGCAGCCTGCCAAGAGCAAACATTACGGTGAAGAGGTCAGTTTGCAGGCCGAGGGCTCTATATATGATGCCTGAATAAAAATCTACATTAGGATAGAGTTTACGTTCTATGAAATATGGATCACTAAGTGCGGCTTGCTCCAGTTCTTTAGCAATTTCAAGAACGGGGTCGTTGATACCAAGTTTGCCCAGTATATCATCGCAAGCTTTTTTGATGATTTTGGCGCGAGGGTCAAAATTTTTGTATACACGGTGGCCAAAGCCCATCAAGCGCACTTCTTTGGATTTTACTTTTTCTATGTAGTCTTTAGTTTTAATACCTGATTTTTTTATTTCATCCAGCATTTCAATCACTTCCTGATTGGCACCACCGTGCAGAGGGCCCCAAAGAGCATTTATGCCTGCAGCTATGGAAGAGTATAAGCTGGCCTGAGCGGAGCCTACAATGCGTACAGTTGATGTGGAGCAGTTTTGCTCATGGTCGGCGTGTAAAATCAATAATTTGTTCAGGGCATCTGCCACCACAGGGTCAGGTTCGTAGTCTTCATTAGGCATGCCAAACATCAGGTATAAAAAATTTTCGCAGTATTCGAGTTTGTTTTTAGGATATAGTAAGGGCATACCTTTACTATTCCTATATGACCATGCAGCTATGGTAGGCAATTTTGCCATGAGCCTCACCACTGTGAGGTCTATGATATCTTTACCCGCATTAGGATCTATGGCACCCGGATAAAATGCAGTGAGGGCACTCACTACTGAAGATAGCACACCCATGGGATGAGCAGTAGAAGGGAAGCCATCAAATATTTTTTTGATGTCTTCGTGCAGGTTAGTGTGTTTTTTGATTCGGGTTTTAAAAGCATTCAATTGTTCGGATGTGGGTAATTCTCCATATATTAACAAATAAGATACCTCCAGAAAGGAAGCTCTTTCTGCTAATTGTTCTATGGGATAGCCACGGTAGCGAAGCACACCTTGCTCTCCATCTAAAAATGTGATGGCGCTTTGAGTGGCTCCGGTGTTTTTGTATCCTTTGTCTAACGTAATGTAACCCGTAAGATCTCTTAACTTCGATATATCAATGGCTTTCTCATTTTCTGTGCCTATAACTACGGGTAGCTTATAACTTTTTCCTTCTACGATGATTTCCGCAAATTCTGACATAGTGTAAAAATTTAAAAAGGGTGTGTGGCGAAAATAAATAAAAAATAGTTGCAAAAAAATTTTACCTCGCAAATATGTAATAGTTTAAAATGATGTCGAAAAACTTTTATATTTACCTGATTCTATATGACAGGTTTGATTAGAACATTTTTATTCTTTCTAGCCATTGGGTCCTTCCGTTTTGCAATGAGCCAGTCGGTATTATTCTTGAAGGACAAAAATGAATATTTCCTTAAACACTATGAACTTCTGGAAGATAAAAATAAAGAGTGGCAAATAGGAGATGTAACCAGCGAAGAGTTTAGCAGACGATTTGTTTCTAATTCAGGAAACCTTGGAGTAAACCATAATTTAAACTCTGCCTATTGGATACGTTTTACATTAAGCGACGAATCAAATCAAGAGCAAAATTGGATAATAGAAGCATTTGATTTTAAAATTGATCATCTCACTTTGTTCATACCTGATGATGAAGGTAACTATAAGAAATACCAAACCGGCGACGCATTTCCATTTAAAACCAAATATTTTCAACACAAAAACCTGGCCTTTGTATTACCACTAAAAAAACACCAGCCTCATACCATATACATGCGTATAGAATCCAAAGAGTACGTTGTCTTCATGTTTGTACTCCGTAGTTACAACAGGTTTGTGAACTATGCGCTTACAGAATACTATTTTTTCGGAATATTCTATGGCATCATCCTCATTATAGCACTGTTAAATTTATTTTTATTCGTTACCATAAAAGACAGAACATATCTCTATTATGTGTGGTATGTGATCAGCGTTGGTGTATTTTCTATGACAACCAACGGCACAGCCTTTCAATATCTATGGCCTGATACACCGAAACTTAATTTACATGCCTCTTCTTTTGCAGCCTTGTCGGTAGTAGTATCAGCACTGTTGTACAGCAAAAGTTTTTTGATGCCCCGCATTACAGCGCCTTTTATACGCATTGTAATCTATACGGTTATCATTCTTAGAGTAGTGGTATTTGTATTTAAACTCTTGTTTGATCCTACCGAGCTATGGGACCCCATGTTAGACTGGTTGGCTCTGGTCTTTGCGTTCGGTGCAGGCATTTATACCTGGTACAAAGGTTTTAAACCTTCCAGATTTTATGTGATGGCTTTTTCAGTAGTTTTTATTGGCTTTCTCATTACAGCGTTGAACAATGAAGGTTATATCCACTCGAGCAATGTATTAGTAGTATATTCATTAAATATAGCAGTTGTTATAGAGATCATTCTTCTGTCTGTAGCCTTGGCCGACAGGGTGAATACGCTGAAAAAAGAAAAAGAACACGAACAAAAAGAAAAAATTAATCAGTTGATAAAAAACGAAGAATTACAAAAAGAGGTAATCCGACAACTGCAGGAGAAAGAGATATTGAAAGACAAAATCAATAAAGAGTTGGAAGAAAAAGTGCGCGAGCGCACCTTAGAGTTGCAGGCTGCAAACGAAGAAATAAAGCGAATAAATCAATTGCTTGAAGCCGAAAATAAGAAATTAGATTCCAACGTAAAATATCTCTCAAAGGCCAGAGTGATGCAGAAAACGGTGAGCTTTGAGGAGTTTCAGGCCATATATTCCGATGAAAATGTATGCTTGGAGTATTTAGCAAATCTTAAGTGGGCCAATGGATACAAGTGTGAAAAATGTGGCAATACAAACTACAGCAAAGGCACTGTACCATTTTCCAGACGATGCTCAAAGTGCAGTTATATTGAGTCGGCCACGGCAAATACCTTATTTTACAGGTTGAAATTTTCCATAGTAAAAGCCTTTTACATGGTGTTTCTGGTGAGCACACGCCCGGAAATTACAGCAGATGAGCTTTCTGAAAAATTGCAACTTCGCCGCCAAACCTGCTGGTCGTTCAAAAGAAAAATACTTAGTGTCATGAAAAAGAAAAAACGCCCTAAAAATGACAACGATGGCTGGAGCTATCTAATTTTGGGGTCCGAAGCTTATGAGGAAGAAAAAAATAAAATAGAAAAAGAAAAATGATTTATACAATTGTCGAAAACATAACTTTTGCAGAGTAGACATGAATCAAAAAAAATTAGACATAGAGAAAATATCAGAACTCTTTCCGAAAACATGGAAAGACATAAATCAATATTTCTACCAGCTTCACAAAACATTCGCAGATAAGTATGCAATATCATTTGCTGATTTGCCCTTTCAATTGCAGTTGGGCGTGTTCATTTCATATTTTGAAGAGAACGGCACATCCGTAGAGATAAACAATTTAGACCAACCTTCTCTGATAGAGAGCATTGAGCATGCCTTTGCTAGAAATGAACAGTCTATGTCGCACTATTCGTGAGCACAGTTAAAATTCAGCTTACTTAAAGAAAATTTGTGTGTCTTAATGTCATCTCTTAAAGTAGCCTAAATGAAACCTATCAACGTTTAAAAAATTTCTTTTGTCCGCAATGTTTTTTTGGGTGACTCTACCGTTTTTTTTGTAACACAAAATTTCTTTGTAAGCTCCTTTATCGTCTGTGATAAATGCATATTTCAATTTGCCGGACACATAGTATCGTGTAGTATCTGTTTCACGTCCTTTCTGATACATCGCTTCTTTTTTTATCTTTCCTTTTTTACTATATTCTACATAGCTGCCGTGCAACGTGTCGTTCACGTAGTATTTTCGACAGGCGAGATTATTATTTGAAAAAAAATACCTGAACTCTCCATTGAAGCGATTGTTTTTCATGTTAAAGATAATGTACTTTCCCCGTCTGGAATAATCTTCACATACTCCACAGAGGGTATCATTTACGTAAGTAAGCCTCAAATCTGGTTTACCGTTTTTAAAAAAATCCTGAGCTATGCCATTCATGCGGCCGTTAGAAAAGGGAAGTACCTTCAGGAGGTGTCGGGCGTTTTTCCGGTATATTTTGTAGAAGCCATGGTTAGTTCCATCTTTGTATGAGCATTCAATGATTACTTTTTTAGGAATACCTCTATGTCGCGCATCCGATACAATTTTTCCGGGAAAAACCCATTTTCCTTGACGAAGTCCGTTTGAATCTATATAATTTATAGGAGTGTTTACTTTATATACCCAATTATCGTCCTCTAACACTTTTTCTATACATACCCCGGCTTCTAAATCTAATTTTATGGTAATCGGGTATATTAAATCTTCAGCATCTATCTGAGCTATGGCTATGTGATGAGTGAGAGCCACCACGAAGCACACAGAGTAAATTTTACGGATTAGATATAACCAATTGCCGGGAATCATGAAGAGAAATGATAAGTTATTTTAGTAGTCAAATTTTATTCGTCTTACGTTTTTCCATAAGGTACGCATGTATGTATCTTGTTCCATTTTCAAAGTAATGATGTAGTAACTTGAAGCAGCGTTATTGTTTTCATTTTTAATTTCTGACTTAGACAATATAGACCAACCCGCAGGTATGAAAACTTGCGGATCTGAAGTTGTTACATAGGTTTTTCCCTTTTTATTTAGCAATGATGTCACATCAGTTGCATTATCTGTTTTCTTTAATTTAAAACTTACCGTATACGACTTATTGTCGTAATCGGTCATTTCACCGGATAAAGATTGCGACAATGCATTAAATGATGCAGATGTAATTACGATGAAAATAAAAAACGTAACGTATAATTTCATATGTGAATGATATTTTACAGTGACATTATTATAAAGAACTTTTTTCAAAAATCAAACTAAGCTGCGCGGATGAAAACTGGCAATGGTATGTTTCAGGTATTCTCTGTCAATATGAGTATAAATTTCAGTAGTGGTAATGGAAGAATGTCCTAACATTTCTTGAACAGCACGCAGGTCGGCGCCACCCTCTATAAGGTGTGTAGCAAAGGAATGACGGAACGTATGCGGGCTTACCTTCTTTTTAATGCCTGCCTGTTCGGCCAATTTTTTCACTATGGTAAATACCATTACTCTACTTAACTTACTGCCCCTACGATTGAGATAGACATGATTTTCAAATCCTTTTTGCACACGCACCTGCGTACGTATATCATTAAGATATAATTTCAAATATTTTACAGCATCCCGGCCAATGGGTACGAAGCGCTCTTTTTTTCCTTTACCTAATATTTTTACAAAACCTTCTTCAAATAAAATATCGGAGATTCTTAACTCCGTAAGTTCAGATACACGTAGTCCGCAACTGTATAATATTTCGACTATGGATCGGTTTCTCATGCCTTCAGCCGTAGAGTGGTCTATGGCATTGAGCATGCTTTCAATTTCCTGTACGGATAAAACAGAAGGAATTTTTCGCCCCAGTTTTGGCCCCTCAATAGTTTCCGTTGGGTCATAGTCAATAATTTCTTCCAGCAACAAAAACTTGAAAAAGGATTTTATTCCCGATAATATTCTTGCCTGAGAAGATGAGGATATTCCGATATCATTAAGTTCTGATAGAAACAATTGTATATCTTGACCGTTAATTTCTTTTATGCTTTTTTGCGGAAAGATGAATTTATAGAATAAATTTATGTCGTGAATGTATGCTTGCAAAGTATTTTCGGAAAAACCGAGTTCCAACGACAAGTAGTGTCGGAATTGTTTTATGAGTATGTCATGCATAAGTAAACTGTTATATTGCAAATATACAATTTGTTATATAATTTACATTATGTTAAATAGAATCTTGTTATGAAACAAACAATTATATCGTTTTACAAAGAATATTTAGGCGAATACTACAATTATTTTTTACTGATTACCATTATTTTAATATCATATATTTTAAGTTTTGCATTATATAAAATAGTTCAAATATCTGTAATAAAAATATATGACATTGAAAAATCTAATCTAAAAAGAAGAATCAAAACTTCGTTTAAAATTCTATGTACAGTTATATTGGTAAGTTTATTAATCAGTTTTACAGATTTTTATGGATATATACTTGAAGTAATAAATAAAGTGTTGCATTTACTGCTTATTCTTTCGTTAGCTATATTTTTCATACGATTGTTGGCATTGGTAAGAGACATACTTCAAGCAAAATTTGATGAAGATGGCTCCCATAACCTGAGTGAGAGAAAAGTACGAACGCAAATAGATTTTATTTACAAATTAGGATCTGTTTTCATAGTTATAATAGCTTTGGCCATTTCTTTTATGAGCTTTAGCCGTGCACGTGAAATCGGAACGAGCATATTAGCTTCGGCCGGTATTGTTGGTATCATAGTAGGTATTGCAGCTCAGCGTTCTATAGCCAATCTACTGGCTGGCCTGCAATTGGCATTTACCCAACCTATCCGATTAGATGATGTGGTGGTTGTGGAGGGTGAATTTGGAAGAATTGAAGAAGTGACACTCACGTATATAGTAGTGAGGTTGTGGGATGATCGCAGAATAATATTGCCTATCTCCTATTTCATAGAAAAACCTTTTCAAAACTGGACACGTACTTCTGCAGACATTATAGGCTCAGTATTTATTCATGTAGACTACACCATGCCGGTAGATGAGATTCGAAAAGAGGTAAAAAGAATATTGGAAAACGAAGGGAAACTACTGTGGGACGGCAAAAACTCCAACGTGCACGTTACCGACTGCACAGATCGTACTATGGTAGTACGCATTACTGCAGGGGCACACAATTCTACAAATGCTTTTGAGCTCAGATGTATGATAAGAGAAAAAGTAATCTCATTCATACAAAACAACTATCCTCATTGCTTACCCAAAGAGCGTGAACAAAAATTATCTTGAAGAAAATTGTTTTAACCCGAATTTTTCAGTTGAGTGTTAGGTTTGCAGGCTAAAAGGCCATTCAAGATTTTTTGATATTTCCGAATAAACCACCAACCCCTTACCTTCTTTCAGTGGTACTGACATTTTCAGTACCTTTATTTATACGATGGCTACTTCAACCTTCCGGCAAGCCTAACTCTTCAAGAGTGTTCCTGATGTTTGTCTTGTCAAGCAGTCGCTTCATTCGTAGAATCCCACCCCAAGGGTTGACACATGGTAGTATCCCAAAAAGTGTGTATGAAGTGTAGTTGTTTTTTTTACAAACATAGTACTTTTTTTATTTGTTACATAC
>JANWYS010000083.1 GCA_025054875.1 Cytophagaceae bacterium | reverse complement strand
ATGTAACCAAAACTTACATAAGAAATGGACTACGAATACACGGACAAATGTGTTACCCCTTGGGGTGGGATGCTACAAATGAAACGACTGCTTGACAAAACAGGCATCAGGAAAACTCTTGAAGAGTTTGGGCTTACCGGAAGGTCGATGTAACCATCGCATAGACGCTGTGAGTATGGTAAAATCGTTTGGATGAAGATGGCTAATCGGATGAGATTTATATTGTTATAGATAATATTGAAATGTAGACCGTCAGGTACGTGAACTACAATATTCCGATAAAACCGTTTTATGCAGCATATTTTATTGCTTGCATACGATGAAAGTTATTGCGGATGAAATCCTAAACAACTGCATTTTCTGATACATAGCATCAGCAACAAGTCATTGAACTTTTCAGAGCAATAACTCCAAACTCCACCATATCATGGGATGAAAAAAGTTATTGTTCGAAATGAATAAGATATTGTAAGTTTACTTCACTTGATTTGTGTGGTTTATTGTTTATTTTTGCCAGCGTTGACAAATTTCGCCATGCACACTTTACAAGCACACTACAATACACAACAGCCGGAAATACTTCTGAGAGAATACGGCCGTATCATACAAAACTTAGTAGAATATATTCTTACTGTTGAAGACAGGGAAAAGCGAAGCGAACTGGCACGGTCATGCATTCAACTGATGCGCATCATAAACCCACAAATGAAAGACACAGTTGAGCACAACACCAAACTTTGGGATCAGCTGTACATCATGTCTAATTTTAAATTAGACGTAGACACTCCATACCCTATGCCAGACAAGGCTGCCATAGGCAAAAAACCTAATCGCCTTGAATATCCAATGAATAACCTGCGCTACAGACATTATGGGCGCATAGTTGAATTGCTCATTGAGAAAGCCACAAAAATAGAGGACGAACAAGAGAAGGAAGCCATTGTGGTACATATGGGCAAGTTGATGAAAAGGCTCTATTGTAGCTGGAATAAAGAAAATGTGGAAGATGAGGTGATATTGGAACAGATAAAGCACCTGTCAAGAAACAAACTTACGATGGATATTGCTAAAATAAAGGAACACTCCTTGTTCGATACCACAGTAAAAGTAAAACCACAAGGAGGAGGAGGAGATGATGAAAAGGATAAAAACAAAAATAAAAATCAACACAACAATGGCAAACGCAAAAATCGCAACAAGAAAAATAAGAGGAAATGAGTGCCTTTGAAATAACGGGAGGAGCACAGCTGGATGGAGAAATTACTCCTCAAGGTGCGAAGAATGAAGCCCTCGAAGTAATATGCGCTGTGCTGTTAACTTCTGAGCCGGTACTGATTAAAAACGTTCCCGATATTATTGATGTCAATAAACTTATCTCCCTTCTGCAAGATTTAGGAGTGCTGGTAACTAAGATAGACGAGAGTACATACCGATTTGAAGCCAAGGATATACGCATTGAATATCTGGACACAGAAGATTTTCAAAAAAAAGCCTCTTCACTCAGAGGTTCCATAATGATAATGGGGCCTTTACTTTCCAGATTCGGAATTGCCAAAATGCCAAAACCCGGAGGCGATAAAATTGGAAGGCGAAGATTGGACACTCATTTTATTGGTTTTCAAAAATTAGGAGCACAGTTTGACTTTGACACAGGAAACAACTTTTACTCCGTAACAGCAAAACGGTTAAAAGGCACGTACATGTTGCTTGATGAAGCTTCCGTCACCGGTACGGCAAATATCATCATGGCCGCTGTGTTGGCCGAAGGCACAACCACCATCTATAATGCTGCCTGTGAACCTTACATACAACAACTCTGCTCTATGCTTAACTCTATGGGAGCTCGTATTTCCGGAATAGGTTCTAACCTATTACACATACAAGGGGTATCCTCTCTGAAAGGGACCGAGCACACCATACTTCCCGACATGATCGAGATAGGCAGTTTCATCGGCATGGCTGCTATGACGGCTTCAAGAATTACTATAAAAAACTGCCGAATAGATATGCTCGGCATCATCCCTGATGTATTCCGCAAACTCGGTATACAAATGGAGTTTATAAACGATGACATCTTCATACCCAGCCAATCGCATTATGAAATAGAAACCTTCATTGACGGCTCTATACTTACTATAGCAGATGCAATATGGCCTGGCTTCACGCCAGATCTGATGAGCATAGCACTTGTAGTGGCCACACAAGCCAAAGGCTCTGT
The DNA here is from genome assembly GCA_025054875.1 of Cytophagaceae bacterium. GTDB lineage: Bacteria > Bacteroidota > Bacteroidia > Cytophagales > Cytophagaceae > JANWYS01. The sequence continues at coordinate 10,221 of JANWYS010000083.1, read as the reverse complement.
GCTCATACATCAGAAAATGTTTGAAAGCCGACTGTTTTTTACCGACAAGCTCATAGACATGGGTGCACAAATTATACTATGCGACCCTCACAGAGCTACCGTTATAGGGCTTAACAAAAAAGTACCCCTCAAAGGTATCTCGATGACATCGCCCGACATACGCGCAGGAGTAGCTCTTTTGATTGCTGCCATGTCAGCCCAAGGCAAAAGCACTATTTACAACATAGAGCAGATAGACCGCGGATATCAACACATTGACACAAGGCTTAATTCCATAGGAGCACAAATAAAAAGAATAGCCTGACGAAAATAAAATCCACAATACGTATATAATCATTTGAATACTTAACATTTTTTTTTAATATTGTCTTATCCTGTCAATGTGTACGAAGAAACATGTATCTGAAAGGAGAATCGCCTTTAGAAATTGTGAACGCTAACCCACACTTAGCTTCAATATTTCAAAGGCTGGAAATAAACCCCTCCATATGGAATAAGAGTATAGAGGAAATCGGCTGTCTGGTCAACACTCCGAGTGACTTTATAGTGCAAATACTGATAGCCTTTGATGCAAACAATACACCCAATGTAAGGTGCTTGGGAAAGTTTCCCATTCACACCATTTTGGATTATTTAAAAAAAACACACAAATACTATCTCAACAAGTCCATTCCTGAAATGGAACTAACCTTGCATGACATACTGCGCAAATATCCCTCAGAAATTTCGCTGGTGAGTCTCAGCACTCTGTTCCTGCAATATAAAAGAAAACTGGTAAAACACATAAAAGACGAAGAAGACTTGCTATTCCCCTATATAGAACATCTGTTGGAACTGTTTAAAAATCCGGAACTCAACAGCCGGTTGTTTAAAAATTTAACCGACCACTTTTCAATTCGAACATTTGAAGAGTCGCATGACGAAATAGAGGAAGAAGTCGTCATGATAAAAGAAATTATTTTCAACCTCTCTCCCAAACATCCCATTGCTTTTTCGTTCAGAATATTTTTAAATCAACTCCAAAACTTTGAAAACGACCTGCACCGGCATTCCATTATTGAAGACAGCGTTCTTATACCAAAATCATTAGTTTTCGAAGATATCGCATTGGCATATAAAACTATGCAATAAATCTTAACCCATATGGGGTTATTCGATTTATTTTCTCCCAAGAGAACAAAGAGAAATCTTTATCCCCCAATTGTCATCAGCCCAAATTTTCTAATGGCCGTCGTTAGAAAATTTTGACTACAAAGTGCTAACAATGAAAGATTTTATCTCGGATTTTTCAGTTGAGGTTAAGTTTGAAGGTTTAAAGGCCAGGAGATGGTTTAACATTTGAAAACAAACCGTCAAATCATCGCCTTTGTTTCGGGGGAACGGACATTTTCAGCACCTTCTTGTTTCCTCGTTTCACTGACCAATTTCCCACTGTAAAGCAGTTCAATCTAAGCGTTGAAAGTCGTTGATAGTTACCGGTTTGTTTTGAGGTCTAATGATATAATCCTATCAGATTATAAGCCATCATCACCCAAATGATTCTGCCATACTCACAGCATTTATTCGGTGGTTACTTCGGCCTTCCGGCAAGTCCAACTCTTCAAGAACCTTCCTGATTCCTGTCTTGTCAAGCAGTCGTTTCATCTGTAGCATCCCACCCCAAGGGGTAACCCATTTGTCCGTGTATTCGTAGTCCATTTCTTATGTAAGTCCGGGTTAATATCTCAAAAAAAGAAATCTCTTTCGAAAACTCCTTGAAAATTCCATATTGAAGCGAAAAATCAGTGTTGAAATTGTATGTTCCACTGAAAAATCCGGGTTAAAATAAAACGTACTTGACTGCCTCTATATAACCTACTACACGTCTTGACGTAAATATAAATTGCTATACTCCTTACCATCATGTGTGGTAATATTTTTTCGTATCGGATACTACCATGAAGTCGGGGCATTTGAGCTTTGATGACGATATATTCTATTGAGCGTTTTGTATAAAAAAATAGGCCTTACATAACGCAGGCCTATTTTCATTACGAAAAGCGAGTTCGTTATTAGCTTCCGCACATTTCACATCCTTCGGGGTTGTCGAGGGAGCAGGTGATGGCTTCCTGTTGTTGGAGTTTGAGTTCTTCATTATTGATAATGGGTTCCAGTGCGGGTTCGGCTTGTTTTTCTACAGTAAACTTAATGGCATCGGCAGCAGCTTTGGTGCGGAGGTAGTACATGCCTGTTTTCAATCCTTTTTTCCATGCGTAGAAGTGCATGGAGGTGAGTTTTCCGAAGTTAGGTTCGGCCATGAATATGTTCAGGCTTTGGCTTTGGCATATATATGCGCCTCGGTCTGCGGCCATGTCAATGATGGTTTTTTGTTTTATTTCCCATACGGTTTTGTAGAGGTCTTTGATGTGTTGTGGGATTTCGGGTATGTTTTGTATGGAACCGTTGTGCTCCATAAGTTTGTTTTTCATTTTGTCGTTCCAAAGGCCAAGTTTAATGAGGTCTTTGAGGAGGTGTTTGTTTACCACGGCAAACTCTCCGGATAGTACTCTGCGTGAGTAGATATTAGAAGTGTAGGGCTCGAAGCATTCATTATTGCCGAGTATTTGCGAAGTGGAGGCTGTGGGCATGGGTGCCACAAGCAAGGAATTTCGTACGCCATGTTTGATTACTTCTTTTTTCAGGGCATCCCAGTCCCATCGGCCTGATGAGGGGGTTACACCCCACATGTCGAATTGAAATATTCCTTTGGATACAGGAGATCCGTGGAACGTTTCGTACGGGCCGTATTCTTTGGCCAATTCCATTGAGGCTTCCATGGCGCCATAGTAGATAGTTTCGAAGATGTCGCGGTTAAGGCCTCTTGCCTCTTCTGATTCGAAGGGCATTCTCAACATGATGAAGGTATCGGCCAGTCCTTGCACGCCAATTCCTATGGGGCGATGGCGCAGGTTGGATCGGCGTGCTTCTTCCACGGGATAATAGTTGATGTCTATTATTCGGTTTAGATTTCGTGTTACGACTTTGGTTACTTCGTATAGTTTTTTATGATCAAATTTTCCATTGATAACATATTTGGGCAGAGCAAGTGAGGCGAGGTTACACACAGCTATTTCATCGGGCGAGGTGTATTCGATTATCTCGGTGCACAGGTTACTGGATTTTATGGTGCCCAGATTTTTTTGGTTGGATTTTCGGTTGCAATGGTCTTTGTAGAGCATGTAAGGGGTTCCGGTTTCGACTTGTGCTTCGAGTATGGCATACCACAAGTCGAGGGCTTTTACGGTTTTTCGTGCACGCCCTTCTCTTTCATATTTTTCGTATAAGTTTTCGAAATCTTTTCCGTAGGTATCGGCCAGTCCGGGAGCTTCGTTTGGGCAAAAGAGCGACCAGTCAAGGTTTTTTTCTACACGTTCCATGAATAAATCGGGCACCCAGAGGGCATAGAAGAGGTCTCTTGCGCGGAGTTCTTCTTTGCCGTGGTTTTTGCGGAGCTCGAGAAATTCAAATATGTCGGCATGCCAGGGTTCAAGATATATGGCAAAAGCTCCTTTTCTTTTTCCGCCTCCCTGGTCTACATAACGTGCCGTATCGTTAAACACGCGCAACATTGGAATGATACCATTGGAAGTACCATTAGTTCCTTTTATATAAGAGCCTTTGGCGCGTATGTTGTGAATGCTTAGTCCTATGCCACCAGCAGACTGAGATATTTTGGCGCATTGTTTTAAGGTGTCGTATATACCTTCAATGCTGTCTTCTTTGATGGTAAGCAAAAAGCATGAAGAAAGTTGTGGTTTAGGTGTTCCGGCGTTGAATAAAGTAGGGGTGGCGTGTGTGAACCATTTTTCCGACATGAGGTTGTAGGTTTCGATAGCTTTTTCTATATCGTTGCTATGTATGCCTACTGCTACGCGCATAATCATGTGCTGCGGGCGTTCTACGATTTTGCCATCGATCTTCAGGAGGTATGATTTTTCTAATGTTTTGAATCCGAAATAATCGTAATTATAGTCTCGCTCATAAATGATGGAGGAATCAAGGAGTGCAGCATTTTTTCGTATAACTTCATATACTTCCTTGGAGATTAATGAGGCATTTTCACCGGTTTTAGGGTCTATGTAGGTGTATAACCTTTTCATGGTATTAGAAAAGGACTTACTGGTCTCCTTATGGAGATTTGAAATGGCGATTCTTGCAGCCAGTGTGGCATAGTCCGGATGCTTGGTAGTAAGGGAGGCTGCAATTTCTGCTGCAAGCTTATCTAACTCTACTGTTGTAACACCGTCATATATCCCATCAATCACCTTTTGGGCTACCTCGATGGGGTTGACGTAATTCATGTCAAGCCCATAGCACAATCTTTCGATGCGTGCTGTTATTTTGTCAAATTTTACAGACTCTCTTCTGCCATCCCTTTTGATTACTAACATATATAGCTAACTTAAAATGTGAATGCCTAATTAATAAACAGTAAATTTTGGGTCTTAGTTTTAGAAGTCTTCGTCTAAACTGAATTTATGAGCCTCTTTATTTGCCATTACTCCAGATTTTTGATACTCTGCTACTCTTTTTTCGAAGAAATTGGTTTTACCCTGAAGGGAAATAAGGTCCATGAAATCGAAAGGGTTTGCAGAGTTGTATACTTTTTTCAAATTAAGTGATGTCAGTAAATGGTCGGCTACAAATTCTATGTATTGCGACATGAGTTTGGAGTTCATACCAATCAGGTTTACGGGTAGAGCGTCCACTACAAACTCTTGTTCTATTTTTACGGCATCAGTAACCATCTCGTATACCTTGCTTTCGGGAAGTTTGTTTTTGATGTGGTTATTATATATCAAGCATGCAAAATCGCGATGCAAACCTTCATCACGAGAGATAAGTTCGTTTGAAAAACTAAGCCCCGGCATGAGCCCACGTTTTTTCAACCAAAATATAGCACAGAAACTTCCGGAAAAGAATATTCCCTCTACGCATGCGAAGGCTAACAATCGTTCAACAAACGTTCCGTTGTCTATCCATCGCAATGCCCATTCTGCTTTTTTCTTTACGCAAGGTACGGTTTCTATAGCGTTAAAGAGTTTATCTTTTTCCTGAGGGCTTTTGATGTATGTGTCTATGAGTAGGGAATAGGTTTCCGAGTGGATGTTTTCCATCATGATTTGATACCCATAAAAACATTTTGCTTCCGGATATTGCACTTTTTCCAAAAAACTTTGAGCAAGGTTTTCGTTTACTATGCCATCGCTGGCCGCAAAGAAAGCTAGTACGTGCGATATAAAGTGGCGTTCTCCATCGTTAAGAGACGCCCAGTCTGATAAGTCTTGCTGAAGGTCTATTTCTTCAGCTGTCCAAAAACTTGCTTCGGCTTGCTTGTACATTTTCCAAATATCGTCATGTTGTATGGGGAATAGCACAAAGCGGTTTTTGTTTTCTTTCAAAAGAGGTTCTTCCATTAATTGTACTTCTTGCATATTTATTTTAATTTTTCTTATTCTAAACTGATTGTTAAGAATTTAGGTTGGGTTTTATTGAAAATTTAAAATGGAGTTTAAGTTTTTTTATTTTACTTAACTCAAAATGAGTAAAGTAAAAGGTATCCACTTTAAATTTTTACATAAACTTTATAAATTCTTAACGTTTGTTACACTATTGTCACAAATTTTCTAAATCACCTTGATAAATCAAAGTAAATTTTATGCACAACGCTGCCTGCCTTGTATGCAGTAAATATATACAAAACTTACTAATTTACAATAACATATTTTAAATTATTTAAAGAAAAACTTTCAGTCAAAATCAATCCATTGGTTAAGAGTTGACAGCGATATTTTTATCCACATTCTACAAAAAAACAATTTGCTTTTTAAAAATCATTGATCTATATTTGCAGTCCTTTTTTAAGATATACATATATGTACGCAATTGTTAACATAGCCGGAAAGCAGTATAAAGTTGAAAAAGATAAATTTATTTATACTGATAAATTGTCTGGTGAAACCGGTTCAAAAGTTGAGTTTGATAATGTGCTTTTGATCAGTGATGGACAAAGCACAGAAATAGGTGTTCCTAATGTAAAAGGTGCAAAAGTTTCCGGTGAAATATTAGAACACGTGAAAGATGATAAAGTAATTGTATTTAAAAAGAAAAGAAGAAAGGGGTATTGCAAAAAAAACGGACACCGTCAGCAACTTACTAAACTATTGATAAAAGACATAAGCAAATAAACTAAAAAACACAAACTTTAATTTACCATGGCACATAAGAAAGGCGTAGGTAGTTCAAAAAACGGTAGAGAATCGCATAGCAAGCGATTGGGTATAAAAATATTCGGAGGCCAATTTGCAAAGGCAGGAAATATATTAGTGCGCCAACGTGGCACGCAACACCATCCCGGAAAAAATGTAGGTATGGGCAAAGACCATACTTTGTTTGCTCTCGTAGATGGTATGGTGAGGTTTAAAGTTGGCCGCCAAAACCGTTCGTATGTTTCTGTAGAGCCTCAGGTGCAGCAATCCTAACCTTATGAATCGAATTATCAAGCACCTTCTCAACGAGGTGCTTTTTTTTTAAATAAAGTAAAAACGTCAACGTGTATTCCTACCATCAATTATTTGAATTCAGCAAGAAAATTTTTTTGAGTATAGGTTGCACGGAAACACATGCAACTCTTGCCGCTAAGGTTTTACTCTCTGCCGATTTACGTGGAATTGATTCCCATGGAATAGCACGACTCCCGGGTTATGTACGACTTTGGGAGGCTCAACGAATAAATCCTAAACCGCACATACACATAACGTATCAGACTCCCTCTACCGCAGTGGTAGACGGCGATTCCGGATTAGGGCTTGTAGTAGCTCCTCATGCCATGCAGATAGCTATAGAGAAAGCTAAAACCTGTGGAACAGGATGGGTTGCCGTGCGCAATTCTAACCACTATGGCATAGCGGGCTACCATGCCATGATGGCTTTGGAACACGATATGATAGGCATATCCATGACCAACGCCAGCCCTTTGGTTGCGCCTACGTTTAGCCTGGAACGTTTATTAGGCACCAACCCTATTGCAGTGGCAATACCAGCACATAAGGAACCTCCATTTGTGGCAGACTTTGCTACCACTACCGCCGCAAACGGGAAACTCGAAATACTGCAACGTAAAAATTCAGACGCTCCTCTCGGGTGGATACAAGATAAACACGGCAATGCCACTACTGACGCACATGCCCTGAAAAATGGCGGAGCTCTGCTCCCACTGGGTAGCGACCGTGAACATGGCAGTCACAAAGGATATTGCCTGGGTAGCATTGTAGATATTTTGTCTTCTATATTATCGGGTGCCAATTTCGGCCCATGGGTTCCTCCTTTTGTCAGCTTTTTACCTCTTCCGGAAAACCCCGTGGGCAAAGGCATAGGGCACTTCTTCGGAGCTATGCGTATAGATGCCTTCCGCCCGGCCGATGAATTTAAAAGCAATATGGATATGTGGATACGTCGCTTCCGCAGTGCCCGTGCTGTGGATGGTGAAAAAGTTCTTATCCCTGGCGACCCTGAACGCGAAATGGAAATGCAACGCATGAAAAAAGGTATCCCTTTGCTGGAGCCTGTAGTAAAAGACCTTAATGAACTTGCTCAAAAGTTTGGCCTGAATTTTTGATAATATTCCAAACTATGTGCAGAAGCAAAGAGGCTTCTTGCAAACATAATCCCATTGCACTATAGAAAATTTCAACCCATGAAGGCTAAAAGACTGTACGTGAAAAAAAATTTGTAAGCATTACCCCCTGTTGCTATGCATTAGAAACAACACTTCGATGTTCAAACCGCATCAACTGCTAATATGTAAAATGGGATAATCATCCGAAATTTTAATAACTTGCTCTCGTGTAAAGTGTAGTGGTTTTATACGTTCTGTTATTTTATCTAATTTACTCTTTCTGTAAACAACTCACCTTACACACTTTTCGAAACAATATCGTTTTATTTCTGACAGCAAGTTTACTATCTTGAAAAAGGTTGTTCTATCCGCAATTTCGGACTTGGTCACCGACCAACGTGTGCATAAAATAGCGATCACTTTTTTCAATCATGGCTATGAAGTACTAGTAATAGGCCGCAAACTTCCCACATCGCCACAAATACAACGAATATATGCTACCAAAAGACTTAAACTGCTCTTTAACAAAGGACCTCTTTTCTATGCTGAATACAACCTGCGATTGTTCTTTTGCTTGTTGTTTTCCAAAGCTGATTTGCTCTGGGCAAATGATATAGACACGGCTCCGGCGAATCTTACAGTTTCTTTTTTTCTGAAAAAACCTTACATACTGGACAATCACGAATATTTTACCGGCGTACCCGAACTCCTGCACAGGCCTTTTGTAAGAAAGATATGGAAAATAATAGAGTGGTTTGCTTTTAAAAACACTCCATACATCAGCACGGTAAACAACTCGCTGAAAAAAATTTTTGAAGATGAATATTGCAAAAATATTGTCGTGCTAAGGAATGTGCCTATTTGCAAAAATCGGACAGATGTAGTGACAGATTTTTCGCTCAGTATGGAGGGAAAAATGAAAATCATCCTGTATCAGGGAGCCCTCAACAAAGACCGCGGTTTGGAAGAGGCTATTCTCGCCATGAAATATGTGCATAATACCTTGCTTGTCATAGCAGGAGATGGCGACATCACCGAACAATTAAAAAAATTAACTTCAGAAAATTTCTTAGATACCAGAATACATTTTACAGGCCGCATACCTTTTGAGCAGTTGGCATCACTGACATCAAAAGCTTACCTCGGCCTTTGCATAGAAAAAAAAACAAACCTCAATTATCAATATTGCCTGCCCAACAAACTCTTCGACTACATACATGCACGCGTACCGGTGCTTGCTGCTGAACTACCCGAAGTAAAAAATATTATTCTTCAATACAACATCGGCACCTTCATTCCCTCACATGATCCGCAACATATAGCCAACACCATAAACCACATATTAGAAGATGAACAAGGCTACGAACTATGGAAAAAAAATCTACAACAGGCCGCACAGGAATTATGCTGGGAAAAAGAAGAACATAAGCTCCTGACACTTGCAGAAGCTGCTCTGAACGATAAAAACATAACGTAACATAATATGAAATCATCCACTTCAAATGACGTAATAAAAATTTTTTTGACCTGTGCTCTGCAGGTTATCTGCTCTGCAGCGCGAAGTCAACACCCCATTACAAACCAACGGCTGTACGATACCCTCCCTTACCAACAAGAGTATCACTCTAAAAAAATACAACTGTTTGCAAGTGAACCTATGGAAAAAGATGCGATTATTTTTGCCGGAAACAGCATCACTGAAGGTGCTGACTGGAAGGCTCTAACAGGATATTCAAACATTCTTAACCGTGGAATAAGCGGCGACGTCACTTATGGCCTTTTGCAAAGAATAGATGAAATCATAGCACGCAGGCCATCCAGGCTTTTTATAAAAATAGGCATCAACGATATAGCCAAAGATATACCCGATGCAGTAATTGCCGACAACTGCCGCAAAATTATTCTTAAGGTCAGGCAAGGAAGCCCCTCAACGAAAATATATCTGCAGAGTATACTCCCTGTAAACCCTATGTACAAAGGCTTTCCTCAACATTATGACAAAACCGAACATATACTCGGCACCAACATTCTTCTTAAAAAAATTGCCGACTCATGTAACATCACTTTCATTGATTTGTATCCATACTTTTGCGACCGTAACGGAATGCTGAATGCTGAATATACCTATGACGGCCTGCACCTCAACAAAAAAGGATATCAGCAATGGGTAGCAGTGTTGAAACAAAAGGGAGTTTTGTAGCTGCTCTGAAAAAATTGTATCGCAGCCACAGCAAACGGATGATTACACGATGTTCAGCTGAAAAAGTAAACAAATGTTGCTAAAGGAAACTCTTCAAGTAAACCATGATGCCTGATGTTGAATCAGGCTGAATTCGCAAAATAAAATTTATTTCTATTTATTCAGGGCGTGTCCCGCCGCACCTCCTCCATTCCTGCGCTGCGGCGGGTCGGGCTTTCCGCTTCAATCTTTTTGCCCCACCGCGCATGCCGGCACAGCAAAAAGGATTTCCGCTTCAATCCCTCACGCAGTATGCAAGATAATGTTGTTTCCATACTACTCTCATGCGCATATGAAGATTCATAATGCGCAGAATGTATCACGC
>JANWYS010000082.1 GCA_025054875.1 Cytophagaceae bacterium | reverse complement strand
CCCCTCAAAAAAGAAATCTCTTTCGAAAACTCCTTTCAATTCCATACCATATTGAGAAATGAAAAATCAGTGTTGAAGTTGTATATTTCAACTGAAAAATCTGGATTGAATTGTTTTTACTTCTTCTACCCTCACTATGTATCGGTCTGTCTGCGTTTTGTGATGATAATTTGCAGTTCATTCATGTTTCCTTATTTTAAGTTATGATTTTGCTGTAATTTTACTTTTAGTGACAAGGCTTCAATGCATTTTGCAGGATATACATGATATGAAAAAATACGCCATAATAGTTGCCGGTGGTATGGGTTTGCGCATGGGCGGAGATCAACCCAAACAGTTCATGCTGTTGAATAACCTACCCATACTTATGCATACGATTCAAAAATTTTTCATGGTATCGGCAGATATTAATTTGCTTGTAGTTTTGCCGGAAGCACATAAAACCACATGGTTGGAATTGGTTAAAAAATATTCTTTCAACATTGCGCATACTGTTGTAAATGGTGGCAAAGAGAGATTTCACTCAGTAAAAAATGCATTAGAACATATTGCGAACGAAGAAGAAGCTTTGGTGGCTATTCACGATGCTGTAAGGCCTTTTATTTCGACAAAAGTTATTGAAAATAGTTTCGCTGTGGCAGAAAAATTTGGTTCGGCCGTAACTTGTGTGCCTTTAAAAGACTCGATGCGAAAGATAGAAGGTGAAAGCAACTATGCTGTAGACAGAAAAGATTATGTTTGTATTCAAACTCCGCAAACTTTTTTACTATCTGTTCTGAAGAACAGTTACTCGGTAAACTGGAACGAAAAATTTACAGATGATGCTTCTGTCATAGAACATGCAGGATTCCCTATACATCTTATTGCAGGTCATTATTCCAACATCAAAATTACCACTCCCGAAGACCTTTTGATTGGTGAAGTTTTGTGTTCTGTGACTTAACTTCCGGATTCCAAAATTTTTTTACATTTAAGTACTTCTTCCGCATTCAAAGTACGTACCCCCTCATGCACACTTGACAGGTTGAGAATATATCCTTTCATTTCGTGTAGATTTATTATATCGTGAGTAGCACAAAAAACAATTTTTCCGGCGCTTACTAAATGTTGCATAATTTCGAATACTTTTTTTCGATTATACAAATCAAGGGAATGGGTTGGTTCGTCGAGTAATATGATTTCAGCTTCCTGTATCAGCACCTGTGTTATCCATACCAATTGTTGCTCTCCTCCGGACAACGAGTTTATTTTCTTATGAAAGAGATGTTCTATTTGCGTGAGTTGTGCATTTGTTTTTACATGTCTCAAGTCATTTGCGTCATAGTATTGAGGGAATTTTTTTTTGGAGTATCTACCCATGAGCAATAGCTCAAGAACAGTAAAATCGAAATGAACGAATTGTTGTTGTTGCAGATAAGCCGGTATAGATGATAAAATCAATACACCTGTGTAAGGCACCATGCCGGCCATAGCTTTCAGCAAGGTAGTTTTTCCTACTCCATTGTTTCCAACTATAGCACAAAAACAAGGCTCGTTGAAGTGAATATGAAAGGGGTAATGTATTTTATTACCCCCTAAATCAATTTCTATGTTTTGTAATTTTACGTAAGTCAAATAAGAAATCAGTATTCATCTTCATTGAAGAAGAAGTCATCTTTTGTCGGATAGTCAGGCCAAATTTCTTCTATACTTTCATAAGGTTGGCCGTCGTCTTCCAATTCTTGCAAGTTTTCAACAACTTCCATCGGAGCTCCTGTGCGAATAGCAAAATCTATAAGTTCATCTTTAGTGGCTGGCCATGGGGCATCTTCCAGAAAAGAGGCTAATTCAAGTGTCCAGTACATAGGCTTTAGTTTATTTTTCCGCAAAAATAAAATTTTATTGATTTATACAAATTTTTTGCAGTAAAGTTTCATATTTTTTAAAAAATTATAAGAGGGCTGTATTTTTTGTATGTCAATATAATGATTACATTTGCTTCATCTACTAAATAACAGATAATGAGCAACGAAACAATAATTTTTTCAATGGCTGGGGTAAGCAAAATTTACCCTCCTAAAAAGCAAGTACTCAAGGATATTTATCTTTCATTTTTTTACGGTGCAAAAATAGGCGTGCTCGGACTTAATGGATCAGGCAAGTCTACTTTGTTAAGGATCATTGCCGGAATAGATAAGGACTACATTGGCGAAGTGGCTTTTACAGGGGGATACAGTGTGGGGTTGTTGGAACAGGAGCCCAAATTAGATCCTGAAAAAACTGTTTATGAAGTAGTGCAGGAAGGTGTTCAGGAGGTAGTAAATCTGCTCAAAGAATTCGAAGAAATAAATCTCAAATTTGCCGAAAATATAAGCAGTGATGAGATGGATAAGCTCATTGCACGCCAGGCAGAAGTACAGGAAAAATTAGATCAGGCCGATGCATGGAGTTTGGATGCAAAACTGGAACGTGCTATGGATGCTCTGCGGTGTCCTCCTTCTGATGCAAAAATTGCACAACTCTCCGGAGGTGAAAAAAGGAGAGTGGCTTTGTGCAGACTTTTACTGAAAGAACCGGATGTTTTGCTCCTGGACGAACCTACTAACCATCTGGATGCTGAATCAGTGCATTGGCTGGAGCAACACCTGCAACAATATAAAGGTACGGTAATTGCCGTCACGCACGACCGCTATTTTCTGGATAATGTAGCCGGTTGGATACTGGAATTAGATAGAGGAGAGGGTATACCATGGAAGGGAAATTATTCTTCATGGCTTGAACAAAAACAACAACGCTTAGCCAGAGAAGAAAAAACTGAATCAAAAAGACAAAAAACTTTACTACGCGAATTGGAATGGGTGCGTATGGCCCCTAAAGCTCGTCAGGCCAAATCAAAAGCTCGACTTGCTGCCTATGAAAAATTACTTGGCGAAGAAGCTAAAGAAAAAGAAGAAAAGCTAGAACTCTTCATTCCTCCGGGTCCCAGGCTTGGAACGAAGGTGATAGAAGCTCACAATATATCAAAAGCATTCGGAGATAAATTATTGTTTGAAAACCTTAGTTTCTCCCTGCCTCAAGGAGGCATTGTAGGCGTTATAGGCCCCAATGGTGCCGGAAAAACTACTTTGTTCAAACTCATTACAGGCATGCTAAAGCCCGACTCCGGAAGGTTTGAAGTAGGAGAAACCGTTGTGATTGGTTATTTAGATCAAGAACATACTCAGTTGGATCCGAACAAAACTATATTCGAGATTATAACCGGAGGCACCGACACCATGATGCTTGGTGGCAAACTAATAAACTCCAGAGCATACGTAAGTAAGTTTAACTTTTCAGGCACTGATCAAGAAAAAAAAGTGGGCGTGCTATCCGGAGGTGAACGCAACCGTGTACACTTAGCTATGACTTTAAAAATGGGAGCTAACCTACTATTGCTTGACGAACCTACTAACGATTTAGATGTGAATACCTTGCGCGCTCTGGAAGAAGCACTCGAAAATTTTGGAGGCTGTGCTGTTATCATATCACACGACCGCTGGTTTCTTGACCGCGTAGCTACACACATACTCGCCTTCGAAGGAGATTCTCAAGTAGTATGGTTTGAGGGCAACTTTAGCGAATATGAAGAAAACAAAAAGAAACGTCTGGGCAATGTGGAACCTAAAAGAATACGATATAAAAAGCTTGTATAGATCATTAGCTACTCAATTTTAAACATCGAATGTTGCCGGTTTATTATTTAAAAAATTGGTTTCGTTCTATATAGCGCTCTACATCTTCGGTAACTAAATAACGTATAGATTTGTTTTCTTTTACTAATTGCCGAATATGTGTGGCCGATATGTCGAGTAAGGGAGCATTGACCATTTTTATTTTTGGATGATGTATTAAGGACGACTTATCTGATCGGGGTCTGGGATATACATACAAGCAGTAATACTCTAATATTTTCTCATAATTTTTCCAGTTGGGAAACTGAGAAAGGTTATCCTCTCCGAGGATCAACACAAATTCCTTTTGTTTATGTATGTCTTGAATGTAAGTTAGTGTGTCTATGGTATAACTGGGCTTTGGCAATCGAAACTCTATATCACTCACTTTCAGTTTAAAATTATCATGTATGGCTAATCTTATCATTTCATAGCGGTCAAACTCATGGAGTAAAGAAGAAGATTTTTTAAAAGGATTTTGAGGTGAAACTATAAACCAGACTTCATCAAGATCTGTATTGCAGGCCATGTAATTGGCAATAATAAGATGTCCTATATGAATAGGATTGAAAGATCCAAAGAATAATCCCACTTTCATAACATGTAACCTCCATCTACATTAATTACATTGCCACTAATGTATCCTGCCTTATCGGAGGAAAGAAATAAATATACTTCCGCTACATCTTCCGGTTTACCGATTTTTTGCAATGGTATTTTTTCTTTTATAGACTTTAATACTGCCTGACTGGATTGAGTGAGATAATCATTTTCTATGTATCCGGGAGCTACGGTATTAACTGTTATACCATATTTACCTAGTTCTGATGTCCATATTTTAGATATACCAAGCACACCATTTTTTACGGATATATAGTGTGCCTGATTTATGTCTCCATAAAGGCCTAATAATGCTGTTGTATTTATAATTCGGCCCCAGGAACCTTTAATCATATAATAGGAAAATGCTTTTATGCAGTTTAATAAACCACTTAGAGATATTTCTATTAGTAGTTGCCAATTTTCCGAACCACCGGAGTTTAACCTTATGGTATTTGGGTTGTTTATAAGAATGTCAATATGTTTGTACTGGCTGTATATTTGAGAAGCAACAGACTCTACTCTATTAAATTCTGTAATATTTACATTATATACATCAACATAAATTTTTTCTCTCTTTAAGTTTTTTTGATATTCTCTGCTTTTGTCTTCGTTAGGTTCAAGCAATGTTATGGTAGCTCCAACAGAGGCAAACCGCCGGATGGTAGCATCGGCAATAGCATCTATTCCACCCGATAGAACTACTACTTTATTCTCTGCACGTCTCATTAAAATAGCGTAGCGTTAATTTTAAAACGAAATTTTATGGAAAAAAAATTTCTATTATGTGAAGTTTTAAATGAATAAGTATGAGTTTGTTTCAAAACAAAAATTTACTAAAAAATTTTTATACGAGTAAAATAATAAAAACTAAAATTTAAAGATATGCTTTATCACTATTATTAAGTGCGTTGATATGTTAAAAATTATTTATATTAACTCTTGATTTTTCTTATTTCACACTAATATTTATTTGTTTACTTTCATTAACATTTAATTTACATTTTATTTATTTTGATATCAGTATTTTGTAATTTTGATAACAATCTTTTTTTTTTATTAACAAATAATCAAAATTTACTTTCATGTTTATTACTTATTAGTTAACTAAAAGTTTTACTTATGTTATCAATCACGTATTCTGATTAGGTTCGTAATTAACATTCTGATTTTAGTTTATGGCATTTATTAAAATTAAGTTAACATAGTATGTTTAAAACTTTATTTTTTTAATAAAAAAAATGTAGCAAGAATTATGTTAATGGTTGATGATTCTCATGAAATTAATCTATGCCATGTTATGATAAACAGCTTGTACATCGTCATCTTCTTCTAGTTTATCTATTAATTCTAATACTTCTTTTTCTTGTTCTTCATTTAATTGGACAGTACTGTTTGGAATTCTTTGTAGTTCAGAGCTAATGAGAGTTATGTTTTTTTCTTCAAGTATTTTTTGCATATTTCCGAAGTTTACAAATGAAGTATATACATAAACATCTCCTTCATCGGAAATAGCTAGTTCTTCTAATCCATGATCTATTAATTCTAGTTCGAGAGACTCAATATCTAAATTATCCTTTTTAAATTTAAAAACACTTTTCCTTGTAAAGATGAAATCAAGAGATCCAGTTTTACCTAGAGATCCGTTTGCTTTAGAAAAAATTGATCTTATGTTGGCTACAGTGCGATTTGTATTGTCGGTAGCTGTTTCTACTATTATTGCTACACCATAAGGACCATATCCTTCATAAACTACCTCCTCGTAATTACCTTCTTCCTTTGAAGAAGCTCTTTTTATTGCTGCTTCAATTCTGTCTTTAGGCATATTTACACCCTTGGCATTTTGAATGGCAGTTCTTAACCTAGGATTGTATTCCGGATTAGGACCTGCTTGTTTTACGGCTATGGAAATTTCTTTCCCTATTCTGGTAAAGGCTTTGGCCATTCGGTCGTACCTTTTAAACATTTTGTGTTTCCTGGTTTCAAAGATTCTTCCCATATGCTATCTAATGTTGAATGTTAAATCTGTTATGTCCCAATTTTCTCTTACATTAATTTGATTATTATAATAAATAATTTTTTCTGGTGGAAGTTTTTTTTGAAAATCACCACAATCCCAAATGCCGTTGTCGTTTTCGTCAATTATTGCTTTTAATGTATATATTCCGGGTGATAAATTTTTATAGAAAAATTCTTTAATATTTTTTTCTGAGTATATATTTCTGCCGGTACTGTTTACGAGTTGAATGATATAATTTTTAATTGTAGAATCTACAATTATTTTTCCTTTTATTGTTCCATAATTTGTTAATTGGTCATTCAAGTAATTAAATTCAATATTTTTCAATGTATCTTCATTGTATGATATCATACATCCTTTTTTAAAACGTATCTTTAAAGTATCTTTAAATGAGGAATTGTTTTTTATTTTAAGAAGCATTTTCTTTTCATTGTAGTCAATTTTTTGTTTGGTGTTTATTTTCACAGAATCAGCATAGATATCTATCAACTCAGTATTTAGCGATTTCAAAGGCAAGTTTATTTCAAATAAAATATCATTCCCCGGTAAAATATATTGTCCTTTTGTTTTTGCGGATATTGTCAAAGGCTCACTTTTTTTAATGTTATAGTTAAAATATAATTTAATTATTTCTTTTTTGCTGTTGTTCAATGAATCGGATACGTATAGTGTAGCATTTACTGTGTCTTTATAGTAATTAGTGTTAAATACTGTTATCGTATTTCCAAATTCATTTATTTTAGTCAGGAAAGTATCGCTATCAACGGTGATGTAGTGATTCATAATTCCTTCATCAAATTTAATGATTGAGTACTCAGCGAAACTTTTTTTATTTGTTATTTTAGGAGGTTTGGTATCAAATTTCGTGCACACAATTCTCAATTGCGTTAGGTTAGTATCAAGGTTCAACGTTTCGGGTATGCTTATCAATTCGCTTTCATTATCATATATATAGTTTTTATTTTCGTCTTTGTGACCATATATCAGATATTTTCCGGGTTTTAGATAAGACAATTTGAATTTTCCCAGCTCATTCGTTTTTGTATAATAGATAGGTTTATTTTTTTTTATGTTTATGCTATCGTCTGCGCTGTATAAGCATACCGAGATATTGCTCATAGAAGTATTGTTGGGAAATTGGTATACTTCACCTGATATATAGGAAGAATCAATTATACTACCAGTGCTGAATGTTATGTTCAGATTTTTCTTTATGTTACCTTCTGTTACATCTCTTATTGATTCTCCGAAAAAAATATTGTAAGTGGTGTTTTCTTTCAGTTGATTATCAAATTTAATGATTAATTTTTTTTTTCTTGTAGTTACGTTATAGTGAACGTCAGTGTATGGAGATATTATGAGTTGTTCATATAGATTGCTTACGTCTATATATTCATCAAACTCAAGCATTATTGTTTTATCTTTGAAATTCAACTGGTTTGAATCCGGAAAAGTTTTGATAAGAGTAGGTGGTTTTCTATCAATGGGCCCGCCGGTAGGGGCTATTATATTTGCGCAGTTTGTTAAAAAAAACAAAACGAAACTAACAGAGAAGATACTATGAAATTTTTTTACATACATAAATCAAGCTGGAATAGTCACCAGTGTTAAGGGCTTTTATATTAGAGATTAATCCTACCATCATTGCTCTCAGGAAATTTATTTTATTATATTTATATTTTTCACTCAGCATAGAGATATAAAATGAATCAAAAATCATAGGTAATATATCTACGATTTTAAAACCAGAATCATTTAATACATATTCTAGTGATTTTTTTGAGAAATGGTATACGTGGCGAGGTACGTCGTATGCCGCCCAATATTGTTTATACTTTTTACAATCGTACGATTGGTGATTGGGAACAGCTATGATAAGGTAACCTTTATGGTTTAAGAGATTATTTATTTTGAGTAGATATTCGTTCAGATTGTAGATATGTTCTAATACGTGCCACAGGGTAATTATGTCAAACGGATGATTTTTATCAACGAGGTTTATTTCTTTGAGGATGTTTTCATTTACCAGTTCTTCAGCATTTTTTCTTGCTATGTCATTAACTTCAATACCGGCTACATTCCATCCGTTTTTTTTACATGCATAGAGAAAATGTCCGGAACCGCAGCCTATGTCGAGTAATTTTCCTTTTTGAGGATGTAATTTGTTAATAATTGAAAGTTTTTTATTTAATGTATATTTTCTGACGATTACATACAGTTTATTAGTGATTCCCTTTGCCTCATCGGAGTGAGAAACATAATTTTTAGAGTCGTAATACAATATAGCGTCATTTTCATTAGGTCTTGGGTTAGTGAACAACAAATCGCATTCATTGCAGAAATACAGGTCAAAATTTTCTTTAGAAAATCTGTAATCCGCAGAAGTCAGATATTTAATGATGTTTACTGATTTACAGTAAGGGCAAGAAGATAGAAATTGTTTCATTTTATAAATTATCGCCCCAAATATACCATAAGAATTGAAATATCTGATGCGCTTACACCGCTGATTCTACTTGCTTGCCCCAGGGTTTTGGGTTTAATCTTATTCAACTTTTCTTTTCCTTCTGAAGATAGCGAAGGAATTTTATTGTAATCAATATGTTCATTTATGATGTAGTTTTCCAGAGAATTTACTTTTTCAGCAATTTTTTCTTCTTTCTGTATGTATTCATAATATTTTATTTCTATCGAGGCTTGTTCTAATTCTTCTTCAGAGAAACTTGAATAGATGTTATTAAATCTTTCAGTTAGGTCTTTGATTTCCAAGTTTGGTCTTTTCAACAAGTTATACAAAGAAGTTTTTTCTCTTATTGGTGCTGAATTTTTCTTTTCCAACAGGTCGTTTATTTCTTCCGGATTTATTTTATGTTCTTTTAAAATATTTATGATTTTTTTATATGAATTAATTTTTTTATTAACTGCTTCGAGTCTTTCATAATCGGCAAGACCTATTTTGTAACCTTTTTCGGTCAATCGTATATCTGCATTATCTTGCCTTAACAGTAATCTGAATTCAGCTCTTGATGTAAACATTCTATAGGGTTCTTCGGTGCCTTTGTTTATGAGGTCGTCAATTAAAACTCCTATATAAGCTTCTGACCGTTTTAAAATAAAAGGTTCTTTTTCATTTATTTTGTTATGTGCGTTTATTCCGGCTATTAAGCCTTGGCAGGCGGCTTCTTCGTAGCCGGTAGTTCCGTTTATTTGTCCGGCGAAGTATAAATTTTTAATAATTTTAGTTTCAAGGGTGTGTTCAAGTTGAGTAGGAGGGAAGTAATCGTATTCGATAGCATATCCGGGTCGGAACATTTTTACATTTTCAAAACCTTTTATAAGTTTCAATGCATTATATTGTACTGTTTCCGGCAACGAAGTAGAGAAGCCGTTTACATAAATTTCAATTGTATTCCAACCTTCAGGTTCTACAAATATTTGATGGCGGTCTTTATCAGCGAACCGGTTGATTTTATCTTCTATAGAGGGACAGTATCTGGGGCCTCTTCCTTGTATTCTTCCGGTAAACATGGGAGATTTTTCAAACCCTTTTTTCAACTCTTCATGAACGGCAGTATTTGTGTAGGTTATGTAGCAACTTTTTTGTTTTTCTACGGGGCGGGTAATATCGCTATAAGAAAATTTTTTAGGTTGTTCATCACCTTTTTGTTCTTCCATCACTGAATAGTTTAAACTACGCCCATCAACTCTTGGAGGTGTTCCGGTTTTCATTCTTCCGGATTCAAATCCTATGGATTTTAGTTGTTCAGTTAATCCTGTAGCTGATTTTTCTGCAGTTCTCCCTCCGGAGAATTGTTTTTCACCTATGTGAATAATTCCATTTAAAAATGTTCCATTTGTCAATATTACAGCCTTTGAATAGATTTTTATCCCCATACTAGTAACTACTCCACACGCAATTCCATCTTTAATTAATATATTATAAACAGTATCTTGCCATATATCCACATTTTTATTTTGTTCCAATGTTAATCTCCATTCTTCAGAGAATCTCCATCTATCGTTTTGTGCTCTTGGACTCCACATAGCAGGTCCTTTTGATAAGTTAAGCATTCTAAATTGAATGGTTGTCCTATCCGTTATTATCCCTGACATTCCACCAAGAGCATCAATTTCTCTTACTATTTGCCCTTTAGCCACTCCACCCATTGCAGGGTTGCAGGACATTTGTCCGATTCTCGTCATATCCATGGTAATTAACAATACAGATGACCCCATTTTTGCTCCGGCATGAGCCGCTTCACAACCGGCATGCCCAGCTCCCACTACAATTATATCGTAATCTTTAAACATTTTTTCAGCTAATAATTAAAATACCAAACCAACAGTTCCACGTGAAACATTATAAATTAACTAAGCTTATTTGTTCCACGTGGAACAGTACAAAGATAATGTATTGTTGTTGATTTATATTTATTTCGCAGTAAGGAGGGTGTGTTTTTTAATGTTTTGTTGAAAATAAAATAAATATCATTGCGCCTTTTTGTTTATTTTTTTGTAGCAGCTTTTTGGTTAGGGGATTTTAATGAATAAAGGCTCTATGGTTAAATAACACAGAGTAATTGATCTTTTAAATAATTTTTCATGGTGTCAAAATCCACAAAATTTAAACATGTTATTAAAGCTAAAATAGATATTTATTAACCTGATTTTTTAATTTACAACAATATATTAACAAAAATGAAAACATTTGTCTTATGGCTTTATGGCTTTACTTTAAAAACTCAGAATTCAGCGTCAGAGAAAGTTCAGCCTTAGCTTCGGATCTTTGCTGTGGATGGATATCTTAATGGCAACGGACGATGGTGCGGTCTCTTTATTTCCTGAAAGATTTGTGTTAAGCCGCTTCCCTTTTGCAAAGTTACTTCGGAGTTTTTACAGTCTTTTATTAACCTAAAATAGTTCGAGAGAACCTGCGCGAGGGAATGCCGCCCGATTTCCAATCGGGAAGTTTAGAAGGTACAACACGAGATCTTTACCCCACATCCACGCATAAATCCCCACCAACTTCTCTTCAAAACCACCGACAAACCCAATATTGTACATAGAATGGTAGCCATGGCCTGCAAGGCCAGTGCGGAGCTTTAGCGGAGCACCGCAGCGACGTGGAGTGGCGGACAGCCCGACCCCACAGGGGCGCGCCCAGCATAAAAATATTTCACTACACTTTCCGCTGATACATAATCGGGTAAAAATAACAAATTGTTCTTACTATATTTTCCAAAAAAAAATTTATTTAGTTATATTTGCGCACTTTAATTTTAACAGGTTATGAAAATAAAATCTTTTTCATTAGTTATTCTACTTATTATTGGATATTGTTACCATCTGCATGCTCAAGTATCGGTAGGTGCAGTAGTATTTCCGCAAATTTCACGCATGGCAAACAAAGAAATTCGGAAGGACACAGTGTTTGACAACAAAACTACTTTTTCCGGTGGTGCCGGACTCACTCTAACGTACGGCTTTAGTGGCTTTTTAGGAGTACAGACCGGATTATTATATTCCTCTCACAACCAAAAATGGGTAGCCAACTACAATGTTGGTTCAGGCATTCAGCAATGGAAAGGCAAAAAAAGAGCCGACTACCTGAAAGTACCTCTGTTGTTGAGATACGTCACTGAGCTTCGTAACATTGATCTGGTAGCATTTGCAGGTCCGCAGATATCGTACCTACTGAAATATGACGGGGGAGCATACACGTATATACCCAACAGTTATTTTGATTTGCCCGTTACAGAAAAAGGCAATAATTACATGAAAAAAATGGTTTTGGATTTTTCATTCGGTGCAAATGCCGAATTTTTCTTGTCGCAATATTTTGACCTTGTTACGGGACTAAAGGTTGATTATGGAATAACCGATGCTGAAAACAAAAATGCAACTTTAGAAAACGGGGAAAAATTGTTTAGAATATCAGACAAGACTATGCCCGCCACTCACAACATTACTTACGCACTTGTGCTCGGAGTAAATTATAAGTTTTCACGAGCCAACGATTTGATTGCTCCTTCAAACAAATTTCGGGGTAAATCTTACGGTAGAAAAAGAAGATTCTAACATTTGATTACCCGATGCTTCTTTGCAAACTTTGTATATTGGTATAGGAGTGTACGCAACTTTATAAAACTGTCCCAAAAAAGTATAAGGTGAGTT
>JANWYS010000081.1 GCA_025054875.1 Cytophagaceae bacterium | reverse complement strand
TTTGAATTTTTTTAGTTTTTAATCTAATTAATCTTTCAAAAAACAACTCACTTTACACACTTTTTGGGACAGTATCTCCTTTTAATTAACCATTGTATGCTAAAACCAAATAAAAACGTAGTTAATTAAAAGCCTAATCCAGTAAAACAAAAAGCTTAGCAAAGATTAAAATTCTAAAATAGTTTTCTCAATTATATCGCAGGCTTCCGTTAATTGTTTCTCATTGATTATTAATGGTGGAGCCAGGCGTATAATGTCACCATGAGTGGGTTTAGCCAGCAATCCGTTTTTCATAAATTTCATACATACATCCCAGGCAGTACGCCCATCAGCAGTGGGTTTTATGACGATGGCATTAAGCAATCCTTTTCCTCGTACAGCACTGATGAGGGGAGAAAGGTTTTTTATTTCATTAAGTCGTTTTCTGAAAAGTTCGCCCATAGAAAAAGCATTTTCAATCATACCTTCGTCAAGTAAAACTTTCAATGAAGCTACGGTTACTGCAGCGGCAAGGGGGTTTCCACCGAAGGTTGAGCCATGTTCACCGGGTTTTATGGTGAGCATTATTTCATCAGAACTCAAAACAACCGAAACCGGATAAGTACCTCCTGAGAGAGCTTTGCCTAATATCAATACATCAGGATGAACATTTTCGTAGTGTGAGGCCAGTAACTTTCCGGTGCGCCCTAATCCGGTTTGAATTTCGTCTACCATTAGTAACACGTTGTGCCGGCGGCAAAGCTCGGAAGCCTTGGCTAAGTATCCCGGTTTGGGCACATACACTCCGGCTTCACCTTGTATGGGCTCTACCCAAAATGCACAAACATCAGGATTACGAACAGATTGTTCCAAAGCGTCTATATCGTCATAGGGTATAACTTCATATCCCGGCATGAAAGGGCCGAAATTTTCACGTGCTGCAGGGTCTGTAGATGCGGATATGATTCCCGTTGTGCGGCCATGAAAGTTGCGTTGTGCGGCCACGATTACAGCTTGATTTTGAGGAATACCTTTTACGCTATATCCCCACTTGCGGGCGAGCTTTATGGCTGTTTCGTTAGCTTCTGCACCGGAGTTCATAAACAAAGCTTTTTCGTATCCAAACAATTCACATACGAACTTTTCCGCTTCGCCGAGACGGTTGTTGTAAAAAGCTCTGGAGGTTAGTGTAAGTGTTTGAGCCTGATCTATCAATGCTTGTATGATCCGCGGATGACAGTGCCCTTGGTTCACGGCACTGTATGCAGATAAAAAATCAAAATATTTCTTACCCTCTACATCCCATACATATATACCTTCTCCTTTTGACAGTACTACAGGTAACGGGTGATAGTTGTGTGCTCCATATCTCTCCTCAAGCGCAATGTATTCTTCCGATGTTGTCTTTAACATATGCATCTCATCATCCATATATCTGCGAATATAGGTACTATGTTTCATATTGTTTTAATACCTCAGACAAAAATGCAGACAGTGTTTTATTTTAAAGATTTAACGCATGAAAAATCATAACCTTTGGAGATTTAGCATAATGACCTTTCAACAGCGTTGACTTAGAGGTAAAAGTGTATTCGCTTTTGAAATAGTTTGAGCTACTGCTGCAAAGCTCTTTTAGCAATTCAGATTTTCAACATTTCATACGGCCAGAAAAGTTGAATTGTGTTATATTTGAGTTTGCTCACAAGGAAATGTTGAAACAAGAATTCAAGAAGGAATTCATTTTCGGAATTCATCCCGTAATTGAAGCTATAAAGTCAGGAAGAGAGGTTGAACGTTTGCTCATACAAAAAGACACCCGAAGTGATGGGTTGAACGAGATAATGAAGCTCGCTGCACAACTCAAAATTCCTGTGGTGAAGGTGCCTGCCGAAAAACTATCCCGCATCACCCGCAAAGTTCACCAGGGAGTCATATGTTTCCTATCTGCCATCACATACGCATCGTTGGACCATGTGATAAGCGATTGTTTCCAAAAAGGCTCTTCACCTCTCATACTTGTACTGGACAGAATAACCGATGTGCGAAATTTCGGAGCCATAGCCCGATCTGCTCATTGCATGGGAGCACATGCCATTGTAGTACCCGAAAAAGGCAACGCACAAATTAACAGTGATGCCGTAAAAACTTCTTCTGGCGCTCTTCATCACATACCGGTGTGTCGCGTATCATCTGTTTTGCAAACTTTGAAATATCTTAAAGACAGCGGCCTCATCATAATCGCATGTAGTGAAAAGGGAAATAAAAACATTGCTGAATGCGATATGAAGGTACCCGTGGCACTACTCTTAGGTTCGGAAGAAAATGGTATTCAAACAGATCTTCTGAAACTAGCTGATGAAATCGCCTTCATACCTATGGCCGGAAAAGTCAGTTCGTTGAATGTTTCAGTGGCAGCCGGTATAGCACTTTATGAAGTAATCAGACAACGAATGTAAACTTTATCCGTTCAAGTAATGTTCCACAATTTAAATTCTACACATAAATGGATAGTGAATCGAAAATAAGTGGAAACATATTTGACATAGTATTGTTAAAAAAAATCTACGCTTTTGCCAAGCCGTTCAGGGCAGTATTATATCTTATCATTTTTCTCACCATTTGTACTGCCTTGGCAGCCATAGCTAAACCCATACTTACACAAATCACTATTGACCGCTATGTGGCCACAAAAGACAGCTCAGGACTGCTCATGATGACAATATGGCTCACTGTATTGTTGTGGGTACATGGATTATTACAATACACTCTGACATATCTCTCCGGTTGGCTTGGGCAAAACATTGTTAAAAATATGCGTGTCAAATTATACGGCCATTTACTTAGTTTTCGGTTGTCTTATTTTGACAAGACTCCTATTGGAAGATTGGTGACACGTACAGTTTCAGATGTCGAAAGTTTGTCTAACGTATTCAGTGAAGGGCTTGCTGGAATCATCAGCGACCTGTTGCTGATATTGGCTATATTATTTATCATGTTTTATACCCATTGGAAACTCACACTCTTTGCACTTGGTGCGCTGCCTCTTTTGATACTAAGCACATATATATTTAAAGAAAAGGTAAAATCATCATTCAATCAGGTGCGCACAGCTATTGCCAATCTTAATACTTTCGTACAGGAACACATTACCGGTATAAGCGTAGTACAAACGTTTAACAGCGAAGCAAGAGAATACCAAAAATTTACAGCCATCAATCAAAAACATCGCGATGCCAACCTGCGTTCTGTGCTTTATTATTCGGTTTACTTTCCGGTTGCGGAGTTTATTTCAGCCCTAAGCATCGCCTTGTTGCTATGGTATGGCGCTTACGATTCGTTGCGCGGCTACACTTCTTTAGGTACTCTCACATCTTTCATCATGTATATATCCATGTTTTTCCGGCCTATTCGAATGATTGCAGACCGCTTCAATACTATACAGATGGCTGTAGTGAGCAGCGACAGAATATTTAGAGTACTTGATAACCGGGAAGACATCTCTCCTACCGGCAACTTCACCAAGGAAAACATACTAGGCAAAATCGAATTTAAAGATGTGTGGTTTGCATATAATGAAAATAATTTTGTATTGAAAGGAATAAGCTTTGAAGTAAATCCCGGCGAGACCGTTGCTTTTGTGGGCACCACAGGAGCGGGTAAGTCCTCTGTTATAAATATTTTGAATCGCTTTTATGAAATACAATCCGGAACTATAAAAATTGATGACGTTGATATACGCGAGTATGACCTTCGCTTCTTACGATCGCACATAGGAATGGTGATGCAGGATGTGTTTTTGTTTTCTGATTCCATACGCAACAACATATCTTTGTATAACCCTCATATAACGGATGACCTGATATGGCAAGCCATCCACAAAGTTGGAGCAGATAAATTCATAAAAAGATTGCCAGGTGAGTTGCACTACAACGTTATGGAAAGAGGCGCTACATTATCTGTCGGGCAAAGACAAATGATCTCATTCATACGCACGCTGGTCTACAATCCTTCCATACTGATTCTTGATGAGGCCACAGCCTCCATTGATTCGGAGAGTGAAGAAATGATTCAGCAAGCCGTTCAAACCTTGATGAAAGACAGAACTTCGATTATAATTGCACATCGTCTCTCTACTGTTCAACATGCTAACAAAATTATCGTATTGGATGGTGGTGAAATCAAAGAGAGCGGCACACATGAAGAGCTTTTGGCTAAAGGAGGATATTATGCAAGGCTCATTCTTATGCAGCAGAAGTTAGCCGTATAAAATTTATAAAACAAAAAAACATAAAGGAACATTATTCCGGATGAAAAAACTTAAAATTTTACATACCACAACCCGCCTGGTAAGGGGAGGTGGTGTAGAAAACAATATCTACCACAGTATATCGCAACTGCACGAAGAATATGAATTTCATCTGGCTTGCGGAGCCGATTTTCAGGAAAATCCTTTTGAGCATTTTGACGATGTAAAAGTGATTATATGCCCATATCTTATCAATAAAATAGATCCCATAAGAGACCTGCAAGCCTTGTGGTTTTTTTATAGACTCATACGTAAAGAAAAGTACGACATTGTGCACACACACGAAACAAAAGCTAGCTTTATTACAAAACTCGCTGCATGGCTTGCGCACTGTCCATATATCATATACGGATTACACGGGGTTACCTTCAATGATCCCATGAGCAAATTAAAACGAAAATTTTATATATGGTTGGAAAAGATAACCATCGGAGTAAGCGATTGCATAGTGGCAGTAGGTAACGATACTATTCACCATTACCACAAAAATAACATAGGAAAAAACATCCCATACTACATAGTGAGAAGTGGTATGGATGTAGAAAGTTTCGTTTCTAAACAACTCAACTCAGAAGAAAAGAAAAATGAATTGAAAAGAAGACTTAGTATCTCGCACGATGATTTTGTTTTAATCAACGTTGGGCGATTTTCTTTCTCTAAGGCACAGCGCTATACCATACAATGCTTTGCGGAAGTAAAAAAGGAAATACCTCAAGCCAAACTTTTATTGATAGGCGAAGGAGAACTATTGGAAGAGTGTAAAAGATTGGCACACACACTACATATAAGCCATGATGTTATTTTTGTAGGATACAGCTCGGATGTTGCCGGGTATCTGTCTATTTCTGATGTATTTGTTTTCACTTCTCTTCGCGAAGGCCTGCCTCGTGTTATAGTGGAAGCAGCACTGATGAAAGTACCCGTAGCAGCTTTTGATGTAGAGGGGATAAAAGAAATAATAGAACACGAAAAAAGCGGATATATTGTGGCGCAGTACGATGTTCGGGCGCTTACTTTTTATGTCAAAAAGTTATTAAAGGAAGCCGACACGAGAAAAAAATTTTCAGAAATAGCTTTCCATCATGTCAAGGCTGAATGGGATTGCAAGCAAATGGCAATGAAACTGAGAGACATATACACACAGGCACAAAGACAAATTAAATGAATACGATAAACGCTTTTACAGTTGATCTTGAAGATTGGTATCAAGGTATAGGTATCAATATGTCTGAATGGAATAAGTATGAAAAAAGAATACGTATAGGGCACGATAGATTGTTAAGTCTTCTTTCCAAACACAAAGTAAAAGCGACCTATTTTGTATTAGGAAAAGTAATTGAAGAACATCCCGACATTATAAAAGAAATTATTGATGAAGGCCATGAAATATCCTGTCATTCCTACTCTCACCCTTTTTTGTACGACATAACACCTGAGCAGTTCACTCATGAACTTGACAAATGCATAGAACTTATCAAGCCTTTTGGTGTCAACTACAAAGGGTTTCGTGCCCCCTATTTTTCCATTGATCATCGAAACCTATGGGCGTTGGACATCATAAAACAAAAAGGATTTGAGTATGATTCGAGTATATACCCAGGTGATAATAAACGAACGGGTATAAAAGGATACAACAAAAACATCCATCTTCTGGATAATCAACTTTATGAAGTACCGGTTTGCACATTTAAATTTTTAATATTTGAACCGGCATTGGGAGGCGCTTATTTCAGGATACTTCCCTACAATATTTTCAAAAAAAAATTTCGTGAAATCTCTCAGCTGAGGCCTGTCATTTTTTACATACATCCGTGGGAATTCGACCTCGACCACCCCTATTTAAGCAAGTTGCCGCCCAGAATCAGATATCCTCATTACTATGGCTTGAAATATACCGAGCCTAAAATGCAAAAACTTTTGAACGATTTTGAATTTAAACCGTTATTCAATATTATTAAGGAATTAAATTTTGAAAGTTATGAAAGATAAAGAAACAGAAGATGTAAAAAAATTTTTCCATGGCTATGCACAAGATTTTGACAGCATTTATGGCCACACCAAAAACAGAAGTCTGCTTGACAAAATTGCCGATAAACTCTTCCGTCAGTCTATGTATAGAAGATATGAGGAATGTGTAAAAGAAACCATGAAGCCTGAAATCAAAACAGTATTAGACATTGGTTGCGGCTCAGGTCATTACTGCGAAGCTTTTCTAAAGCAAGGCAAAAAAGTAACGGGTATTGATATTGCTGAAGGCATGCTTGAGATTGCAAAAAAGAAAACAAAAGAATATTTAGAAAAAGGTCAGGTAAAATACATTTTGGATGATTACTCTACCCACACTTTCGATGAAAAACACGATGCTGCTTGCCTGACCGGATTTTTTGATTACATAAAAGAGCCTGTAAAAATTTTCGAGAAGCTCAAAAAAGATGTATCCAAAGAAATTTACATGAGTTTTCCTAAAGCTGGTGGTATTTTGGCATGGCAGCGCAAAGTAAGATACAATATGAGAAATTGTCCACTATATTTGTACAAAAAATCCAATCTCATATCAATGCTTGAAGAAGTAGGATGGAAAGGAAAGTATGAGATTCGCGATTTGGACAGAGATTATTTCGTGAAAGTTAAATTACAGTAAATGCAAGTTTTTAAAACCCCTATTTATGGAGTGTTGGAAATAATTCCCGATGTGTACGAAGATAAAAGAGGATATTTTTTTGAATCCTATAATGAAACGAGTTTTGATAAAATAGGAATACACACTAAGTTTTTACAAGATAATCAATCTTATTCATACGCCGG
The DNA here is from genome assembly GCA_025054875.1 of Cytophagaceae bacterium. Taxonomy (GTDB): domain Bacteria; phylum Bacteroidota; class Bacteroidia; order Cytophagales; family Cytophagaceae; genus JANWYS01. The sequence continues at coordinate 5,568 of JANWYS010000081.1, read as the reverse complement.
CGTATTAAGGGGGCTTCACTTTCAGAAGCCCCCTTATGCACAGGCAAAGTTAGTGCGAGTCATAAAAGGCAAGGTGTTGGATGTGGTTGTAGATTTACGTAAAAACTCTCCTACATTCAAACATCATCTGAAAATCATTCTTGATAGCAACAAACAAAATATGTTATTCATACCGGAGGGGTTAGCTCACGGATTTTTAGCCCTTGAAGATTCTATAGTCTCCTACAAATGCAGTAATGTATACAATAAATCATCAGAAAGCGGACTCATTTGGCATGATTCAGAAATTAATATAGATTGGGGTATTAAAAACCCTATTATATCTGAAAAAGATCAACATTTGAAAACTTTTTCGGAGTTGATACAGCACAAGGAAATTTAATCCGTATGAATAAAATCATCAAAACTGATGTGCTATTTATTATTGTTACAACCGCCTGCGTACTGCTCTCTTGCAGAGTTTACAGGCAAAATATTATGTTCCGCACCGATGAACAGATTCTGATTGATTCTATACAAAAAGCGGATGCCAATCACAAGAAAAATTACGTTATACAAAAAAATGACTATATATCCATAAAAGTATATACCAATAATGGAGAACGAATTATAGACCCTGATTATGAGTTACTGAAAGCGACAGGCATTCAGGCGGGCACATTAAACAGAGAAACACCAAAATATCTGGTTAGAGACAACGGTATGGTTTTTTTACCCATGATAGGAGATATAAAGCTTGAAGGATATACCCTGCGCCAGGCCGACAGTATACTTAGTGAGGCGTATTCTAAGTTTTATTACAACGTGTATGTAATTACCAAATTCGAAAACAAGCGCGTTGTAGTATTGGGAGCTCTCGGAGGCAAGGTGCTGAATTTAGAGAACGAAAATACTAATCTAATAGAGGTCATTGCTCAATATGGAGGTGTAAGCCAGGAGAGCAAGGCACACAATATCCGTGTGATACGCGGAGACCTCAAAAATCCTCAGGTTACTATAATAGATCTCTCAACAATAGAAGGCATGAAAAAAGCTACTCTCAACGTAGAACCTAATGACATCATATACATAGAACCTCAACGAAGAATTTTACCACAAACTATACAAGACCTCTCACCCATCATATCGTTAGTTCTGTCTATACTCACGTTTATAGCATTGTTAACGAGCTTAAGAAAGTAGTATAATGGCAACCGAAAAAAACACATTGGAGATGTTGGAGGATTTAAACCCCAGAAGGTTTAATGAAACCGACGATGAAAAATATGGGGACTTTCTCAGCGATTTTGACTTTGCTACACTGGCTCTGGTCATAAGGAAAAGTTTGGGTTGGTTTGCCCTTATTTTTATTGCGTGTATCTCTGCTTGCTTTCTCTACTTGCGATATACCAAACCTGTATATGAATCTGTATCTGTATTGAAATTAGATTTAAGAAGTAGTGCCGGAGTGCTGGGCTTTAGAGGATTCAGGGATGAAAGTGTGCAGGAAGCCACCAAACTCACCACCATATCCGGGGAAATGGAATTTCTGAAATCTAATGTTGTGCTTAGCAGAGTTATCAAAACAATCAATTTAGACATAACCTATTATGCCGTAGGTAATGTGATCAACCAGGAAATGTACAACATCTCTCCATTCAAAGTGGTTTTTGATAAAGCAAACATTTCTCCGGATTTCCTTAATAAAAGAATAGATGTTGTCATCATAGATACTTCAACATACATGCTCTCATATAACTTTGCAGGAGAAAAGATTTCCAAAAAATATCAATTTGGAGACACAGTAAAAAATGAAAAGTTCACCTTTCAGGTATTACCCACAAAACACCTAAAACGTGATTGCATAAACAATGAATACTACTTCATCATTAATTCTGACGAAGCTATTTTAAACTATTTACAAAAAAACCTAAGTGTAACTTTACTCAATCTGGATGCCAGCACAATAAAAGTTATTTTCAGGGATTTCAACCCATACAAGGCTGCGGATATTGTGAATATAATTGACTCGGTTTATCTGGTCACCACCATAGAATCCCGAAATGCTTCGCACCAAAAAGTATTAGACTTTCTGGCAAATTCATTAATACGAACAGAAAACAATTTGAAACAAGCCGAATTAAACCTACAAGATTTTGTTGAAGACAATAAAACTTTTGACACTAAATCAGATTTCAATAAATACATTTCCAAAATCGAATCCATAGAAAATGAAAAATTGCAGATCAAACTAAAAATTACCACGCTCGAAGATTTAGAACAACTTTTACTTAGCGACAAAAAGGAGATAGAAACATTCATTCCTTCTTCTTCACAAATACCCGACCCACAACTTATAGAAGCTATAAAACTTCGAAATACTTTGTATCATGAAATGTCAAGACTTGAGGAATCTCAAAAAGACAATACTTATGCTATGCGATTAAAGGAAAAAGAAATAAATACTGTAAACCAAACACTTCATCAACTCATCAGCAAGAACAAAAGATTACTTCATCAACAGATATACGAACTCAACAAGAAATTAAATGAATTTGAAAACTATGTAGCAGAACTACCCGAAAAAGAAACCAACTTCACCCGCTTGAAACGTTTTTATTCTTTGTATGATAAATTTTACTTACAACTCATCGAACGTGAAGCTGAGTATGCCATAGCCAAAGCAGGAACCGTTCCGGGCTTTGTAGTATTAAAGCAAGGGAATATCAATAAGGTACCTGTATTTCCCAATAAAAAAATACTTTACATCTCTTCAGTATTGGTAAGTATATTTTTGTGCATCATCCTTGTTTTCGTACGATACTTTTTGCACGATACAATTGCCACACAAAAAGAAATAGAGAAAAGCGTCAATGCTGCAGTGTTGGGAGGTGTTCCGGAATACAACAAAGAAAAGATGGAATTTTCTAAATTATTGGTAGATAAAAATCCCAAGTCTGCTATCAGCGAGGCGTTAAGGTCTATCCGCACAAACCTGGAATTTCTATGTCCGGATAAACCCAAAAAAATAATATCTGTAACCTCAACTGTAGGAGGCGAAGGTAAAACTTTTATATCTACCAACCTTGCCGGAATAATAGCCATGTCCGGACAGAGAGTCATAATCATTGATTTGGATATGAGAAAGCCTAAGGTACATATAGCCTTTGATAAGGAAAACATAAAAGGAATGAGCACTATGCTGATAGGAAAACATTCAGTTGAGGAATGCATAAACAAAACAAGCATCCCGACACTCAATTTTATATCTGCCGGGCCTGTGCCGCCTAACCCTTCAGAACTGATATTAAGGCCTGACTTCGATAACATCATAAACAAACTTTTTCAGCATTATGACACTATAGTCATAGATACCCCTCCGGTAGGCCTTGTTACCGATGCTATGATTGTAATGAAAAAAGCTGATGTGCCTCTTTACATAGTTAGGGCTAACTATTCAAAAAAAGGAGTGAAAAGAAACATCAACAAAGTGGTTCGTAGCGGTGATTTTAAAAACCTCGCCATCATAATTAATGCCTTGCAAATCATCAATACCTACGGCTATGGTGGTTATGGATACGGCTATGGTTACGGGTATGGCTACGGATATTACGAAGGAGAAAACAAGGGTATAAAGATGAAATGGTTGAAAAAAATATCTCTGTTTAAAAGGTCATGAAACTCTCGCAGTTTTTTTCTATCTGTACCAAGTCAAAACACGAATGCACACTCACGGTTGATGTTCACTCTCATTTATTGCCCGGCATAGATGATGGGGCTGCAAACATTCAGGAAAGCATAACGTTAGTCAAAAATTTTATTCATCTTGGATATAAAAAACTGATCATGACCCCTCATATAATAGAAGATTACTATAAAAACACTCCGGAAATTATCCACGCAAAGCTGGCAGAATTGCAGTCTGAAATCAAGAAACATGATCTCGATATATCTCTGGAAGCAGCAGCTGAATATTATCTCGATGAATTTTTCGTAAAAAAAATCCATCGCTCTGAGCCTTTGCTATTTTTCGGGAATAAATATCTTCTGTTTGAAACATCTTTCATGAATCCCAGCTCTTATTTTTCTGAAGCTGTTTTTTCAATGAAGGCTGCTGGGTACAACCCTGTGTTAGCCCATCCTGAGCGATATGTATATCTCTATGATGATTTCAACAAATACAAAGAGATAAAAAATCTGGGCATCCTGTTTCAGATCAACATTGCTTCCTTATCCGGCTATTACTCTGAAGCCTCAAGGAAAATAGCTGAAAAACTAATAAACGAAAATATGATTGATTTTTTAGGTTCAGATTGTCATGCCAGCCGTCACATCGAAGCCATCGCAAAAGCCCAAAAAACAAAAGCATATGAAAAAGCTCTATCGTCCAATTTATTGAACTATACCTTATGAATGTTTTCCTGACTGGCGCCAGCGGACTTTTGGGCTCACATGTAGCCCGGGATTTGCTGCTTCAAAATTATTCCATCACCGCTCTGAAAAGACCTCATTCTGATTTTTCACTCATATCCGATGTCTCCCCAAGGGTCAATTGGATAGAAGGAAATGTATTTGATATTAACTTGCTTGAATACATAATTGCTCAGGTTGATTATGTAATCCATTGCGCTGCTATCGTATCTTTTTCTCCAAACGACAAAACTGCCATGTACAAAACCAATGTGGAGGGCACGCAAAATATTGTAAATGCTATAATAAACACCGGATGCAAAGCACAGCTAATACATATAAGTTCAGTAGCCGCATTGGGAAGAAAACAAAACTCCAAAGTGATAGATGAGGAAAATGTTTGGGAAAACTCTCCACACAATACTCACTATGCCATTACTAAATATTTGTCTGAGCTAGAAGTATGGAGAGGTATTGAAGAAGGCTTGCAGGCCGTCATTTTAAATCCATCACTCATCATCGGACCGGGGAACTGGAATGGAGGCAGTACAAAAATATTCAAGTACGTATACGATGAAAAACCATTCTATCCTGCCGGCACAGTCAATTACATAGATGTACGTGATGTTGTAACCACAATAAATTTCTTTTTAAAAACTAAATTCACCAACGACCGCTACATAGTGAGTGCTGATAGTGTAGACTATAAAAAACTGTTTGACACCATAGCTTTTTATTTTAAAAAAAAACCTCCCCGCATAAAAACAAATTCTTTTATAAATGAGTTAGCATGGAGGGTAGAATACATCAGAAGCCTGATTACAGGTTCAACTCCTATCGTATCTAAAGAAACGGCTAACATTTCAAAATTATCTGTCCATTTTAAAAATGATAAAATCAAAAAACTATCTGGAATTAATTTTAAAACGTTGAACGAATCTGTAGAGTGGACGTGTAAAAATCTCATGGAAAGGTATTGCCAACATTAACCCATTTTATCCCATTTTTGGATTAGAATCGGGTGGAAATTTTCTAATGCATAAAATGGGTTCATGCTATGTAATGTGGATACTGTCCCAAAAAGTGTGTATGAAGTGTAGTTTTTTTTTTTTACAAACATAGTACTTTTTTTATTTGTTACATACTTGCATGAATGGGAACGGAGCGGAGGCGTAGCCG